>JBFWQM010000004.1:11992-66465 GCA_050249455.1 Rhodospirillaceae bacterium | reverse complement strand
ACTCGTACTCGTCGATGTCGGCATAGAGCCACGGCAGCATCAGCCGCTGCGCGCCGGAGAAGCGCATCGCCTCGATCGCCCGGCGCTTGGACTCCTCGAACGCCTTGTAGAGGCTGGTGCCGATCCAGGGATTGGCCTCGTAGACCTCGCGGCGGATCGCCACCAGGTGCATGATCGGATGGATCTTCGTGCGCTTGTAGTATTCGCGCTCCACCGTGCGGTAGTCGGGGAACAGGCGCACGATGTCGGGGTGGCGCACCTCCGGCGCGCGCGAGCCGACCACCGCGTCGATCGCGCCTTCGGCCAGGAGCTCGCCCAGCGACTTGTCGCTGTGGTTGACCTCGATCGGCACCGGCTTCAGCAGCGGCAGCGCGTGCGGCGTGCCATGGCTGCCCGACTTCTCGACCGCGCCCTGCACCCAGTGGATCTTCGACAGGTCCACGTCGTAGTCGTGCTGCAGGTGGCCGCGCACCCAGATCATCGCGGTCTGGGTGTAGAGCGGCATCCCGACCCGCTTGCCTTCCAGGTCCTTCGGCGTCCTGATGCCGGCGTTGCGGTTGACGAACATGAAGCCGTGGCGGAACACCTTCGACGGGAAGACCGGCAGCGCCACGAAGTGCGTCACGCCGCGCCCGGTCTGGCAGATGAACTCAGACGCCGACATCTCCGAGAGATCGAATTCGCGACGGCCGGACATGCGGTCGAAGATCTCGCGCGGCGCATTGAGCTCGATGAAGTTGAGGTCGATGCCCTCGGGCTGCACGGTTCCCCATTGCAGCGGCTGCATGCGGTCGTAGCCGCCGCATGCGAAGGTGAGTCTGAGCTTGCTCAACGGACGGCTCCCCACTTTCTCGTTGCCCGCCGCGCAATTCAGGCGGCCGGGCCTGTCTACACCCCGCCCCGGCGGCGGTCCACCGCCTTGCAGGCCTCGCCGGTGAGCAGGACCGCGAGGGCGACGGCGGCGGCGACCGCCCATTCGGCCGCGCCGAGCGGCCGGGTGTCGAAGACCGCCTGCATCGGCGGCAGGTAGGTGAACAGGAGCTGCAGCGCCATCGTGCCCGCCACCCCGGCCAGCACGGCCCGGCTGCCCAGGATCGCGGCGGCGTTGAGCGACGACGCCGTGAGGAAGCGGGCGCTGAACAGGTAGAGCGCCTCGGACAGCACGATCGCGTTGACCGCCGCCGTGCGCGCCAGCGCGATGTCGCCGTCCCGCGCCACCCAGGCGAAGGCGAGGAACACGCCGATCACCGTCACGGCGGCAACCGCCGCGATCCGCCAGCAGTGCCGCCGCGTCAGGACCGCCTCGCCGCGCCGGCGCGGCGGTCGCGCCATCACGCCTTGCTCGGAAGTCTCCAGGGTCAGCGCCGCCGCGAGCGTGACGGAGGTCACCATGTTGACCCACAGGATCTGCACCGCGGTGATCGGCAACGTGTAGCCCAGCGCGATCGCCGCCACCAGGGTCAGCGCCTCCGCCGCGTCGGTCGGCAGGATGAAGATCAGCGCCTTGCGCAGGTTGTCGTAGACGGTACGACCTTCCACGACGGCGGCGGCGAAGGTTCCGAAATTGTCGTCGGCCAGCACCACCTCGGCCGCTTCCTTCGCCGCCTCGGTGCCCGTCCGCCCCATCGCCACGCCGACATCGGCGCGGCTCAGCGCCGGCGCGTCATTGACGCCGTCGCCGGTCATCGCCACCACCTCGCCGCGCGCCTGAAGCGCCTCGACGAGCCGCAGCTTGTGCGCCGGGCTGGTGCGCGCGAACACGTCCGCCGCGGCGGCGCGCTCGGCCAGCGAGGAGTCGTCGAGCGCATCGATGTCGCGGCCGGTCAGCGCGTCGCCCGCGGCGGCGAGGCCCAGGCGCGCGGCAATCGCCTTGGCGGTGCCGGCGTGGTCGCCGGTGATCATCTTCACCCTGATGCCGGCCGCCTGGCAGCGGCGGACCGCATCCAGCGCCTCCTCGCGCGGCGGATCGGCGATCCCGACGATACCGAGCAGCGTGAGCCCCGAGACGACGTCGTCGAACCGCAGGAGCCTTTCGCCGTCGCCGGCCGGGCGCGCCGCCACCGCCAGCACGCGCTCCCCCCGGCTCGCCATCGCTTCGGCACGGCGATGCCAGCCGTCCCGGTCGATCGGCCGGTCGCCGCCGCCCGCGCGCTCGGCGCCGCACATGTCGAGGACGCGCTCCGGCGCGCCCTTGACGTAGACGGCGCCGTTCCCGACGTGGTCGTGGTGCAGGCTCGCCATGAAGCGGTGCTCGGCGTCGAAGGGGATCACGTCCGAACGCGGCATCTCGCCGGCCAGCGCGTCGGCCTGCAGGTCCGCCTTCGCCGCCGCGGCGATCAGCGCGCCCTCCATCGGATCGCCTTCGACGGCCCAGCCGTCGCCGGCATGGCGCAGCGTCGCGTCGTTGCACAGCGCCGCGGCGCGCAGGAGCGCGACCAGGTCGCCGCGACCCGCCGGCTCGACCGGCGTTCCGTCCAGCACGAACTCGCCGCGCGGGGCATAGCCGGCGCCGGTCACGGCATAGACGGCGTCGCCGGCCGCGACCGTCACGACGGTCATCTCGTTGCGGGTCAGGGTGCCGGTCTTGTCTGAGCACACGACGGTGACCGAACCCATCGCCTCCACCGCCGGCAGGCGGCGGATGATCGCCTTGCGCCGCGCCATGCGCTGCACCCCGACCGCGAGCGCGATGGTGACGATCACCGGCAGGCCCTCCGGGATCGCGGCGACGGCGATGCCGACGGCGGCCAGGAACATCTCGTCGCGAGGATAGTCGCGCAGCAGGGCGCCCGCCGCGAACGTGACCGCCGCCAGCGCCAGGATCGCGGCGGTCAGCCAGCGGCCGAACGCCCGGGTCTGCTCCAGGAACGGGGTGGTCAACGGCTCGATCGCCGACAGCAGCGCGCCGATCCGCCCCACCTCGGTCGCCGCGCCGGTGGCGACGACGACGCCGATGCCCTGGCCGGCGGTGACCAGCGTGCCGGCGAACGCCATCGACGCGCGGTCGCCGATCGCGGCGGCCTCATCGACGGGGTCGGCCGACTTCTCGACCGGCAGCGACTCGCCGGTCAGCGCCGCCTCCTGGCATTGCAGCGCGCGGCCCGACAGCAGCCGCACGTCGGCCGGCACCCGGTCGCCGGCGAACAGCGAGACGATGTCGCCGGGCACCAGGTCCTCGGCGTCGACCTCGATCCGCCGCCCGTCGCGGCGCACCGTGGCGCGCAGCGACAGCAGCCCGCGGATCGCCTCGATCGAGCGTTCCGCGCGGCCCTCCTGCAGGAAGCCGATGATGGCGTTGACGACCGTGACGCCGACGATCACCAGGGCGTCGGTCGCATGGCCGATCAGCGCAGTCGCCGCGGCGGCGCCCAGCAGCACGACGACCAGGGCGTTGTTGAACTGGGCGAGGAAGCGCGACAGCGCGCCGCGCCGCGCCGGCGGGGTCAGCCGATTGGGTCCGTACCGGGCGAGCCGGCGCGCCGCGTCCGCTTCGGACAGGCCGTGCGCCGTCGCCTGGAGCGCATCGAGTACGGCGTCGGCGTCCTGGGCATGCCACGCCGGCGCCGGCGCAGCCTTCGCCGTCATCCGCGTCATCCTTGTGCGGCGATCAGCGTATGCCGCCGGCCGGGACGCGCGCCAGACAGAAGATGGTGAGGCCGAGCCAGCGGTTGAGCGGGAACAGCGCGAGCTCGGCGCGGTGCAGGCCGATCAGCGCCCGGTTCACCAGCGCGCCGTGCCGGTGCAGGCTGCTCTTGGGCGCGAGCCGGCCGGAACTGACGAGCACGCGCTCGGTCAGCCGTTGCGCGAACACCAGCGGAAAGATGAGCCCGAAGAAGAACTGCGACCGCACCGGTTCGAGCCCCGCGGCGCGCGCGACATCGACGAGCTGGGCGCGCCGGTAGCGCCGGCGGTGCTCCAGGAACAGGTCGTGCCCGGAGAACAGGAACTGGAACGCCGGCACCGTCATCAGGACATGCGCGCCGGGACGCAGCATCCGCGCGTAGTCGCGCAGCAGGCCGACGTCGTCCTCCACGTGCTCCAGCACGTCCATCATCAGCGCCAGGTCGGCGTCGCAGTCGTTGATCGCGCGGCGGAACGCGATCGGCTTGCCGTTCTGCCGTTCGTCCCAGTCGCGCGGATAGGCGGGGTCGACGCACACCGCGCGTTCCGACCGCTCGTCCAGCAGGGAGCGGGAGAAGACCCCGGAGCCGGCGCCGACGTCGAGGACGGACCGTGCCGGCACGCCCCGCAGCATCGAGCGCAGCGCACGCCCCTTGCTCACGTAGTACCAATGCGAACGCACGGCGTCGCCGAGTATGTCTTCTTCCTTGACGTCCATGCCGTACGCTGACTGTCCCGCCCCAATACGGGGGGATTGTGGTCGATCGCGGCGCGCTTGTCTTGTGACGATCGCTAGGCGCGGGCGCGGCGGGCCTCGGCCGGCGCCTCGCGCGGTGGCCGGGCATCCGGAGCCGGCGCCTCCGCACGCGGGTGGCCGGCGAGCGCGGTGTAGATCTCCAGGTAGCGGGCGGCCGACCGGCCCCAACCGAAGTCCACCGTCATGGCGCTCTGCTGCACGCGCCGCCACGATTCGTGCCGGCGGTAGAGGTCGCCGGCGCGCCCGATGGCGGCGATCAGGCCGTCGGGCCGGACCTCGTTGAAGACCACGCCGGTGGCCGTTCCGGCGCTGATCGCCCCGTCGTCGGCATCCGTCACCGTGTCGGACAGGCCGCCGACCCGGCTGACCACCGGGATGGCGCCGAAGCGCATCGCATAGAGCTGGGTCAGCCCGCACGGCTCGAACCGCGACGGCACCAGCGAGGAATCGCCGCCCGCGGTCATCCGGCGGGCGAAGCCTTCGTCGTAGCCGATCCGCACCGCGGCGCGCCCGGGGAAGCGGGCGGCGGCGGCCGTCAGCCGCGCCTCGATCGACGCGTCGCCGCGCCCGAACACGGCGAGCTGGCCGCCCTGGGCGCAGACCGCGGGCACCGCGTCGGGCAGCGCGTCGGCCATCTTCTGCTCGGTCAGCCGGTTGACGAAGACGAACAGCGGCGCGTCGGGCGACGGCTCAAGGCCGAGTTCGTTCTGCAACGCGGCCTTGCACGCGGACTTTCCGGCCATGTCGCGCGTCGAATAGGGCGCCGGGACGTGTCGGCGGTCGTCGGGCGACCACAGGCCGTAGTCGACACCGTTGAGGATGCCGACGAGGTCGGCCGCCCGCGACTGCAGCACGCCTTCCAGGCCGCAGCCGTATTCCGGGGTCAGGATCTCGTGCGCGTAGGTCGGGCTGACGGTGGTCAGCTTGTCGGCATAGCGCAGGCCGGCCTTCAGGAACGACACCTGGCCGTAGAACTCCACCCCGTCGGCGGAGAACATCCACGGCGGCAGGCCGAGCCGCGGGAACGTCTCGGCCGGAAAATTGCCCTGGAACGCGACGTTATGGATGGTGAACAGCGTCTGCGGCCGCTGAGGCCCCGCGGCGGCGAGGAGCGCCGGCACCAGCCCGGTCTGCCAGTCATGGGCATGGACGACGTCCGGCCGCCACGCCTCGCCGGCCTGACCCAGCGCGACGCGCGCGGCGGCGTGCGACAGCAGCGCGAAGCGAAGGTGGTTGTCCGGCCAGTCGGTGCTGCCGTCGTCCTGGTAGGGGCCGCCGCCGCGCCGGTACAGCGACGGGCAATCGACCAGCCATACCGTCAGCCCGCCATGCGGGGTCACCGCCTCGATCAGCCGCGTCTCGCCGACCGCCAGCGGGTCGCCGATCGCCACGGATCGACCGGTCGGGATCGCAGTGTCCATCGCCGACGGGTAGCCGGGCAGCATCAGCCGCACGTCGACGCCGGCCTCGGCCAGCGCCACGGGAAGCGAGGCCGCGACATCGGCCAGACCGCCCGTCTTGGCCAGCGGATAGATCTCAGACGCGACGAAGAGGAGGCGCATGATGCGTCCTTAGACTGTTTGCCCCCAGCCCCGGACGTGTCGCCCTGTTTAGGAAATTTATCTTACCAGCTTGTTAACGCGGCGTTGATATGGATCATGTCCGACCGTCTTTTCAGGGCGCACGTTCCGCCGGTCTCGGCTTGAAGATCGCGCGCGCAAGGCCTTCATGACGAAGGGGCGATGAGCAGCACTGTCCCGCACCGCGAGCGCCGCGGCATGACGCGTCCCGCCGTCCACGACCGTCGCCGGTGACTCGCGCGACCATGACCGGCGACCGCCTCAGGCTCCGGACCGGCCTCCCGTATCCGCTCGGTGCGACATGGGACGGCCGCGGCGTCAACGTCGCGGTCTATTCGGAGAACGCCGAGCGCATCGAGCTGTGCCTGTTCACAGCCGACGGCCGGCGCGAGCGCACGCGCGCGGCGCTGCCGGAACACACCGACACCGTCTGGCACGGCTATTTCCCCGATCTGCGGCCGGGCGACCTCTACGGGCTGCGCGCCTACGGACCCTACGCCCCGCAGCGCGGGCACCGCTTCAATCACCACAAGCTGCTGATCGACCCCTACGCGCGCTGCCTGGCGGGCGACTTCGTGTGGGACGACGCCGTCTTCGGCTACGCGGCGGGCCATCCCGAAGCGGACCTCTCGTTCGACGTGCGCGACAGCGCGCCGTTCGTGCCCAAGTGCCGCATCCTCGATTCCGCGCTGCCGCCCGTCGCCAGGCGGCCGCGCACGCCGTGGCCCGAGACGATCATCTACGAGATGCACCTCGCCGGCTTCACCCGGCTGCACCCCGGCGTGCCGCAGGCCTGGCGCGGCAGCTGCGCCGGGCTCGCCGAGGACGCGCCGATCCGCCATCTGCGCGACCTGGGCGTCACCGCTGTCGAGCTCCTGCCGGTGCACGCGTTCCTCGACGAGCAGGCGCTGGTGCGGCGGGGCCTGCGCAACTATTGGGGCTACAACTCGATCGCCTTCTTCGCGCCGGCGCCGCGCTACCTCGCGACCGGGCGGCCGGACGAGTTCCGCGCCATGACCGACCGGCTGCACGATGCGGGCCTCGAGGTGATCCTCGACGTCGTCTACAACCACACGGGGGAAGGCGGCGAGGGCGGCCCGACGGTGTGCTACCGCGGCCTCGACAACGCGTCGTACTACCGGCTCGATCCGCAGTCGCCGCGCCGCCACGTCGATTTCACCGGCTGCGGCAACTCGCTCGACCTGCACCGGCCGAAGGTGCTGCAGCTCGTGCTGGATTCGCTGCGCTACTGGACGACGGAAATGGGCGCCGACGGCTTCCGGCTCGACCTCGCGACCACGCTGGGGCGCGAGCGCGACGGCGCGTTCGACCCCGGCGCCGGCTTCCTCGACGCGCTGGTCCAGGATCCGGTGCTGTCGCGGGTGAAGATGATCGCCGAGCCGTGGGACCTCGGCGAAGGCGGCTACCGCCTGGGCGGCTTCCCGCCGGGCTGGGGCGAGTGGAACGACCAGTTTCGCGACGTGGTGCGCCGGTTCTGGCGCGGCGAAGCCGGAATGGTCGGCGCGCTGGCCTCCCGTCTTACCGGCTCCAGCGACATCTTCGCCGGCCGCGGCCGGCGGCCATGGGCCAGCGTCAACTTCATCACGGCCCACGACGGCTTCACCCTGCGCGACCTGGTCAGCTACGAGCGCAAGCACAATCTCGCCAACGGCGAGGACAACCGTGACGGCCCCGATGGGAACCACAGCTCCAACGGCGGCGTTGAAGGCCCGACCGCGGATGCGGAAGCGAACGCGCTGCGCCTGCGCCGCATGCGCAGCCTCCTGGTCACTTTGCTGCTGGCGCAGGGCACGCCGATGCTGCTGGCCGGGGACGAGATCGGCCGGACGCAGGGCGGCAACAACAACGCCTACTGCCAGGACAACGCATTGGGCTGGATCGACTGGTCGGCAATCGACGGGGAGGCGCGGGGGCTGATGTCGTGCGTCCAAGGGCTGATCGCCCTGCGCCGGACACACCCGGTATTCAGGCGCGCACGCTTCTTCCGCGGGGTGCCGGCGACCGGCGACGCCCTGAAGGACGTCGTGTGGCTCGCCCCCAACGGCGGCGAGAAGACACCGGAGGACTGGCATGCGCCGGGACTTCACAGCCTTGGGTTCGTCATCAACGGGGCGGCGTTCAGCGAGCGTGAGCTCGTGGAGGACGCGCCGCCGCACGACGTCTCGTTCCTGGTGCTGATGAACGGCGGAGCGGCGGCCGTCCGCTACCGGCTGCCCGAGTTCCGCGGCGACGAGGCCTGGGTGCGCCTGATCGACACCGCGGTCGACGCCGCGCCAGCGGAAGACGGCCGTTTCGATCCGGATGCCCACTACGCGGTCGCGCCCGGCGCGGTCGCCCTGTTCCAGCGCGTGCTGCTGCCGCGGCCGCCGGCGGAGCGCTGACCTCCATGGAAATACTCGCGCAACTGTGCCATGCCGCCGGCGTGACGCCGGACTACCGGGACGCCTGGGACCGGCCGCAATCGTCGCCGGCCGAAGTGGTTCGCGCCGTCCTCGGCGCCATGGGCCTGCCGGCGGCCGACGACGACCAGGCGGCGGCGAGCCTGCGCGCGCTGGAGGAACGGCCGTGGCGGCGGCCGCTGCCGCCCGTGCTGGTGCTGCGATCGGATTCCCCCATCGTCCTGCCGCTGTCGATACCGGCCGCGCTCGGCGGCGTCGTGCTGGCCTGGACCCTTCGGACGGAGGACGGCGGCAGCCGGTTCGGGTCGGTGCGCATCGACTCGCTGCCGGTCGAAGGGACGCGCGAGATCGACGGCGCAACCGTCGAGCGGCGGCGGTTCGAGCTGCCGGTCACGCCGCCGCTCGGCTATCACCGCGTCGGCCTGGACGGCCTTGGCATCGCGGTCGAGGCCGCATTGATCGTCGTTCCGCACGCCGCCTACCTGCCGCCGGCGGCCGAGGACGGGGCGCGGCTGTGGGGCCTTGCGATCCAGCTCTACGGCCTCAGGTCGGCGCGCAACTGGGGGGTCGGCGACTTCAGCGACCTCGCCGCGTTCGCCGATGCGGCCGGAGGGCTGGGGGCATCGTTCGTCGGGCTCAACCCGCTGCACGAGCGGTTCCCGACCAACCCCGCGCATGCCAGCCCCTACGCGCCGTCGCACCGCGGCTTCCTGGACGTGCTGTCGATCGACCCGTCGGCGATCGAAGGCTACGCCGGCTGTGCGGCGGCGCAGCCCGACGAGGGGCGGCTGGCGGCGCTGCGCGCGGCGGGCCTGGTGGACTTCCCCGGCGTCGCGGCGGCCAAGCTGCCGGCGCTCGAGGCGCTGTACCGTGCGGGGCTGCCGCGCTGGAGCGCCGATCCCGACTTCGCGCGTTTCCGCGCGGAGCGGGGCGCCGCCCTCGACCGGCTCTGCCTGTTCGAAGCGCTGGCGGAGCGCTTCCGCGACCGCGGCGGCTGGCCGGCCTGGCCGCCCGAGTTCCGCGACCCCGAGTCGCCGGCGGTGCGCGCGTTCGCCGCCGAGGCCGCCGACCGCATCGGCTACCATGCCTGGCTGCAGTGGCAGGCGGACCGCCAGCTTGGGGCGGCCGCGGCGCGGGCGCGCGCCGCGGGGATGCCGGTCGGGCTCTATCGCGACCTCGCGCTCGGCGCGGACGGCGGCGGCGCGGAGACGTGGGCCTGCCAGGCGGCCTACGCCAAGGCGGTGTCCACCGGTGCGCCGCCCGACGACTGGAACCGCCTCGGCCAGGACTGGGGCCTGCCGCCGTTCGACCCGCTGGCGCTGCGCGAGGCGGCCTATGCGCCGTTCGTCGCGACGGTGCGTGCCAACATGCGCCACGCCGGCGCGCTGCGCATCGACCACGTGATGAGCCTGATGCGGCTGTATTGGCTGCCGCACGGCGTGCGCGCCGACGCCGGCTGCTACGTGCGCTATCCGTTCGAGGACCTGCTGGGCATCGTCGCGCTGGAAAGCGTGCGCGCGCGCTGCATGGTGATCGGCGAGGATCTCGGCACCGTGCCGCCGGAGATCCGCACGGCGCTGGCGGAGGCGCGCGTCCTGTCGTATCGCTTGGCGATCTTCGAGATGGACGGTCCGAGCCACTACAAGCCGCCCGAGCACTACCCGCGCGGCGCCATGGTCACGATCTCCACCCACGACCTGGCGACGCTCCCCGCCTATTGGCGGTCGATCGACATCGATGTGCGTGATCGCCTGGGGCTGTTCCCGGACGCCGCGGTGGCGGCCGACGTGCGGTCGCAGCGGCTGCGCGACCGCGCCGGCCTCGTCCAGGCTTTGAAGCAGGCGGGCCTGCTGGCGCCGGACCACCCGGACGCGCCGGAGGAAGCCACGCCGGCGCTGGTCGAGGCGCTGCACGCCTTCCTCGCCCGCACGCCGGCGATCCTGTTCGCGGTCGACCTCGCCGACCTGGTCGGCGAGGTGGCGCAGGTCAATGTCCCCGGCACGACCGATCAGCACCCGAACTGGCGGCGTAAGATCGATCCGCCGGTCGAGGCGGTGGCGTCCCATCCAGTGATCGCCGGCATGGCCGCGGTAATCGGCCGCGACCGGCCGCGGCCCCGCGAGTCCGGCTGATCGCAACCATTCGTTTGCATTAATCTGGCTTTACTGTCGGATGGGGCTTGCAGACGAGGTTGCCGGGGCGCAGATGACGGAAATTCCCTCGCCGCGTGCCGTCGGGACCGACCGCCCGGACGGCGGCGACCGGCTGCGACGGGCGGAGATGCTGCTGCGCGTCGCCGGGCGCGTGGGGCGGATCGGCGGCTGGTCGGTCGACATGGCCACCGGCCGGGTCGACTGGTCGGACGAGGTCTGCGCGATCCACGAAGTTGCCGCCGGCCATGTACCGGCGATCGAGGAGGCGATCGCCTTCTACGCGCCGGAATGGCGTGCGCGCCTGCGCGCCTGCTTCGAGGCCTGCGCCCGCGACGGCACGCCCTACGATCTGGAGCTGGAGATCGTCACCGCCCGCGGCCGCCGCCTGTGGGTGCATGTGGGGGGCGAGGCGGTGCGCGACGCCGCCGGTCGGATCGTCGAGGTCCAGGGCGCCTTCCAGGACATCGACTCGCGCAAGCGCGGCGAGCAGGCGCTCGCGGCGGCGCGACGGCAGAGCGACCTGATCGTTAGCTCGATCGCCGTCGGCATCCAGATGGTGGATGCCGCGGGTCGGGTGCTGCGGCAGAACCCGGCGGCCGGCGAGATGCTGGGCTGGGACGAGCAGGATGTGGTCGGCAAGCATTCGGAACTGCTGGACGCCCGCGGCCCGGGCGACACCGAAAGCGCGATCCGCCTGACGCTGCGCGACGGCCAGCCGCGCCAGGTCGCCGACGCGACGTTCCGTCGCCGCGACGGAAGGGCGTTTCCGGTGTTCTGCGTCTGCTCGCCGCTGCGCGACGATTCCGGCGCGGTCGGCGGCGCGGTGATCAGCTTCCGCGATGTCAGCACGCGGCAGCGCAACGCCGCGTTGCGCGCCTCCGACGCCGAGGTGCTCGAGATGGTGGCGGCGGGCGCACCGCTGCCGGCGGTGCTGGAACGCATCGTGCTGGCGATCGAGGCGTTCGCCGACGGCGCGACGGCGTCGGTGCTGCTGCTAGACGCAGAAAGCGGCCGCGTGCGCCACGGGGCGGCGCCGCGTCTGCCCGATTCCTACAATGCGGCGATCGACGGCATGACGATTGGACCCGGCATGGGGTCCTGCGGCACCGCGATGCATCGGGGGGAGGCGGTCGTCGTCGCCGACATCGACACCGATCCCTTGTGGGACCCGTTTCGCGAACTGGCGCGCGCGCACGGCCTGCGGGCGTGCTGGTCGGTGCCGGTGAAGAATGCCGCCGGCGACGTGCTCGCCAGCTTCGCCCTTTACTACCGCGAGCCGCGTGCGCCCAGGGAGGGCGAGGTGGGGCTGATGGGGCGCTTCGCGCACCTCGTCGCGATCGCCATCGATCGCACCCGCACCTTCGAGAGCCTGCGCGAACGCGTCAAGGAGCTGCGCTGCCTCTATCGCGTGCTTGACCTCACGTCGGACTACACCAGGTCGGTCGAGGACATCTGCCGCGAGGTCGCGCGCGTCCTGCCGCAGGCGCTGCTGCGCGACGACCTTGCCGTTGCCTGGGTGCAGGTCGAAGGCGCCGAGTACCGATGCGACGCGTGGCGGGAGCCTGCTGCCGCGCTGCGCGTGCCGATCGCCGCCGGCAGCGACGCGGCCGGCTTCGTCGAGATCGGCTACCCGGCGCCGCTGCCCGAGATCGCCGGCACGGACAAGCCGTTCCTGGCCGAGGAGGTCGCCATGGTCTCGGCGGTCGCGGCCCACATCGGGCGCATGCTCGACAGCCGCCGCCTAGCGGCGCGGCTGACGCAGTCCGAGCGGCTGAGCGCGATCGGCGAGCTCACCGGCGGCGTCGCGCACGACTTCAACAACCTTCTGACGGTCATCCTGGGCAACGCCGAGCTTCTCGGCGAGGCGCTGGCCGACACGCCGGCGCTGGCGCGTTTCGCCGAAATGACGCGCAATGCCGCAGAGCGCGGCGCCGACCTGACCCGCCATCTGCTCGCCTTTGCGCGCCGCCAGCCGCTGGCGCCGCAGGTTACCGACGTCGACGCTCTGGTCGCCGGCATGGGCACGCTGCTGCAGCGGACCCTGGGCGAGCACGTCCAGATGGTCATGGCGCGCGGCGAGGGCCTGTGGCGGGCGGTCGTCGACCCGGCGCAGCTGGAGAGCGCGCTGCTCAACCTCTGCCTCAATGCGCGCGACGCGATGCCAGACGGCGGCCGGCTCACGGTCGAGCTGAGCAACGTGCAGCTCGACGGAAGCTACGCCAGCTGGCACGACGATGTCGCCCCAGGCCCCTACGTCCTGGTCGCGGTATCGGATACCGGCATCGGTATGACCGCCGCCGTCGCGGCCCGCGCATTCGAGCCGTTCTTCACCACCAAGGAGATCGGCCACGGCAGCGGCCTCGGCCTCAGCATGGTGTACGGATTCGTCAAGCAGTCACGCGGCCACGTGAAGATCTATTCCGAGGTGGGCCAGGGGACGACGGTGAAGCTCTATCTGCCGCGCGCGCCCCATGACGCCGACCGCCGCAGCGCGGCGGTCGCCGCCGCGGTCGAAGGCGGCTCCGAGCGCATCCTCCTGGTGGAGGACGACGAACTCGTGCGCGATCACGTCGCGGCACTGCTGCGCGCCCTCGGCTACCGCGTGGTCAGCGTCGCCGATGGCGCGGCCGCGCTGGAGGTCCTGCGTGCCGATGCGCCGTTCGACCTCCTGTTCACCGATGTCGTGATGCCGGGCGGCATGAACGGCCGGCAACTGGCCGACTCGGCGCGGCGATTGTTCCCCGACCTGCCGGTCCTGTTCACGTCCGGCTACACCGAGAACGCGCTGCAGAGCCAGGGCCGGCTCGATCCCGGCGTGCTGCTGCTGCACAAGCCGTACCGGCGGCCGGAGCTCGCGGCCAAGCTGCGCGAAGCTCTGGACCGGCGCCACTGAAGGAAATGCTCGCCCCCCTGTTTGCGCCCCGAGATAAGTAATCTTCCGAAGACTGGTAGCATTGCGTAAGGACGACCCTCAGAATGACAATCAATATAATTTGACCGTTGTTCGCAAATGTCCCCGGATAACAATCGATTGACGTGAGTGCGGTCGAATTTCTGGTGTCCCGGCGTTTCCGGACCCGTTGAACCTGATCCTCCCAATGCCACAATTCCCCTACGCCATAGACACGAACGAACAAGGGGAGAAATCGGAAATGGCTGGCTTTACGGAGATGAAGCAACGCTGGGACGACTATCGGGCATCCAAGGCGGCGGTGTTCTGGACCGGCGCCGCATGCGTCGTCGCGACCTTGATCGTCGGTTTCACCATCGGCGGCTGGGTGACCGGCGGCACCGCGAGGGACATGGCCGAGACGGCGGCCGACGATGCGCGCGCCGAGCTTGCCGCGGCGGTCTGCGTCGACGAGTTCATGGGGCGGCCGGATGCGCGCGCGCAGCTCGCCTCGCTGCGCGAGAGTTCCTACTGGGAGCGCGACACGATCATCGAGAAGGGCGGGTTCGCGACGCCCCCGGGCATTGAGGAGCCGATCTCCGGCGCGGCGTCGCTCTGCGTGTCGCGGCTCCTCGAGGCGCAGGCCCCGGCGGAAGCCAAGACTGAAGCCGCCGGTTCTTCCGGCTAGAGCATTGTCCGGCGAAGTGGAATCCGGTTCGCCGCAGAGAATGCGACCAACGAAGAACCCAGAGCGGTATTCGATCACACCTGATCTGATATCGCTCTAGGGCCGGTCGCGCCGCGCCCGCCCGATCATTCGCCGGCGGCGGCTTCCTGCCGTTGCCGGCGGACGCCGGGATCCGCGAGGGCGCTGCGCGGGCTGTCCGGGCCAAGCCCCCATACCAGGTGGCCGTATTCCGCGATGGCGCGGTCGCTCGACATCTGGCCGATGCGCGCGACGTTGAGGATCGCCCGCCGGCTCCATTCCCGCGGGTCGGCGTAGAGCGCGTCGACCCGGTCCTGGGTTGCCATGTAGGCCCGGTAATCGGCGCATATCAGGTACCGGTCGCCGTAGCGCAGCGAATCCACGATCGGCCGGAACAGGTCGCGCTCGCGCGGCGAGAACACGCCGGAGCCGATCAGGTCGAGCACCGCGTCGAGCTCGCCGTCGCCGCCGATGTAGTGGTTGGGGTCGTAGCCGTGCAGCCGGATGTCGTCGATCTCCGGCACCGTCAGGCCGAAGAAGAACATGTTCTCGTGGCCGACCGCGTCGCCGATCTCGATGTTGGCGCCGTCCAGCGTGCCGATCGTCAGCGCGCCGTTGAGCGCCAGCTTCATGTTGCCTGTGCCCGACGCCTCGGTCCCGGCGGTCGAGATCTGCTCCGACAGGTCGGCCGCGGGCACGATGCGCTGCGCCTCGCTGACGCCGTAGTTGGGCAGGAACACCACCTTCAGCAGGTGGCGCGCCGCCGGGTCGGCATTGATGACCTGCGCGACCTCGTTGATCAGCTTGATGATCAGCTTCGCCATCGCATAGCCCGGCGCCGCCTTGCCGGAGAACAGGATGGTGCGCGGCAGCCGCACCGCCTGCGGGTCGTTCTTGATCCGCAGGTAGCGCGTGATGACGTGCAGCACGTTCAGCAGCTGGCGCTTGTATTCGTGGATGCGCTTGATGTGGACGTCGTAGATCGAGTGCGGGTCGACCGAGATCGCGCAGCGGGTCGCAATGTGGCGGGCAAGCCGCTGCTTGTTGGCGAGCTTGGCGGCGCGGAACGCGGCCTGGAACTCGCCGTCCTCGGCGAGCGGCACCAGCGCCTCCAGCTCGGTCAGTCGCGTCATCCAGCCTTCGCCGATGTGCGAGGTGATCAGCTCCGACAGGCGCGGGTTGGAGCCGTGCAGCCAGCGCCGCGGCGTCACCCCGTTGGTGACGTTGACGATGCGGTCGGGATAGAGCCGGTGCAGGTCGCTGAACACCGTCTCGCGCATCAGTTCGGTGTGGACCTTCGACACGCCGTTGATGCGATGGCTGGTGAAGTAGGCGATGTGCGCCATGCGCACGTGGCGGCCGCCGGCCTCGCCGATGATCGAGGTGCGCTCGAACAGCCCGAAGTCGCCGGGGTGGTTGCGCGACGCCTCGCGGATCAGCCGCTCGTTGACCTCGTAGACGATCTCCAGGTGGCGCGGCAGCATGCGCTCGAAATAGGCCGCCGGCCACACTTCCAGCGCCTCCGGCATCAGCGTGTGGTTGGTGTAGCCGAAGGTGCGCTGGGTGAGGTCGAGCGCTCGGTCGAAGTCGAGCCGGTGCTCGTCGACCAGCAGGCGCAGCAGCTCGATCGGCGCGATCGCCGGGTGGGTGTCGTTGATCTGGATCGCGACGTGGTAGGGCAGCGCCTCGATCGAATCGTGGGTGCGCATGAACTGCGCGACGATGTCCTGGATCGAGGCGCTGGCGAAGAAGTACTCCTGCTTGAATCGCAGCTCGCGCCCCGCAGGCGTTGCGTCGTTGGGGTATAGGACGTGCGACAGGTTCTCCCACGCGGTGCGGTTCTCGACCGCGCGCACGAAATCGCCCTCGTTGAAGCGGACAAGGTCGAACTCCTCGCGCGCCTTGGCCGACCACAGGCGCAGCGTGTTGACCTGGTTGCCGCGGTGACCGACCACCGGCACGTCGTAGGCCATCGCCGAGACCTCGTCGGTGTCGATCCACTGGCGGATGGTGCGGTCGTGCTCGTCGTGGGCCTCGACGACGCGTCCGCCGAAGCGGATCGGGAACATCACCTCGGGGCGGGGGAACTCCCACGGCGTGCCGTTGCGCAGCCACAGCTCGGGGTACTCGACCTGCCAGCCGTTCTCGATGCGCTGGGTGAACATGCCGTAGTCGAAGCGGATGCCGTAGCCGCCGCCGCAGTAGCCCACGGTCGCCATGGCGTCGAGCAGGCAGGCGGCGAGCCGGCCGAGGCCGCCGTTGCCGAGCGCCGCGTCATGCTCCCACTCGCCGACCGCTTCCAGGTCGACCCGGAAGTCGGCGAGCGCGTCGCGGCAGGCGTCATAGAGGCCCAGGTTGCGCAAGGTGTCGGTCAGCAGCCGGCCGGGCAGGAACTCCATCGACAGGTAGAACACCCGCTTGCCCATCCAGCAGTCGCCTTCGGACGGCGACCAGCGCTGCACCATCGTCTCGCGCACCACCGCGGCGGCGGCGATGAACCAGTCGCGCGGGGCGGCGTGGCTGTGGTCCTTTCCGGTGGCGAAGCGCAGGTGGCCGAGCAGCCGCCGCTTCATCGCCTCCTTGTCGTCGGCCGCGAGATCGTGGTCGATCAGACCCGTCGAACGCGTCAGCATACCAAAGGCCCCAAACGGTTAGGGTTCGTGCGCCACGGCCAGTCACGAGCCGGCCAGTGTGCGCCTACGGCGTTAACGGAGGCTTGCGGCGACCATGTGGCGCAATTCGGGCGCGACCGGCAGCCGGACGCCGCAATGGAAACTAGCGTCACCTCGAACGAATCGTATGCCGCAGGAAAGCTGCGGCGAGGGCGGGCGGCGGTGTCAAATCTATCACCTGCGCGCCGGCTGACAACGGGCAGGGGAGGAATTGATCATTTGCGCGGCTTGGCCCGGTCGGTCGCCGCCGCGGCGGCCGGGTCTTCCGGCCAGGGATGCTTGGGGTAGCGGCCCAGCATCTCGCGGCGGACCTCGCGATAGCTGCCGGCCCAGAAGCCGGCGATGTCGCGGGTGACCTGGATCGGCCGGCCGGCCGGCGACAGGAGATGCAGCAGCACCGGCACCCGGCCGTCGGCGACGGCAGGCTGGCGGGTGCAGCCCAGCATTTGCTGCAACCGGGCGGCGAGCACCGGCGCGTCGCCCGCGTAGTCGACCGGCAGCCGCGCGCCGCTCGGCACGGCGAGGTGTGTCGGCGCCAGCCGCTCGAGCGCGCTGCGCTGGGGCGGGGTCAGCCGCTCGTGGAGGATGCGGCGCAGGTCGAGCCGGCGCAGGTCGTCGAGCTTCGCGACGCCGCCGAGCCACGGCGCCAGCCAGTCGCCGGCGGTCGCGAGCAGCGACGCGTCGGACCAGTCGGGCCAGCCGCCGGGCGCGGCCTCGATCCGCGCCAGGAAGGCGACGCGGACGCGCAGCGCCTCGGCCTCCGGCGTCCACGGCAGCGCCGACGCGCCCAGCGCGCGCACGCCCTCCAGCAGCGCCGCGGCGATCGCGGCGGGATCGGCGTCGGCCAGCGGCTCGTCGCCCAGCACCAGCGCGCCCAGCATGCGGCGCCGTCGCGCCAGCACGCCGCGGCTGCGCGCATCCCAGGAAACCGCCGCCACGGTCTCGATCAGCTCGGGGCAGGACGCTGAAAGTTCATCGATGTTGACCGGTGCGGCGAGGTGGATGCGCGCGTCGCGGTCGCCGGCATCGAGGTCGGCGACGACCAGGAACTCGGCCGCCGCCAGCGCGTCGGCCGGCGGCAGCGTCGCGCCCCGTCCGCCGCTCAGCAGGAACTGGCCGGGCGCGCCGCCGCGCCGTCGGCCGATGCGATCGGGATAAGCGAAGGCGAGGGCGAGCCCGGCGCGTTCGGCGTCGCCGCGCTCGCGCCGGACGCCGAGTGCGCGCTGCCACTGTTGCGCCGTGACCTTCGCCTGGCGCGCCGCGCCGCGGTCGAGCGCGAGGCCTTCCGGCAATGCGCCGCCGTCCGGCGCGTCCATCGCCTCCAGGCGCAATCGCACGTCGGCGTCGCGGGCGCCCCCGGTGCGGCGCAGGATGTCGCGCTCGCCCAGCAGCGCGGCGATCGCGCAGGCGACGCCGCCGATCCGGGCGGCCCTGCCGCGCAGCATCATCGCCGCGAGCCGCGGGTGGGCGCCGAGCTGCGCCATTGCGGCACCCTGCGCGGTGATCCGCCCGGAGGCATCGAGCCCGCCGAGGCGGGTGAGCAGCGCACGCGCCTGCGCCCACGCGCCGGCGGGCGGCGGATCGAGCCAGCGCAGGCCGGCCGGATCGCTGGCGCCCCACGCCGCCAGTTCGAGCGCGAGGCCGGCAAGGTCGGCCGAGACGATCTCGGGCCGGTCCTGGCGGGCGAGCGCGCCGTGCTCGGCCTCCGGCCACAGGCGGTAGCAGACGCCGGGCTCAGTGCGTCCGGCGCGGCCGCGCCGCTGGTCGGCGGCGGCCTGCGACACCCGCACCGTCTCCAGCCTGGTCAGGCCGCTCGCCGGATCGAAGCGCGGCGCGCGGGCGAGGCCGCCGTCCACTACCACGCGCACGCCCTCGATCGTCAGGCTGGTCTCGGCGATCGCGGTGGCGAGCACGACCTTGCGCACGCCGGGCGGGGCCGGCGCGATGGCGCGGTCCTGCGCTTCGGGCGGCAGGTTGCCGTAGAGCGGTTCGACCCGCACGTCCGGGTCGGCCCCGCCGGCGGCCAGCAGGTCGGCGACCCGCCGGATCTCGCGCTCGCCGGGCAGGAAGGCGAGGATGCTGCCGGTCTCCTCGGCAAGCGCCCGCTCGACGGCGGCGGCAACGGCGGGCTCGATCGGCCCGGCCGGGCGGCGATCCGCGTAGAGGGTGCGCACCGGGAAGGCGCGGCCTTCGCTCGCGATCACCGGCGCGTCGCCCATCAGCCGCACCACCGGCGCCGCGTCGAGCGTCGCCGACATGACGAGCACCCGCAGGTCCGGGCGCACCGCGTCCTGCGCCTCCAGGCACAGCGCCAAGCCGAGGTCGGCGTTGAGCGAGCGCTCGTGGAACTCGTCGAAGACGACGAGGCCGACGCCCTCCAGCGCGGGGTCGGCCTGCACCATGCGGGTCAGCACGCCCTCGGTCACGACTTCGATGCGCGTCGTTGGGCCGATGCGCGTGTCGCTGCGCATCCGCCAGCCGACCGTCTCGCCGGGCGCCTCGTGCAGCAGCGTCGCCATGCGCCGCGCCGCGGCACGGGCCGCCACGCGCCGCGGCGACAGCATCACGATGCGCTGGTCCCCGAGCCACGCGGCGTCGAGCAGCGCCAGCGGCACGATGGTCGTCTTGCCGGCGCCCGGCGGCGCGACAAGCACGGCGCGCACCGCCCCCGCCAGCGCGCCGCGTAGCCCCGGCAGCTCCGGCTCGATCGGAAGTCCGCGGGCAAGGTCGGCGGCGGGTCGGGTCACGCGGTCTTTTGACGACAAGGAGACGCGGCGGCCAGTCTCCTCAGGAGGTACGGCCGGCGCAACCAATATCGCCGCCGGTTCGATCTTCCTGGTTCGAGGTACTATGATATCTTGCAAGAAAAGTCACAACCTCCGGAGCGCAGCCGGGAGGAAACGAATGAATTTGGGCAAGTCCACAGCAGTTCCCGTACTCGAAGGGCAGGGTCGGTCCTTCCGCTGCCACCGCATCTGAAGCGATGGCCCCGCGCAAGCCCGCACGCCGACCGGCGCGTCAAGAAAAGAAGGTGACGCCGGCCCCCAGCGTGGAGTCCGCTGCGCTCAAGCGCGAGCTCGGCGAATCGCTACGCCAGCAGGCGGCAACTGCCGAGCTGCTCAAGATCATGAGCGGCGGCGGCTTCGATTTGCAGCGCTTGTTCGAAACCGTCGCCGAGAATGCGGTCAGGCTGTGCGAGGCGGACAAGGCATTCATATTCCGTTTCGACGGCGAGTTGCTCCGGGCGGTCGTCGCCTTCAATGCCTCCGACGAACTGAGGGCATTCATCGAGCGGAACCCGATCAAGCTCGGTCTTCACAGCGGCGCTGCTCGCGCCGCATGGGAGCGCCGGACCATTCAGATCGCTGATGTCCGGGCTGACGCCGAATACACGTATGGAGCCCGAGATGCTGACTCCATCCGCACCGTGCTCGGCGTCCCGATACTCAAGGGCGATACGCTGCTGGGCGTCATGACGATCTATCGCCTGGAGGTCAGGCCGTTCAGCGACCGGCAGGTCGCGCTCGTCGAGACTTTCGCCGACCAGGCGGCAATTGCGATCGAAAATGCCCGGCTCTTCGGCGAACTGCGGGAATCGCTCGAATTCCAGACGGCGACCGGCGACGTCCTGAAGGCGATCAGCCGGACCACTTTCGACCTGGACCCCGTGCTCGGCACGATGGCGGAAACGGCGAAACGGCTATGCCAGGCGGACAAGGTCGTGGTCTTCCGCAAGGGCGACGATGGCAAGTTCCGATTTGCCGTCGGCTCCTCGCTCGATCCCGACTATATCGCGCACGAGCGCCGCAGCGTGATCGCGCCCAGCCGGGGCAGCGTCATCGGCCGTGCGGCATTGGAAGGCTGTGCGGTCCAGATCCATGACGCCTGGAACGATCCTGAGTATGACGACCGCGAGGCTGCCCGGATCGGCAACGTGCGGGCGATGCTCGGGGTGCCGCTGATTCGGAAGGGCGAGATCATCGGCGCCTTCGGGCTCGGCCGTGCCCAGGCCAATCCGTACACGCAAAAGCAGGTCGAGCTGGTCACCACATTTGCCGACCAGGCGGTCATCGCGATCGAGAACGCCAGGCTTATGGCCGAACTCCGTGAGACGCTGGAGACCCAGACGGCGAGCGCGGACATCCTGCGCACCATCGCTGCGTCGCCGGCCGACGCGGCCCACGCCCTCAATGCCATTGCCCGGACGACTGCTCGGCTATTCGGCGCCACGGGGGCGACGATCCGGACGATCCATGCCAATCATCTGCGCGTCGTCGGTGCGAGCGGCAACGCGGGAGAACGCTTGCGCGCCGTCCTGGGCGAGGAATACCCGATCGATCCGAATACTTTGCCGGGGACGGTCGTACTGGATAGAAGGGCGGTTCACATCGCCGACATAGATCATCCCGATCCGACCGTCGCCCATTGGCCAGGTTTGGCCCCGCAGCGCGCGGCCGGGGTCAAGACTGTGGCCGGAACGCCGCTGTTGCGCGAAGGGCAGGCAATCGGCGCCCTGATGGTCCAGCGCAGCGAATTGAAGCCGTTCACCGAAAAGGAGATGGCGCAGCTCGCGAATTTCGCCGACCAGGCGGTCATCTCTATCGAGAACGCGCGGCTGCTCGACGAGCTGAACACGCGCAATCGCGACCTCGCTGATTCGCTCGATCAGCAGACGGCGACCGCTGAAATCCTGCGCGTCATCGCGAGCTTTCCCGGCGAACCCGAACGCGCTCTCGACACGATCGCCGAGACGGCGGCAAACATGTTCGGCGCATCGAGCGTCAATATCCGGCGTATCGAAGGCAATGTCCTTTGTTCAATCGGGACCGCGGGACCGGCAACCGCTGAAATCCGCAGGAACTTCCCAGAACTTCCCCTCGATCGGACAAATCCGCTTGGTGAAGCGGCCCTGGACAATCGACAGATTCATATTGAAGACAGACAACAAATTAGTGAACGGGATGGCGCTCACCTGACCGCGCACCAGCTCTCGATTCGGTTGGGCACGCGAAGCATGGCGGTCACCCCGCTTTCACGCGACGGCAACGCCATCGGCGTGATGGTCGTCAACCGCAGCGAGTCTCGGCCCTTTGTCGCGAAGGAACTGCAGCTCATGGACGGCTTCGCCGCGCAGGCCGTCATCGCGATCGAGAACGCGCGGCTACTGGGCGAACTGCGGGCGCGGACCGACGAGTTGGCGCAGCGCCAGGCCGAACTGCGGGTGACGTTCGACAACATGGGCGACGGCGTCGTGATGTTCGACGACAAGCTGCGGCTCGCGGCTTGGAATGCCAACCTGCAGCAGATCCTGGATATTCCCGATGGTTTCCTCGCCGAGCCGAAGACCTTTCGCGATTACCTCTCTTTCCTGACGGCGCGCGGCGAATTTTCCGGTGACAGCGCGGATGTCGACCTGTCGCGCTACGACGATGAATTGAGTCGCAGCGCCCGATTCGAGCGCGTGCGCCCCGACGGGCGGGTGCTGGAGGTTCGCCGCAACCCCGTGCCGGGCGGCGGCTTCGTCCTGATCTACAGCGATATCACCGAGCGCAAGCGGGCGGAGGAGCAGGTCCGCGCGGCGCGCGATGCGGCCGAACATGCCCTCGGCGAGCTGAAGGCGGCGCAGGCGAACCTGATCCAGGCGGAGAAGATGGCCTCGCTCGGCCAGCTCACCGCCGGCATCGCCCACGAGATAAAGAACCCGCTCAACTTCGTGAATAACTTTGCCGCGCTATCGGTCGACCTCCTGGGCGAGTTCAGGGATTTCGCCGAGTCAACGATAGCCGACCTTGACCAGGACAAGCGAAGCGACGTCGAGGAAGTCATCGAGATGCTGACCAGCAACCTCCAGAAGATCGCCGAGCACGGCCGGCGCGCCGACGGCATCGTCAAGAGCATGCTGGCGCACTCGCGCGGCGGCAGCGGCGACCGCCAGGCGGTGAACGTGAATGCACTGGTCGAGGAGTCGCTGAACCTCGCGTATCACGGCGCGCGCGCCCAGGACCAGAACTTCAATGTCACGCTCGAACGCGATCTCGATCCGGCCATCGCGCCCCTCGAGGTCGTGCCGCAGGATCTGACGCGGGTGTTCCTCAACCTGTTCGGCAACGGCTTCTATGCCGTGAATAAACGCCGGCGAGAGGCAGGCGAGTCGGCCTACAGCCCGGTGCTCAAGGTGACGACACGCGAAACCGGTGGTGAAATCGTGATCCGCATTCGCGACAACGGCACCGGAATTCCGTCCGACGTCAGGGCAAGGCTGTTCGAGCCGTTCTTCACCACCAAGCCGACAGGTGAGGGGACCGGTCTTGGCCTGTCGATCAGCTATGAAATCGTCACCAAGCAGCACGGCGGGTCGATCGGGGTCGAGAGCGCGGTCGGTGAGTTCACAGAGTTCACCATTGTCCTGCCGCGTCGCGCCGCAATGGCCGGCGGTCCGACGGGGGAGCGAGGGTAATGGGCGTCAGTATCCTGGTGGTCGATGACGAGCCCGATGTCGCGGATCTGTTCCGCCAGCGTTTCCGCCGTGAGCTGCGCGATGGCACCTACGTCATGCATTTCGCCATGTCGGCGGCGGAAGCGCTCGACCGGCTGTCGCGGGAGATCGAGCCCGAGCTGATCGTGATCTTGTCCGACATCAACATGCCCGGCATGGACGGCTTGGCGCTGCTGCGCGCGGTCAGGGCGCAGCGGCCGGAGGTGCCGGTCATGATGGTCACCGCCTACGGCGACGACGAGCGCCGTCAGCGGGCGGCCGAGTTCGGCGCCGCGAATTTCATCACCAAGCCCGTTGACTTCGCATACCTCAAGGACCAGTTGCGTCAGATTTCGGCCGCGACATCATGAGCGCGGACGGAGTCATGGATGGCCCCGCCAAGATTCTTGCCGTCGACGACGAGCCCGATTTCGAGGCGCTGCTGCGCCAGCGTTTCCGCCGCCAAATCCGCGACCGCGAATTCGCCTTTCTTTTCGCGCCCCATGGCGAGGCGGCGCTCAGGCTGCTCGACTCCGAACCGGATGTCGACCTGATGCTGCTCGACATCAACATGCCGGTGATGGACGGCTTGACGCTCCTGGCGCGCCTTCGCGAGCGGCAGTCGCCGGTGCGGGCGATCATCGTCTCGGCCTACGGCGACATGGCGAACCTGCGAACGGCGATGAACCGCGGCGCCTTCGACTTCGTCACAAAGCCGGTCGATCTCGGCGACCTTGAGATCACAATCCGCAAGACGCTCGACGACATCGCCAGGGTACGCGAACTGGACCGACGCCGCGCCGTTGCCGAACGTGCGCGGGCCAACCTGTCGCGCTATTTCTCGCCCAATATCGTGGCGCTGCTCGCCGAGCGTGATGAGCCGTTCGGCGCCGTCCGCCGCCAGACGGTCGCAGCCATGTTTGTCGATATCGTCGGCTTCACCCAGATGGCTGAGACCATGGCGCCCGAAGCCGTTGTTACAATGCTGCGCCAGTTTCACGATCGGATGACCGGTCAGATCTTCGCCTGTAGCGGTACGGTCGAGAAATATATCGGCGACGCCATCTTCGCGGTTTGGGGGCTGCCGGATGCGCGAGACGAGGATGCCGCCGATGCGCTTCGCTGCGCCGACAAGATGCTTGTGGCGCTGGAGAGCTGGAACGCGGAACGGACGGCGGCGGGCGATCCGGCGCTCGCGATCGGCGTCGGCCTCCACTGCGGCCCTGCGGTCATCGGCGACGTCGGCAGCGACCACGGCCTTTCATTCACCGTCATCGGGGATACGGTCAACACGGCGAGCCGGTTGCAGTCGCTGACGCGGACGTTCGGGACCCCGCTGGTGGTGAGCGATGCTCTGGTGGCGGCGTTGCGGCCGCAGGCGCCCGGTCCTGTTGCCGCCGTGCTTGCCGGGCTTGAGGACCGCGGCGAGCAGATTCTACGCGGGCGCAGCAGCGCTGTGCGGGTTTGGATCCGGCCCATGCCAGCCCGTTCGACCGCTGTCGGGTCCGACTGAAGGACGCTCCGCTCCCGCTCCCGCTCCACTCGCCGCGCGGCGCAACCGCATTTCCCTCGGCCGCGCGACGCGCTACCTAATAGAGGCGCAAGGAGAGGGCAATGATGAAGACCGAGGAG
This sequence comes from Rhodospirillaceae bacterium, assembly GCA_050249455.1. Classification (GTDB taxonomy): domain Bacteria; phylum Pseudomonadota; class Alphaproteobacteria; order MPNO01; family VGEU01; genus JBFWQM01. The sequence continues at coordinate 41,559 of JBFWQM010000004.1, read as the reverse complement.
CCGAAGACCATCCGCCTCGCGGAATACCGCAAGCCGGCCTATCGGATCGAGGCGGTCGAGCTCACCTTCGACCTCGCCGACGCCGCGACCCGCGTGCACAGCCGGCTCAAGGTCGCTTCCGACCACGAGCGGACCGTCGGCGTGCAGCCGCTGCACCTCGACGGCAGCGACCTCACCCTGCTGTCGATCCGAATGGACGGCCGCACGCTGGAGCCTGGCGCCTACGCGGTCGACGCCGATGGCCTGACCATCCGCCGCCCGCCCCGCGCCTTCACCCTCGACATCGAGACCGAGATCGACCCGCGCGGCAACACGCGGCTGGAAGGCCTCTATCTGTCGAGCGGCATCTTCACCACCCAGTGCGAGGCGGAGGGCTTCCGCCGCATCACCTACTTCCCCGACCGGCCGGACGTGATGAGCGTCTACCGCACCACCATCCGCGGCGACCGCGGCAAGCTGCCGGTGATGCTGTCGAACGGCAACCTGGTCGAATCCGGCCCGTTGGACGACGGCCGCCATTTCGCGGTGTGGGACGACCCGTTCCCCAAGCCGTCCTACCTGTTCGCCCTGGTCGCGGGCGACCTCGCCTGCGCGGAGGACCGGTTCACCACCATGTCAGGCCGCGCGGTGACCTTGCGCATCTTCGTCGAGCACGGCAACGAGGGCCGCTGCGACTACGCGATGGACGCGCTGAAGCGCTCCATGCGCTGGGACGAGGAGGCCTATGGCCGCGAATACGACCTCGACCTGTTCAACATCGTCGCCGTGTCGGACTTCAACATGGGCGCGATGGAGAACAAGAGCCTCAACGTCTTCAACGCCCGCTACATCCTGGCCGACCCGGAAACGGCGACCGACGTGGACTACGGCCGTATCGAGTCGGTCGTCGCGCACGAGTATTTCCACAACTGGACCGGCAATCGGGTGACCTGCCGCGACTGGTTCCAGCTCTCGCTCAAGGAAGGCCTGACGGTCTTCCGCGACCAGCAGTTCACCGCCGACGTGCGCTCGGCGGCCGTCAAGCGGATCGAGGACGTGCGCGGCCTGCGCGCCCGCCAGTTCCCGGAGGATGCCGGCCCGCTCGCCCACCCGGTGCGCCCCGACCACTACATCGAGATCAACAACTTCTACACCGCGACCGTCTACGAAAAGGGCGCCGAGGTGATCCGCATGATGCGGACCCTGCTCGGCGCCGACGGATTCCGCCGCGGCATGGACCTCTACTTCGAGCGCCACGACGGCCAGGCCGTCACCTGCGACGACTTCGTCGCCGCGATGGAGGACGCCAACGGCGCCGACCTATCGCAGTTCAAGCGGTGGTACGTGCAGGCCGGCACGCCGCAGGTCGCGGCGCAGTGGCGCTACGATGCGGCGGCGAATGCGTTCGACCTGACCCTGGAGCAGACGGTGCCGCCGACGCCGGGCCAGCCCGAAAAGGCGCCGATGCACATCCCGGTGGCGGTCGGCCTGATCGGGCCCGACGGCGCCCCCGTGCCGCTGCGCCTGGAGGGCGAGGCCGCGGCGGCCGGCGGCGACTCGCGGGTGCTGTCGCTGACCGACGGCCGCCACGAATTCCGCTTCCGCGACGTGCCGGGTCCGGCGGTCCCGTCGCTCAACCGGCACTTCTCGGCCCCGATCGTGCTGCGCGCGCCCTACCAGGACGCCGACCTCGCGTTCCTCCTCAACCACGACACCGATCCCTTCGCACGGTGGGAGGCCGGGCAGCAATACGCCACGCGGCTGCTGCTCGCGATGGTGGAGGCGATCCGGCGCGGCGAGGCGCCGGCCGCGGACGCGGGTTTCGTCGCCGCGCTCGGGCGTCTGCTCGACGACGGGTCGCTCGACAAGGCCTTCGTCGCCCAGGCGATCGCGCTGCCGTCGGAGGACTTCCTGGCCGAGCAGGTCGGCGAGATCGACGTCGATGCCATCCACGCCGCGCGCGAGACCCTGCGCCGCGGCGTGGCGACGGCCCTGCGCGACCGGCTCATGGCCGTCTACCGGGCGAACCGCAGCAACGCGCCCTATTCGCCCGACGCGGCGGAGGCGGCGCGGCGCGCGCTCAAGAACGAGGCGCTCGCCTATCTCTCGCGGCTGCAGTCGCCGGAGGCCGATGCGCTCCTGACCGGGCAGTACCGCGATGCCGACAACATGACCGACCGCTTCGCGGCGCTCGCGTGCCTCGCCGACCGCGACGCGCCGGCGCGGCAGGAAGCGCTGGACGACTTCTACGCCCGCTATCGCCAGGACGCGCTCGTCGTGGACAAGTGGCTGTCGCTGCAGGCGATGGCGCCGCGCGCCGATACCCTGGCGACGGTGAGCCGGCTGCTGGGGCACCCGGCGTTCTCGCTGCGCAATCCGAACAAGGTGCGGGCGCTGGTCGGCGCGTTCGCGATGGGCAACCCGACCCGCTTCAACGCGGCCGACGGCGACGGCTACCGCCTGGTCGCCGACATCGTCCTGGAGCTCGATCCGGTCAACCCGCGCATCGCGGCGCGGCTGGTCGGCGCGTTCGGGCGCTGGAAGCGATTCGATCCGGGCCGCAGGGCGCTGATGCAGGCGGCGCTGCAGCGCATGCTCGACCAGCCTGGGCTTTCGCGCGACGTCTATGAAATCGCGGCCAAGACATTGGCTTGACGATGGGTCGGCCGGGCGCCGGTCGGGCAAATCCATGGCGAAAGCTGCGGCTGCATATCAGCAGGTTGAGGTAACCTGTTCAACGTGAATAGTTTTATGGCGGCCGGCGCGACGGTAGCGCAGGGCTGTCGCGCCACCCCGTCGCCACAATTCGATTGCAACGGCGCGGCGGATCGGTCAGCGTGGCTTTGAGAGAAATGCGGCCGGAATTGCGGTCGCGTCTCCGGGAATAAGGGAGTCGCAGCCCCCGATGAGTGTCGCCCGTCATCCGCGGCCGCCGGAACTGGAAAAGGCCTCTCTCGAGGACATCATGGAGCGCTACGTGGCGCGCTTCCGTGACCGGGTGCCGGACTGGGCGGCGTTCGAGGACGCGAAGATCGAGGGCTACAAGCGCGCCCAGCACCGCTTCATCGGTGCCGGCGGGTCCGGCAAGCACACGGACGACAAGGCGATCCCGGCCCGCGGCTTCACGCTCAGCATCATGTTCGTCCAGCCCGGACAGGGCAACGCCCCGCACACCCACGAGGTGGAGGAGGTGTTCTTCGTCCTGCAGGGCTACCTCGACGTGTTCGTGGAGGACGAGAGCGGGCGACGGCTCACCACGCGGCTCGGCCCGTGGGAATGCATCGCGTGCCCGCCCGGCGTCATCCACGGCTATGACAACAACAGCCTTGAGCCGGTGTACTTCCAGGTCATGCTCGGCCGCGGCCGGCCGGACACCATGGGCTATGCCGACGACGACCTGTTCCAGCGACGCGACGCGCATCTGAAAGTGGTCTGAAAGCGAGCCGGCGAAAGCCGGCTCTTTTGATGTTGAAATAGCGTCGCGACGTAAGTCTCTAGAAAATATGCGTTACAGGGAAGTTCGGCTGCAGCGTAACGCCGGTCGCCATCCGCGGCGGGCGCGAGAGAGAGGGGACACGAGATGGATCGCGAATCGGTGTTCGACTTCCTCCGTCAGGTCGTCATCTACGTGGGGTGCCTCGCGGTCGGGGTGACCGTGCTCGCCTACGCGACAGGGATGGCGATCTACTAGAGCGTACCGCCACGACCTGAACAGCCTACGGGTCCCCGGGGCGGCCATCAGGCCGCCCCGGTTCGTTTTTGAGGCCGGCCAATTGCTTTTGCCGCGAACCCCTCTTGAAATCCGGCGCGGACCCGACTAGATCGGCGGCACTGGCACTCGGGGATCGCGAGTGCTGATAATCTTCAGAGGATGGAGGACAGCGCCATGAAGTTCAGGCCGTTGCACGATCGCGTCGTGATCCGGCGGGTCGAGGAAGAGTCCCGCACGACCGGCGGGATCATCATTCCCGATACCGCCAAGGAGAAGCCGATGCAGGGCGAGGTGCTGGCGGTGGGCCCCGGCGCGCGCAACGAGAAGGGCGAGATCGTCGCTCTCGACGTGAAGGTCGGCGACCGCGTCCTGTTCGGCAAGTGGTCGGGCACCGAGGTAAGGCTGGACGGCGAGGAGCTCATGATCATGAAGGAAAGCGACATCATGGCCGTCCTCGACGGCACGGCGGCGGCGAAGAAGGCCGCCTGATCGACGCAAAGGGGTAGGAAAAATGGCTGCGAAGGAAGTCCGTTTCTCGACCGATGCCCGCCAGCGGATGCTGAAGGGCGTCGATGTCCTGGCCGATGCGGTGAAGGTCACCCTCGGGCCCAAGGGCCGAAACGTGGTGATCGACAAGGCGTTCGGCGCGCCGCGCATCTCCAAGGATGGCGTCACCGTTGCCAAGGAGATCGAGCTCGCCGACAAATTCGAGAACATGGGCGCCCAGATGGTCCGCGAGGTGGCGTCCAAGACCAACGACAACGCCGGCGACGGCACCACGACCGCGACCGTGCTCGCCCAGGCGATCGTGCGCGAGGGCGCCAAGGCGGTGGCCGCCGGCATGAACCCGATGGACCTGAAGCGCGGCGTCGACAAGGCGGTCGAGGCGGTGGTCGAGGAGGTCAAGAAGCGCTCCAAGAAGATCAAGACCAACGAGGAGATCGCCCAGGTCGGCACCATCTCCGCCAACGGCGAGCGCGACATCGGCGAGATGATCGCCCGCGCGATGGAGAAGGTCGGCAACGAGGGCGTCATCACGGTCGAGGAGGCCAAGAGCCTGGAGACCGAGCTCGACATCGTCGAGGGCATGCAGTTCGACCGCGGCTACGTGTCGCCGTACTTCGTCACCAATGCCGAGAAGATGCAGGTCGAGCTGGAAGATGCGTACATCCTGCTCTACGAGAAGAAGCTGTCCGGCCTGCAGTCGATGCTGCCGCTGCTCGAGGCGGTGGTGCAGTCCTCGCGCCCGCTGCTGATCATCGCCGAGGACGTCGAGGGCGAGGCGCTGGCGACCCTGGTGGTCAACAAGCTGCGCGGCGGCCTCAAGGTCGCGGCGGTCAAGGCGCCGGGCTTCGGCGACCGCCGCAAGGCCATGCTGGAAGACATCGCCATCCTGACCGGCGGGCAGGTGATCTCCGAAGACCTCGGCATCAAGCTCGAGAACGTCACCGTGAAGGACCTCGGCCGCGCCAAGAAGGTGGTCATCACCAAGGACGACACCACCGTCGTCAACGGCGCCGGCAAGAAGGCGGAGATCGACGGCCGCTGCACCCAGATCCGCCAGCAGATCGAGGAGACCACCTCCGACTACGACCGCGAGAAGCTGCAGGAAAGGCTCGCCAAGCTCGCGGGCGGCGTCGCGGTGATCCGCGTCGGTGGCGCCACCGAGGTCGAGGTGAAGGAGCGTAAGGACCGCGTCGACGACGCGATGCACGCCACCCGCGCCGCGGTCGAGGAAGGCATCGTCCCCGGCGGCGGCGTGGCGCTGCTGCACGCCGCGCGCGCGCTGGCCACCCTCAAGGGCGACAACCACGACCAGCAGGTCGGCATCGACATCGTCCGCCGCGCCGTCCAGGCGCCGGCGCGCCAGATCGCCGAGAACGCCGGCATGGACGGCTCCGTGGTCGTCGGCAAGCTCGTCGAGTCCAAGGACACCGGCTGGGGCTACGACGCCCAGGCCGGCGAGTACAAGGACCTGGTGAAGGCCGGCATCATCGACCCGACCAAGGTGGTGCGCTGCGCGCTGCAGGACGCGGCCTCGGTCGCGGGGCTGATGATCACCACCGAGGCGATGGTCGCCGACAAGCCGGAGAAGAAGGCCGCGCCCGCCATGCCGGGCGGCGGCATGGGCGACATGGATTTCTAGGCCTCTCCGGAGGCTTGGCGTCGCTGCGGGGCCGCCCACGGGCGGCCCCGTTCGTTTCGGGCCGGTGCGCTTGCACGCGCGCCGGGGCTATCCCATTATCCGCCGGCCGTTCAACCGCCAGGACCGCGCCCGATGATCGTGATCTTCCGCAGCGTCCCGAAGTACGACTTCATGAGGCAGCGCTGGTTCGCCTTCGGCTGGACCGGCTTCATGATGGTCGTCGCCGCGGCGGCACTGATCGCCAACGGGCTCGCATTCGGCATCGACTTCCGCGGCGGCATCCTGATCGAGGCGCGCGGGCAGCAGGCCTTCGACATGGCGGCGGTCCGCTCGACGCTCGGCGGGCTGGACGTCGGCGAGGTCGCGCTGCAGAACGTGGACGGCTCGCGCGACCTCCTGATCCGCGTCGAGCAGCCCGAAGGCGGCCAGACCCAGGCCGTGGAGGTGATCGAGAAGATAAAGGGCGCGTTGCCCAGGGACATCGAGTACCGCAACGTCGAGATGGTCGGCCCGCAGGTCAGCGGCGAGCTGCTGCGGGGCGCGCTGATCGCTGCCGGTCTCGCGGTCCTGGGCATCGGGCTCTACGTCGCGGTGCGGTTCGAGTGGCAGTTCGGCGTCGCGGCGCTGGTCGCGACCGCGCACGACGTGTTCTGCACCTTTGGGTTGTTCGCGCTGCTGAACCTGGAGTTCAACCTCGCCGCCGTCGCGGCGATCCTGACCATCGCCGGCTATTCAGTGAACGACACGGTGGTGGTGTTCGACCGCGTGCGCGAGAACCTGCGCAAATACAAGAAGATGCCGCTCTACGACGTGTTCAACCTGTCGGTCAACGAGACGCTGTCGCGCACCATCCTGACCAGCGGCACGACTCTGGCCGCCGTGCTGCCGCTCCTGTTCCTGGGCGGCGCGGCGATCGAGAACTTCTCCACCGCGCTCACCTTCGGCATCCTGGTCGGCACCTATTCCTCGATCTGGGTAGGCTCGGCAATCCTCCTCTACATGCCGCCGATCGGCACCGCGCGCCGGCGCGACGACGAGAACGAGGCGGTGTCCGGTACCACCGCAGGTTGAGGCGGGCGTCGCCGCCCGCGCGTTCGACGCGTCCCGCTGGCGGCCGGGTTCAGCGTAAAACACAACTGTAAGTTGTTTATCTTATGCGTTATCGTCTCTCGATTGCAGGGCAACGTCCATGCCCGAACATGGCAAGGGGAGGCGACGAATGGCGGACAACCGGCTCAATCGGCAGGTGGAACGCATCCTGGACGAGGCGCCCGGCCGGCAGGCCGAGGTGATCGTGCGCATGAAGGCGCCGACGGACGACGAGGACAAGCGGCTGATGGAGGCGTTCTCGGAAACGATGCGCCGGCGCGTCCTGTCCACATCGGCGCGCGACGTGCTGCCGGTAGACGAGATGATCCTGAAGTCGCCGCGGCGGCGCGCGGCCACGGCGCGCACCCCGCGCTCTCTGTTCGATGCGGACCGCAGCCTGGTGGCGCAGACCGCTTCCGCGTCCGTGCGCCAGCGGGCTGCCGCGGGCATGCAGAAGATCGGACTCGATGCGCTGCGGCCGCTGCTGGAGGCGGGCATCCTGCGTCGAGGTCAGGCCGCGGCGCCCGGACCTGCGCGCGCGCGTGCACCGGGCCGGGAGCGGTCGGCGCGCCTGATGTGGTCGTCCAGCAGCGCCGTCATCGCGCTCGGCCGGGACGAGTTGGCGCGACTGCCGCAGGAGGTGCCGCAGATCGGCGACATCTATCCGAACCGCAGGCTGTTCGTGCCGCCGGTTGTCCGCCCGGCCTCGATGCCGCTGCGGACCGATGACAACGGCGCGGCGGCCTGGGGGATCCGGACCATCGGGGCGCTGTCGTCGTGGGGCGCCTATGGCTGTCGCGGCGAAGGCGTGACCATCGGGCTCCTCGATACCGGCGTCGATGCCGCGCATCCCGACCTCAAGGGCAAGATCGCCCATTGGGCGGAGCTCGACGCGCGCGGCCGGCTGGTTGCCGGTTCGAAGCCGCGCGACAGCGATTCGCACGGCACGCACTGCGCCGGCACCCTGGTCGGCGGCAACGCCAGCGGGCGATGGATCGGGGTGGCGCCGGAGGCGAAGCTGGCGGCCGCCATGGTGCTTGACGGCGCCCGCGGCGGCACCGACGCGCAGGTACTGGGCGGGATCGAATGGGCGATCGACCAGGCGGTCGACGTGATCAGCATGTCGCTCGGCGGCATGAGCCTGGGCCCGGAGGTGCCGAGCACCTACACCAGCGCCATCCTGAAGGCGCTGCGGCTGGGTATCCCCGTGGTCACGGCGGTCGGCAACGAGGGCAGCCAGACCAGCGGGTCTCCGGCCAATGACCTGTTCGCGTTCGCCGTTGGCGCCACCGACGACCTCGACCGGGTGGCCGGGTTCAGCGGCGGGCGGACCCAGATGATCCGCGAGTCCGAGTACTTCCCCCCGGACGCGCTGCCGATCGTCTACTCGAAGCCGGAGGTCACCGCGCCCGGCGTTGCGGTCTTCTCCAGCGTTCCGGGCGGCCGCTGGGAGCACTACAATGGAACCTCGATGGCGACGCCCCATGCGGCGGGCGCCATCGCGCTGCTGCTTAGCGCGACCGACATCCGGGGCAAGGTCGCGGCCCAGGATCGCGCATTCCTCGTCCAGGACCTCGTCACCGGTTCGGTCGAGGAGATGGGCGAGTCGGGCCAGGACCATCGCTACGGCTTCGGCCGCATCGACATCCTGCGCGCGATCGGTTTCGCGCGTGAGAAGGGGTTCGGCCCGGGCGAGGTGCGCGGTCCGGGACCGGCCGGGCCGTCGCGTCCGGCGGGAAGGCGGCCGAAGGGAACACATGCCAGGCGACGCGGACGCAAATGAACGGCTGCGGGCGAAGGTGCCGGACGCGGACCTGCGCGACCGGATCGCGGCCGAGGGCGACGGCGACCGGCGGCACACGGTGATCGTCGAGGTCGAGGCGCCGTCGCCGCGCCTGCTCACGCGTCCCGACCTTCGGTCGGGACGGCGCCGGTTCGTTCCCGAGCCGGACGATCGTAGCGACGATGCCGCGGCCCAGGCCGCGGCGACGCTCGGCGAGCTCATCGAGAAGCTGACGGGCGAACGGCCGCCCTATCTGGGCGCGGCCCGCGCCTTCGTGCTCGACGCGACCGGCGCCCAGATCCGCGCGCTCGCGGACTCGCCCCTGGTCCACAGCATCCGGCCGAACCGTCGCCGCATGCGCTGACCGCCGGTCACTGGACCGCTGCGGGCGCCTCGTTCTCGGCCGTCGCGACGCCGTTGCGCGGCGCCGCGCCCGGGCTTGCCGGCACGCCGGCGCCGATCGAGGCCTCGCGCAGCTCCGTCGTGGTGCAGACGCCGCCGGCGCCGGTGTGCTCCACCCGGCTGCGGTCGGTCATCGGCTTGAGCGCCGGGGCGATCGACTTCAGCACCTGGGTCGGCAGGGCGCTGGTGAAGTCGTACTGCGCCGCCTCGGGGCCCGCGACATGCGCCGTCACGGTGCCGAAGAAGCAGTCGCCGACGTAGAATACGAACGCCGCGGCGCGGCTGACCACCTTCGTCTCGACGACGCGGCCGCCGACGACGTGGCGCTTCTGGCGGTGGTCGCCGGTGCCGGTCTTGCCGCCGACCGTGATCTTCTGGCCTTCGGCGTCGGTGAAGGCGTTCTTGGCCCGGGTGGCGGTGCCGTTGGCGACGACGTCGGCCAGCGCCCGCCGCAGCACCTGGGCGACCTGCGCCGGCATCACGCGCTCGGGCGGCTCGGCGGCGGGCTCCGCCACGGTCTCGTAGGGCGTGCCGGCGGCGAAGTGCAGCCGTGTCACCCGCAGGTTCGGCCGCCGCACGCCGTCGTTGACGATGATGCTCATCAGCTCGGCCAGCGCCGCCGGCCGGTCGCCCGAGGCACCGATCGAGGACGCATAGGACGGCGTCATGTCCTCGAACGGGTAGCCGACCTGCTGCCACACCTCGTGCAGCCGCTCGAACGCCTCCTGCTCGCGGATGATGCGGATGCGCTTGTCCTGGGCGCGGCGGTGGCGCGTCTTGAAGATCCAGGCGTAGGCCTCCTGCCGCTCGTCCTCGCTGGCGTTCATGACCTCGGTCTTGGTCGCCGCGGGATGGGTCTGCAGGTAGCCGACCAGCCACAGCTCCAGCGGGTGGATGCGCGAGATATAGCCGCGGTCCTGCAGGTTGAACTTGTCGATCGCGTATTTCTCGAACAGGCCCGCGTAACCCTTCTCGTCCTTCGGGCCCTGCGGCAGGTGGCGGTCGAGGAAGCCGACGAACTCGTCGTAGGAGGCGTTCGGCCGCACCGAGCGGAACGCGGTGGCGAGCCGCGGTCCGGTCGGCTTCACCCGCTTGCCCAGGACCGCCATCGCCTCGTCGGGCGACTTGCCGCGATAGATGGTCCAGAAGCGGTTCAGGAACTCGCGGCCCTCCTGGTCGGCGAAGGTCTCCAGGTAGTAGCGCCGCATGTCGGCCTCGGCCTCCGGATCGTCCGGGCTCTCGCCTGCGGCGGCGGCCTCCTCGGCCATGTAGAACGCGACGATGTCGCGCATCATCCGCACGAAGACGAGGTTCACCGAATGGCGGAACGCCTCGCGGATCGGCAGCACCTGGTGGTCGTGCTTGTGGTCGAAGTTGCCGAACACGTGCACGCCGCCGCCGGTGAAGAAGCGTTCGCCGGGGTTTGCGGAGTAGGGGCGGTCCATCGCCGCCTCCAGGATGTCGCCGAGGCCGTTGTCGCCGCGGTCGGCAAGGTACTGCGCCACCCAGCGCGTCATCGGGTCGGGCCGTTCGGCGAGCCGGGCGCGCAGCTGTGCCGGCGTCTGCACGCGCAGGCGCTCGTAGACCTCGGCGGTGACCTGCAGGTAGGTGGTCAGCGTGCGCAGCTTGGCGGTCGAGCCCAGGTCGATGCGCGAACCGTCGTTGATGTCGAGCGGCCGGTCGCTGTTGTCGGCCTGGACGCGCAGGTAGTTGGCGTCGCGGCCGCGCTCGTAGAGCGCGACGCTGTAGGTGACGTTGGCGGGATCGCCGCGGCGCAGCAGGCGGTCGGCGGTCAGGCCCAGCGCCTTGACGTGCTCGGGGTCGGCGAGCCGGCGCAGCGCCTCCGTCACGCGCTCCTGCGCCGCCGAATCGATGGTCGTGTCGGCGGTCAGGTCGAACCGGTCGAGACGGTAGAAGCTGTCCACGCCCACCAGGTTGAGCAGGTGCGCGCGCAGCATGTTCTCCGCCTTGCGGTTGACGAAGGCGGCGGCCTCGTTCAGCGGCGGCTCCTCGCGGAACCGCAGATCCGCCGCCAGCGCGGCGTCCATCAGCGGCCTGTCGATCAGGCCGTGCGCGCCGAGCAGGCGCAGATGACTGTCGGTCAGCTCGCGCAGCGCCGCGCGCTCGCCGACCAGGTAGCCGGACGGCCGCCGCTGCGCCAGCAGCAGGCTCAGCACCTGCTTGAACACTGCGGCCTTCTCGGCCAGCGCCCTGGCGTCGGCCGGCTCGCGGCTCAGCACGGCGTTGGCGCGCTGCATGTCGGTGCCGTACCACACCCACAGGCCGTCGCCGAGGCCGATCACCTCGCCGAAGCCCACCCGCGCCGACAGCGGCGTCGAGTTGACGTAGTCGACCACGATCCGCCGGCGCATCGCGGTGGTGTCGGCGCCGTCCTGGTAGGCGCGCACGCTGGCCGACACCATCTGGCGCAGCTTTTCGGTGCTGCCGGTGGTCTGGCCGCCGGGCGAATGGCGGAACTTCTCCATCTGGGTCGACAAGGTCGAGGCGCCGGCGACCTTCCAGTCCTTGGCCACCACCTTGATGCCGGCGCTGAGCAGCGCGGCGGCGAAGCGGTCGCGCTCGATCGCCGGGTTGCGGTTGGGCGGGTCGTCGTTCAGCAGCTCGCGGTTCTCGATGAACAGCAGCGAATCCACCACTAGCCTCGGGATCGAGACGAAGTCGGGATAGACCCGCTCGGGATAGCGGCTCTCGAACATGCTGGTCCCGAACCGGTCGCGCAGCAGCAGGCCGGCGCGCGATTTCTCGTGGTAGATCGCGTAGCCGCCGCGGTCGACGAAGCGCTCCAGCCCTTCGGTCATCCGCGCCTGGCTCATGACCTGGTAGTCGTGGCGCTCCAGCGCCTGCAGCGCGTCGGGCAGGTGGGTGTAGCCCAGCCGCTCGTCGTAGGGCCCCGTCGTCGGGTACCGCAGGTCGGGGTTGGGCCCCGCCTCGACGCGGAAGCCCATGCCGCTGGCCAGCCGGGTGAAGATACGGGTCTGGCCCTCGAACGTCTCCATCTCGACGGCGAGGGCATAGGCGGCGCCGGCGCCGATCGCGCCGACGAAGCCGCCGATCAGCGCGAGCCGCGCGATCCGCATGGTGCCCCGCCTGTCGCCCGAAGGCTGAATGCCGGGCGCGTCAGCGACGCCGCCGGCCGGTTCTCGTTGCTCTGCAAGCCCGCACTACGCACGGTGCGTAACCCCAATTCCACCACGGTCGCGTGCCACGCATCGGGACGGTCCGCGCCCCGCGACCGCCGCCGAAGTTCGCCCGCGCATGCCTCCCCGGCACGTCGCGCGACGACGCCCTAGCGTTCAACCCTTATCGTTAAGAGTTCATTTAAGTCTCTAGGCTCGTGATGTGCGTCCGCTCACGCACGCGGCGAAATATTCCCGCTGTGGCGGCGCGGCCACAACTTGCGAGCCTTTGCGCCGAATCCTCGCCCGCGGCGAGGTGCCTGATGATATGGCGCGTCGGGCGCCGGCTTCAATCCGGCATGCGCTCAGCCGGCGACGATGGGTGCGCCGTCGGCGAGGATCATGGTGCCGCGCCGCCCGGCCAGGACCTCGGTCGCCTGGTCCAGCGCCCCGATCGCCGCCACGCCGCCGGTCGCGGCGACGAAGCGGGCGCAGGCTTCGACCTTGGGCCCCATGCTGCCGCGCGCGAGGCCCAGCGCGTCCAGCGCCGCGCGGCCCGCGCTGCGGATCGGCCGCGCCGACGCGGTGCCGAAATCCTGCATCACCGCGCCGACGTCGGTGAGGAGGAGGAGGGCGTCGGCGCCGAGTTCGACCGCCAGCAATGCCGCCGCGCGGTCCTTGTCGATCACCGCTTCGATCCCGGTCAGGCTGCCGTCGGCCGCGGCGACCACGGGAATGCCGCCGCCGCCGGCGCAGACGACGACCGCCCCGGCATCGGCCAGCCGCCGGATGGTCGCGATCTCCACGATCCGCAGCGGCGCCGGCGAGGCGACGACGCGCCGCCGCCCGCCGTCGAGCGCGGCCATGGTCCAGCCGCGCGCGGCGGCCATGCGCGCCGCCTCGTCCGCCGGGAAGACCGGCCCGATCGGCTTGGTCGGATCGGCGAACGCGGGATCGTCGGCTTCCACCACAACGCGGGTCAGCAGGCTCGCGATCTCGCGCCCGGGCAGCCGGTTGCCCAGCGCCTGGACGATCAGGTAGCCGATCATGCCCTCGGTCTGGGCGACCAGGACGTCCAGCGAGGTCGGGCCGACGCCTGGATACGCGTCGGCCTGCAGCGCCAGGAGCCCGACCTGCGGGCCGTTGCCGTGCGTGATGACCAGCTGGTGCGCGCGCGCCAGCGCGGCGATCGAGTCGGCCGCGGCGGCGACGTTGCGCTGCTGCGTTTCGGCATCCAGCGGTTCGCCGCGCCTTTGCAGCGCGTTGCCGCCGACCGCAACGACGATGCGCATGGGCGGTTGCTCCTCCCGGCCTGAAGGCCCGCGCGACGGCGGGTCGCGGCGCGGGCCGGAGCGCGCCATTGTAGCGATTCCGTGCAGCCGGTACTAAGGATTGCGTGCGGCGCACGGGAGACGGCATGGCCGGCATTGGGCTGGAGGAATTCCTCGCCTTCGTCGCGGCGGCGGTGGTCGCGGTGCCGATCGCGCGGCGGCTCGGCTTCGGCGCCGTGCTGGGCTACCTGATCGCGGGCGTCGCCATGGGGCCGTGGGGGCTGTCGGTGGTCGCCCGCGTCGAGGAGGTGACCCACCTCGCCGAGCTCGGCGTCGTCTTCCTGATGTTCCTGATCGGCATCGAGCTCAAGCCCGGGCGGCTGTGGCTGATGCGCCGCGACGTGTTCGGCATGGGCGGGGCGCAGGTCGCCTTGACCGGCGCGGTGTTCGCGATCCTGGCTGCGGCTTTGGGCCAGGGCGGCGAGGCCGCGATCCTGATCGGCGCCGGGCTCGCGCTGTCGTCCACCGCGATGGTGCTCAAGATCCTGAGCGAGCGCGGCGCGATGACGACGCGGGTCGGCCGCACCTCGTTTGCGATCCTGCTGTTCCAGGACATCGCGATCGTGCCGCTGCTGGCGTTCGTTTCGGTGGTCGGCGGCGGCGGCTCGCTGTGGGCGGAGCTCGGCGGCATGGCGCTGCGCACGGTCGCCATCCTCCTCGTCGTCGCCTTCGGGGGCTGGCTGGTGCTGCGGCCGGTATTGCGGTCGGTCGCCGCGGCGCGCACGCCGGAGGTGTTTGCCGCCGCGGCCGTGCTGGTGGTGCTGGGGGTGGCTTGGCTGGTGTCGAAGGCGGGGCTGCCGATGGAGCTCGGCGCGTTCGTCGCTGGGCTGCTGCTGTCGGAATCCGAGTTCCGCCATCAGATCGAGGCCGACCTGCAGCCGTTCCGCGGTTTCCTGCTCGGGCTGTTCTTCATGACGGTCGGGATGACGATCGACTTCGGCCTCGTCGCCAGCCAGGGCGCGGCGATCGCCGCCCTGGTGGCGGCGATCTGCATCGTCAAGTTCGCTTGCCTCTTTCCGGTGGTCCACGCGTTCGGGCATAGCCGCGTGGAGGCCGCCCGCGTCGCGCTGCTGCTGACCCAGGGGGGCGAATTCGCCTTCGTCCTGTTCGGCCTCGCCGCCGCCGCCGGCGCGATCGAGCCCGCGCTGCGCGACCTCCTGGTCCTCGCGGTGGCGCTGACCATGGCGCTGACGCCCGGGTTCGCCATCCTCGGCGACCGGGTCGGCGGGCGGGCGGCGCGCAGCGGCCGCGATCTGCCCGGACGCGACGAATCGGCGCCCGACGTGCGCCCCGTACTGATCGCGGGGTTCGGGCGCATCGGCAAGACGATCGCCGCGATGCTCGCCGCGAAGGGCGTGGCCTACGTGGCGCTCGACCGCGACCCGGAGCGGGTGGCGGACGGCCGGCGCGACGGCTATGCGGTCTATTTCGGCGACGCCGGCCATCCCGACGTCCTGCGCGCCGCCGGTGCGGCGCGCGCGCGGCTGGTGGTGATCACCCTCGACGAGCCGCACGCGGCGGAGAGCGCATTGTGGGCCGCCACCGACATCTGCCCCGAGGCGCGGGTGATCGCGCGGGCGCGCGACGTCGCCCATGCCGGGGCGCTGCGCGCGGCGGGCGCCGACCACGTGGTGCTGGAGACGCTGGAGGCGAGCCTGCAGCTCGGCGCCCGGGTGCTGAACGACGTCGGCGTCGATCGCGACGAGGTCGCAAGCCTGGTCAACGCCTATCGCGATGCCGATTACGGCCGGATGGCGGGGCTCGGGCTTGGCCCGGGCGGCGAGACGCCCCCATATCAGAGCTAGCCGCCGCGGCGGACGGCGCTACACTTGTCGCGCAATCCCGGCAGGGAGACCGAACCCGTGCATCTGTCCACCCGATATCCGATCGCCATCGCGACAGCATTGTGGCTCGGCGCCGCCGCGGCGGCTGCGCAGACGCCGCCGCCGGCAGCGGCAAGCACGGAAGTCGAGCTGTTGCGCACCGAGCTGGCGGCGTTGCGCCAGGAGGTGCAGTCGCTGCGCCAGCGGCTCGAGGCGGTGGAGCGCCAGCTCGCCCAGCGGTCGCTCGGGCCCGAGCGGCTGCAGCCGCTGCTGTCGCCGCCGCCGATCACCCAGTCGCCGCCGCTGCGCTGAAGCCTGCGCGCCATGCCGGAGCTGCCCGACGTCGCCGTTTACGTCGAAGCGCTGGCGGCGCGCATCGCGGGCCGCGTGCTGGACGACGTCCGCATCGCCAGCCCGTTCGTCGTGCGCACTGTCGATCCGCCCATTGCGGCGCTGCGCGGGCGCACCGTCGCCGGCCTGCGGCGCATCGGCAAACGCATCGTCGTGTCGTTCGACGGCGACCTGCATTTGGTCTTCCACCTGATGATCGCCGGCCGGCTGCACTGGCGCGACCGCGGCGTGCGGCTGGCCGGCAAGTATCAGCTGGCCGCCTTCGACTTCCCTGACGGGTCGCTGGTGCTGACCGAGGCGGGGGCCAAGCGGCGCGCCTCGATCCACGTGGTGGCCGGCGAGGCGGCGCTTGCCGCCGTCGACCCCGGCGGGCTCGAGGTGCTGGATTGCGACCTGGCCGCGTTCGCGCGCGCCGTTACCGCGACCAACCACACGCTCAAGCGCGCCCTGACCGACCCGCACATCCTGAGCGGGATCGGCAACGCGTATTCGGACGAGATCCTGCACCGCGCGCGGCTGTCGCCGATCGCGATGACGCAGAAGCTGACGGCAGCGGAGATGGATCGCCTGTTCCAGGCGACGCAGGCCACATTGCGCGATTGGACCGCGCGGTTGCGCGCGGCGGCCGGCGTCGGGTTCCCCGAGAAGGTGACGGCCTTTCGGCGCGGCATGGCCGTGCACGGCCGCTACAAGGAACCGTGCCCGGACTGCGGCGCGCCGGTCCAGCGCATCGTCCATGCCGACAACGAGACCAACTACTGTCCGCGCTGCCAGACCGAAGGGCGCCTGCTCGCCGACCGCTCGCTGTCGCGGCTGCTGAAATCGGACTGGCCGAAGACGATCGAGGAACTGGAGCTCAGGCGGCCCGCCGCCTCGCGCGGCGCCTGAGCCGGCCGGTCGCGAGACCTGGCGTCACGCCGGCCCGTCGCCGCGTGCGC
Source organism: Rhodospirillaceae bacterium (assembly GCA_050249455.1). Classification (GTDB taxonomy): domain Bacteria; phylum Pseudomonadota; class Alphaproteobacteria; order MPNO01; family VGEU01; genus JBFWQM01. The sequence continues at coordinate 24,868 of JBFWQM010000004.1, read as the reverse complement.
GCTGGTATTCCGCCATCGCCTTCGGCATCAGCTCGTTCATGTGCGCGATGCGCGACTGGTCGGTGGGGTGGGTGGAGAGGAAGCCGGGCGGCTTGTCGCCGCCTGCCGCCGCCTCGGCGAAGCGCTGCCACAGGGTGACGGCGGCGCGCGGGTCGTAGCCGGCGCGCGCCATGTAGATGAGGCCGATCTCGTCGGCCTCGCTTTCCTGCGAGCGCGAGAAGGGAAGGGTCAGGCCGAGCGTGGCGGCGGTCGCCATGATCTGCGCCGTGCCCGCGCCGGCACCGGTGGCGCCGCCCAGCACGCCGACGCCGGTCTGCACCAGGGCCTCGCGCGACATCCGCTCCGACACGTGGTGCGCGGTGGCGTGGCCGATCTCGTGGCCGAGCACGGCGGCGAGCTGTTCCTTGTTCTGCACCACCTTGAACAGGCCGGTATGGACTCCGACCTTGCCGCCGGGGAGGCAGAAGGCGTTCGGCGTGTCGTCCTCGATCAGCGCGAATTCCCACGCCATGCCGTCGACGTTGGCGGCCTTGGCGATGCGGCTGCCGACCTCGTTCACCGCCGCGGCTTCGGGCGTGCCGGTGACGACGCGATGCTCCGACAGGATCTGCTTGTAGGCCTCGGCGCCCTGCGTCTGCATCTCCTGCTCGGAGACCAGCATGATCTGGTTGCGGCCGGTGACCGGCGCCTCGGCGCAGGCCGCGAGGCCGGCGAGCGCCGCGCCCGCGAGCATGGATGCACTGGCCCGCCGTGCAGCGGTGCGCCCGAACGATGCCATGAGTTCCCTCCGTCTTCGTGGACGGAAGGGACAACGCCGGGCGGAGCCGCGGGTTCCCGGCTCAGTCGGGACGCCAGACGATCACGCGGACCGGGGTCGGGTTGAAGTCGTTGACGGGATTGTTGACCTGCGGGCAGTTCGACAGCACCGCGATCACGTCCATCTCGGCGCGCAGGTCGACGTAGTCGCCCGGCTTGGAGATGCTGGGGCCCATGCCCATCTCGCCGTTCTTGCCGACCGGGACGTACATGAAGAAGTTGATGTTGGTGACGACGTCCTTGCGGCCGAGGCCGAACGGCGCCAGCGCGGTCAGGAAGTTGTCGCGGCAGTTCGGCTGCCACGGCACGCCGTAGCGCAGAGTGTTGATCTCCGAGCTGCAGCAGCCGCCGATCGTGTCGTGGAAGCCGCAGGTGTCCTCCACGATGGTGAACAGGGCATGGTCGAGGCCGGTGTAGATCACCGTGCCCTTGCCGAGGAAGATCGAGCCGTTGAGCTTCATCGTGTCGCAGGCGTTGTAGCGGTCTTCCGGGTCGGCGGCGTTGTAGCAGAGGAAGTCGATCGCCTGCTTGCCGTGCAGGTCGATCATCCGCAGCATCTCGCCCTTCCTGATCAGGCGGCCCCACGGCGCCTTGGCGGCGACGACGGTGTCCTCGATCACGGTGCCGGTAACGGCGTGGGCGTCCATGCTGCGGTCCTCTGGCGTCGGGTGCGGGCGCCAGACTAGCGCACCGCGGCGGACCGGCCAATGCGATCGGCGGGTGGCCGATCCCGGTGGCGCAAGGTAGTGTGCGCGACGCAGCAGCGACGCCAGCGGGGATGCACATTGGCTCAAGGCGCCCAACGCCAGTATTTGTTTCTCATCACGCTCGTCGCGATCACGTTGCTGGGCCCCCTGACCGTCCACACCTTCCTGCCGGCGATGCCCGCGATTCAGAAGGACTTCGCGGTGTCGATGGCGCTGGCGCAGGCCGGGCTCAGCCTGGCGGTGGCGACGATGGCGTGCACCACCATCGTCTACGGCACGCTGTCGGACCGGCTCGGCCGGCGGCCGGTGCTGATCGCCGGGCTCAGCCTGTTCGCGTGCGGCGTCGCGGTGTCGGCGGCGGCGCCGACCATGACGGCGTTCCTGGTCGGCCGCGTGCTGCAGGCGGCGGGCGCCGGATGCGGCGTGGTGCTGGCGCGCGCGATGCTGCGCGACGCCTTCGGCGACGCCAAGCTGGCCAAGTATTTCGCCTACCTGACCGCGGCCTACGTGCTGGGGCCGATGCTGGGGCCGGTGCTGGGCGGGTTCCTGATGGATGCCTACGGCTGGCGGGCGATGTTCCTGCTGGCGCTGGCGGTGGGGCTGGCGATCCTCGGCCTGGTCGTCTGGCGGCTGCGGGAGACCCACCTGAAGCGCACCCGCTTCCTCGGCTTCCGGTCGCTGGCGCGCGACTACGGCCTGCTGCTGCGGTCGTCGCGGTTCCTCGGCTACACGATGCATACCGCGTTCTCGACCGGCGGGTTCTACGCGCTGATTTCCGCCGCCGCGTTCCTGATCGGCGACGTGCTGGGCGAGAGCGCCTCGACGTTCGGGCTCTACTTCATCCTGCTGCCGCTCGGCTTCATGGTCGGCAACTTCGTCAGCGGCCGGCTGGTCGGCAGGGTCGCCGGCCACCGCATGGTGATGATCGGCGCGTCGCTCGCCGTGGTGGTCGTGCTCGGCCATGCGTCGCTGCTGTTCAGCGGCCCGATGACCGCCATGACCCTGCTGGCGCCGGGCGCGCTGATGACCTTCACCCAGGGCCTGTCCATCCCCAACGCCCAGGCGGGCGCCATCGCGGGCGACCCGCGGCTCACCGGCACCGCCTCCGGGCTTCTGGTGTTCCTGCAGATGGCGACGGCGGGGGTGTTCTCGCAGATCGTCGGCATCTGGTCGGACGGCACCTTCGTGCCGATGCTGGCGCTGCTGTTCCTCGGCAACTTCCTGGCGCTGCTGGCGGCGGCCTGGGGCGCCTACGCGCGGCCTCAGTCGAGGTAATGCGGCTCCGGCCGGCGGTAGAGGTCCTCGTAGTGGACCAGCACCGGCTCGCCCAGCGGGCAGGGGACGCCGTCGCGGAACGCCCATTCGCCGCGGTCGCAATCGGCGGCGCGGACGTAGCCGTTGAGGTAGAATCGGCGGTCGCCGGCCGAGCGGTTCGGGCCGGAGCCGTGCACCAGGTTGACCGTCCACAGCGCGACGTCGCCGGGGTCGAGCTCGAGGTCGACCGCGGCGGCGGGGTCGAGCCCGACGGCGCGCAGGTCGTCGCCGCTCATCGACCGCTCCATCACGCGGCCGTCCGGCGCGAAGGCGAGCTCGCCCAGCCGGTGGCTGCCCGGCAGCACCGTCATGGCGCCGTTGGCGCGCCGGTGCGGATCGACCGCGATGCCGGTCTGGACGTAGGACGTCTCCAGCGAGCGGTAGGCGGAACGCGGGCGGCGGAACCGGATGTCCTGGTGGAAGCCGAACTCCGCATGCGCGGCGCCCGGCGGCTTCCAGTGGAGCTGGTTGATGATCTGCTTGACGTCGCGCCCGATCAGCGGCGCGACGATCGCCAGCATCCGCGGGTCGACGCGGATGCGGGCCAGCACCGGGTCGAAATAGGCGCACCACTGCGCCAGCCGCACGATCGTGCCGGCCGCCGGGTCCGCCGCCAGGCGGTAGCAGACGTTCTTGTGGCGGAAGCTTCGGCCGTGCGCGATCGCCCGCGCCCAGATCGCATCGAAGGTGGATGCGAGCGCCGCCGTCTCGGCGGGGTCGAACACGCCGCGAACCACGGCATAGCCGCGGTCGCGGAAGTCATTCAGGTAGCCGTGATCCATGCGCCCTGCCTGCGCTCGCCGACGCCATCGCTAACAAGCCGGTCTTAATGAAATAAGAAGCCGGCGGGCTCAGGGGTAGCGGCAGGAGTCGCTGGTCACCGTGGCGAAGCCGCGCGAGTCGCCGGCGGTGACGACAAAGCGGTGCTCCACGTCGTTCAGCACCACCGAATGGTGCAGCGGCAGGGCGCCGGAAGCGGTCGTGGTCTTGCCGCCGATCTGGGTGATCTGCAGGGTCAGCGGCTTGGTCGGGTCGTACCAGCCCTCCTGGTTGCCCTGGGCGTCGATGGCGGGCTGCCCTTCGGCGCTCACGGTGATCGTGCGGTCGGCGAAGCTGACCGTGTCGTTGGCCACCTGCTGCGCGCCGGTGCGCACCAGGAAGCGCTTGGTGGTGGGCTTGTTCTCGCAATTGCGCGTGTTCTGCACCAGGCTGATGACCGAGGCGAGCCGCTTGGGATCCACCCCCTCCGACAGCTTGCTGCGGGCCAGCCGGACGACGTCCGAGATGGTCCCGGTGGGCACGTCGGCGGCGTAGCGCTGCTTGAGCTCGGCCTCGCGCCGCGTCACCTCGGCGAGGTCGGCCGCAAGCTGCGACTTGTCGCGCTGCAGGGTTGAGACCTCCTCGGTCAGGGTCGCGACCTGCTTGCGCAGCGCGATCGCATCCTGCTGGGCCAGCATCGTGCCCGCCTCGTAGGCGTAGAAGCCGATCGCGACGAACACGATCAGCAGGAACGACCACTTGATCGTGCCGAAGACGAACCGGTTGCGGCGGCGCGAACGCGTCCGCTCCTCAAGAAAGCCGTGGCGCATGTCCCCAATCTAGGAAGTTAGGCCGGTCCTGTTCAATGAGTCTGTGACAGCCGCGATTCGGTTCCCTTGGCCGCGGCCGGACCCGTCGCCAGGTCGCGCAGGCAGAGGCCGCGCAGGGCCGATGTCGCCGCCTCCTCGGATTCCGCCAGCACGGCGGCGACCGGCCCGTCCGCCGGCAGGCTCGCGGGCTCGAAACCCTGCCGCTCGTCGGCCGACCGCGCGGCCTCCAGCACGGCCAGGGCGGGCGTCTCCTCGGGCGGGCGGGCGGGCACGTAGCCCGGCGGCTCGCCGTCGGTGGCGCAGATCAGTCCCGCCCGCTCCAGTGCGCAGACCGCCCAGTGGACGGCGTCGTTGGGCGCCGACAGCGCCTGCGACAGCGCGTCGATGGTCCACGGCCTGCCGCCGTCGTAGTAGGTCGCGACGATGCGCCCGGCCACGGTCAGCGCGATCCGCTCGCGCATCCGCGCGCTCAGCAGCAGCACGCCCGGCGGCGTGGCGGCGTTCTGCGGGTTCTGATGGTAGTAGGCGACCGAGGCGCCGACCAGCAGGATGAGCCAGCCGACATAGAGCCAGATCATGAACAGCAGCGCCGTCGCGAACGCCGAGTAGATCGCGGTGTAGCTGGAGGTGCGCACGACGAAGGTCGCGAAGCCCCAGCCGACGACCTGCCACAGGAGGCCTGCGACCATCCCGCCGACGAGCGCCGATCCGATCCGCACCCTTGTGTTCGGCATATAGGCGTAGATGAAGGTGAATGCCGCCACAACCATCAGGTACGGCACCACGAAGCCGATGGCGTCCATCGCCCAGCCGACCGGCTCGATCTGCGAGATCGCTTCGGTGGGCAGCACGCTGGTGGCGCGCGCGCTGAGGCCGATTGCGCCGAACACCAGCAGCGGCCCGATCGCGATGACGCTCAGGTAGTGGCTGAAGCGCTGGCCGAGGGTCCGTTCCTGGCCGACCCGCCAGGCGACGTTCAGCGCCGCCTCGATCTTCTGCATCAGCGAGATGACGGTGTAGACCAGCAGCGCGAGGCCGACCGAGCCGAGCACGCCGACCTTGACGTTGTCCACGAACTCGACGATGCGGGCGACGATCTCGTTGCCCTGTTCGCCGAACGGCGCCAGCAGGGCGGACAGCGCCGGCGCGACCTGGTTGTGCACGCCGAAACCCTTCAGCACCGAGAAGCTGATGGCGAGCAGCGGCACGAGCGAAAGCAGCGTGGTGTAGACCAGGCTCATCGCCCACAGCGTCAGCTGCCCGGTGATCGCGTCGCGGATGACGGCCCGGATCACAGCGCCGCTGCGGTAGAAATAGAAGCGCCAGCCGCGGTGAGTCACGACGCCGCGCTCCCAGTAGTCGGCGGTCGTGAACGACAGCGCGCGGTCCCGCAGGCTGCGCCCTTCCTCCTGGCCGTGCTCGGTGGTCTGGCCGTCCATAGGGAGACTCTTAGCCCCGATCGTGCCGTTGCGGGAACCCTTGACGGAAACCCCGGCTTCGGGCCGCCGGTTCCCTCCCCGGACGTGCTGGGCTAGACTTCGCCCCGTTTGCCGCTTGGTGGAGGATTTCATGCGCATCGTGGGATTGCAGTCGGTCGTCTACGGCGTCGCCGACATGGCCGAGGCGCGCCGCTTCTGGGAGGACTTCGGGCTCAAGCCGGCGGCCGCCGGCGCGCAGGAAGCCGTGTTCGAGACGGAGGAGGGCGCCACCATCGTCGTTCGCCCGCAGGACGATCCGGCGCTGCCGGCGGCGCCGATCGCCGGCCCGACCGTGCGCGAGGCGATCTGGGGGGCGGCGGACGCAGGCGAGCTCGACGCGATCGGCCAGGCGCTCGCCGGCCGACCGGGCACGCGCCGCGACGCCGACGGCACCGTTCACGCGGTCGATCCGTGCGGCTATGCGGTCGGGTTCGCGCTGAGCCGGCGCCGTCCGGTGCAGGCTGTCAAGCCGGCCTATAACGCGCCCGGGCGCGAGGCGCGGGTGGACGAGCGCGGCAAGATCTACGACAAGGCCAGCCCGCAGCACATGTCCCACATCGTGCTCCTGGCGCCGAAGCTCGACGAGATGACGGCGTTCTACAAGGAGGTGCTCGGCTTCAAGCTGTCCGACCGCTATCCGGGGCGCGGCGTCTTCCTGCGCGGCGGCGCCTCGCAGGACCACCACAACCTGTTCCTGCTGCACGGCGGCGATGCGGTCGGCTTCCACCATCTGGCGTTCGAGCTGCGCGACATCCACGAGGTGTTCGGCGGCGGCCTGCACATGACAGGCCGCGGCTGGAAGACCCACCTGGGGCCGGGCCGCCATCCGATCTCGTCGTGCTACTTCTGGTACTTCAAGAACCCCTGCGGTGGCGCGGCGGAATACGATTCCGATTCCGACATCGTCACCGACGCGTGGCAGGCGCGCGACTGGGAATCGACGCCGGACGCCTTCGCCGAGTGGACGATGGCCGAAGGCATCGAACGCTACGCCGGGATCCAGAAGGCCTCGGTGAGCTGAGCCGGCGGGCGTGAAGGCGGGCGCCGCTCCGCGTGAAGGCGCGGCGCCGGCCGGCCGCGCCCGGGCGCTGATCCCCGGGCTGCGTGCCGCGGCGGCGGCGACCGAGGCGGCGCGGCGCGTGCCCGACGCGGCGATCGCGGCGCTGCGCGACGCCGGCCTCTACCGCATCCTGCAGCCGGTCCGCTTCGGCGGGAGCGAGGGCGAGCTCGCCACCGTCTGCGACGCGGCGATCGAGATCGGCCGCGGCTGCGCGGCGACGGCCTGGGTCTACGCCACCACCGCGACCTACACCTGGGTCGTCGGCATGTTCCCGCCGGCGGCGCAGGAGGAGCTGTGGGGCGCCCATCCCGATGCGATCGTCGGCGCCTCCGTCGCGCCCTCCGGCAAGGCTGCGGCCGCCGACGGCGGCTTCCGGCTCGCCGGCACCTGGTCGTTCTCCAGCGGCTGCGACAACGCCGACTGGTGGTCGGTGGGCATGCCGGTGCCGGCGCCGGACGGCGGCGTCGAGCCGGCGCTGGCGCTGCTGCCGCCCGGCGCGTGGACGATAGAGGACAACTGGCACGTACTCGGCCTCGCCGGGACCGGCTCCAAGAACGTGGTTGTCGCCGACCGCTTCGTGCCGGCGCATCGCGTGCTGCGGGTTCGCGAGGCGCAGTCCGGCAACCCTCCGGGCGCGGCGGTCAACCGCGACCCGCTCTATCGCGTGCCGATGCTGGCGGTGATCGCGGCCTGCCTCGCCGCGCCCGGCATCGGCGCGGCGCACGGCGCCCTGGATGCGTTCCGCGCGCTGCGGCGCCGCGGGTCAGGCGAGGCGGCGGACCGCGCCGCCGCAGCGATCGACGCGGCGCGCACGCTCCTGCTGCGCGACTGCCGCGAGGCGTTCGCGACCGTTCGCGGCGGCGGCGCGCTGACCCTGGACCAGCGGCTGCGCTTCCGGCGCCACCACGCCTTCTCGGTACGACTGGCGGTGCAGGCGGCCGATGCGCTGGTCGAGGCGGCAGGCGGCGCGGCGCTGGCCGACGCGCCGGACCTGCAGCGGTCGTGGCGCGACGCGCAGGCGGTCGCCAAGCACATCAGCCTCAACTGGGACGCCGTCGGCACCCAGGCCGGCCGCCAGCTCCTCGGCCTCGAGCCGGGGCCCGGGCAGTACTAGTCGCTATCCGAACATCAGGCTGGGCAGGTAGAGCGCCATGGTCGGGAAGACGACCAGCATGATGACGAGCACGAGGTCGCACACCAGGAACGGCGCGGCGGCCAGTGCGACCTCGCCCAGCGAGGTGTTCCGCACCATGCCGAGCATGATGTAGAGCAAGAGGCCGAACGGCGGCGTGGTCTGGCTCATCTCCAGCGACATCAGCACGATGATGCCGAACCAGATCAGGTCGAAGCCCAGCGCCTGCGCCAGCGGGAAGAAGATCGGCACGGTGATCAGGATCATGGACACCGGGTCCATGAACATGCCGAGCACGATCAGGACGCCGAACATGATGCCGAGGATCACCAGCGGCGGCACGTCGAAGCCGGTCGCCCAGTTCAGCATGCCCGAGCTCGCGCCCGACATGGCGAGGAGCTGGCTGAACACGGTGGAGTTCATCAGGATGAAGAACACCATCCCCGCGGTACGGATGGTGTTCATCAGCGAGGTGCCGATCGCGTTCCAGGTCAGGCAGCGGAACGCCGTGGCGAGGATCAGGACGCCGAGCACGCCGAAGCACGCTGCCTCCGACGGCGTCGTGATGCCCAGGATGATGAACCCGACCACCATGAAGACGACCAGGCTCATCGGCAGGATGTTGACCACCACGGCGATCAGCTTGTCGCGCGCGCTGGTGCGCGGGATGTCGTAGGCCGGCGCGCTGTCCGGCTTGACCAGGATCTGCATGTAGATCATCAGCGCGTAGAGCCCCGCCAGCACGAAGCCGGGGATCAGCCCCGCCGCCAGCAGAGCGCCGACATCCACGATCGCAACGGAGGCGAGCAGCACCGCCAGGTTCGACGGCGGGATGATCATCGCCAGGCCGCCGGTGCCCAGGATCGGGCCCATCGACATCCGGTTGCTGTAGCCGCGCCGCTGCATCTCCGGCACCAGCAGCGACCCCAGCATCGCCGTATTCGCCATCGACGAACCGGTCAGGGTCGAGAACATCGACCCGCCGATGACGGTCAGGAAGCACAGGCGCCCCGGGATTCGCCCGAGCAGCTTGTCGAGCGCGTCGAACACCCTGACCGCGAGGCCGGTGTAGAAGAACAGCGCCCCCATCAGGATGAACATCGGGATGGGAATCAGGGTGAACTTGGTGATCAGGTTCGTCGAGTCGGCGACGATCTGGATCATCACCGGCCATCCCGCCGAGAAGACGAAGACGCCCAGGATGTTGGTCAGCATGAACGCGAAGGCGACCGGGAAGCCGAGCGCCATCAGGAAGACGATGGAGCCGATCAGGAGGCCCCCGGCCTGGTACCATTCCATGGCGTTCAGACCGTGTCTTTGACTTCGCCGAGGTCGTAGCTGTAGTAGGACCTGAGGCCGAGGAGGTAGGGCACGAATTCGAGCCCGATGAAGGCGAAGCCGAACGGCATTGGCAAATACTGCAGCCACAGCGCGATGTCGATGCCGCGCATGTCGAGGTTGCCCGACTCCCAGGCTTCGAGGAACAGCAGAGCGGACTCGTAGGCGAACAGCAGCGCGATGACCATACAGACGAAATAGACGAGGCGCGCCAGAAGCGTCTGGACGCCGCGCGGCACCGAGGCCACCACGGCCTCGATCACGACGTGCCCGCGCGTGCGCACGAGGTACGGCGTCGCGCACATGGCGAAATAGAGGAGGCCGTACTCCACGACCGCCAGCGTGAACGCCGGCGGCTGCGTGCCGAACGTGCGGATGAGGACGTCCAGGATGATCAGGACGAAGAGGCCGCAGATGACCGCACAGCCAAGGTATGCAAGGCCGAGCGTCACGCGGCCGAGGCCGCGATCAAGCGTTTCGATCATCGCGGCCTCCGGCCCGTTCCAGCGGTCTTACTCGGGGCGATAGAGCTTTGCCTTGAGCTGGGCTGCGTCCTTCGACCGCTCCTCGAACTCCTTCCAGATCGCGTCGTTGGCGATCTTGAGGTAGCTCTTGCGGGCATCGCCCTTGAGCTCGACGAACTTCATGCCCGCCTCGCGCATCGCCTTCTCGTCGACCTCGCGCTCCTTGTTCATGAAGTCGTTCGAGACGGTCTCGTAGGTGCGCGACACCTTATTGAGGCACTCGCGCTGCGCCGCGGTGAGCGATTCCCACTTGCCCTTGTTCATCGTGACCGTGGTGTTGGTCTGATAGAAATCGGGCTGGATCGCGTACTTGACGATCTTGTGCAGGCCGAGCGCCGGTACGCCGGTCACCGGCCAGCCGAAGCCGGTCACGATACCGCGCTGCAGCGCGGTGTAGATCTCGCTCTCGGTCATGTTCACGGTCGTGGCGCCGAGCGCATTGAACAGCGGACGGTAGGTGCCGGTCGCGCGCATCTTCTGCCCCGACAGGTCGGGCACGCCGTCGGGACGGAACTTGGGCTCGTTGAGGAGGTAGGTGTAGTAGCCGGTCTCCTTCTCGCCCCAGGCGACCAGCTTCGCGCCGACCTTCGCCTGGTAGCGCTGGTCGAGCATGTCGTAGCCGCCGTTCTTGTGGATCTCCGACAGCGACACGTTGGTCGCCAGCATCCCGTACCCTTCCGGGAACGAACCGACGTAATAGGACGTCGGGCCGTGCAGGATGTCGTACTGGCCGCGCTGGACCGCCTGGTAGGCGTTGTTGGGCGGGGAGACCTCGGGGCCGCCGAGATACTTGACCTGGACCTGCCCCTTGCACTGGTCGTTCACGGCCGGAACGAAATTGGCCAGGAAGCTCTTGGAGAGCGGATTGGCCTGGATCAGGCTGGTCAGGGCGGTCAGGGTGACTTCCGCCGACGCAGGCGTCGACATGGCGGCGCCTACGGCAAGCGCCGTTGCAATGGTGTAGATGGGCTTCATGGCGACCTCGCCTGCTTATTGTTGCTCCCGGTGCACTGGCGCGCGCGACGGCCGGGACGACCCGGCGGACCGCGGCGGGGCCTCTTGGTGGGCCCTGCCATTCTGATTCGGCCGTTGCGGCAGCGCGAAGGCGCAAGAGCACGAGCCGTTATCTTGGCCACGAAGATGAACTGATTTGCCGCGTCATGGCAATAGCGGCTGTGGCAAGATCATGTCCGCCGCCGAGAACCGGCCGTCCCGGCGGACCGAAACGCAAGCCGACACGGCGGATGGCCGCGTGCCGTACGTGCCTTGATTTGCAGAGAGAGAGAGAGTCGCCGATGACCCTGGCGTTGCCGCCACATCTGCGGGCGATCGTGGACATGGAATATCCGCGCTTCTCCGACGCGGAGATGCGCCGGCGCCGTTCGGCCCTGGAAGGCGTCATGGCCGCGAAGGAGGTCGCCCACGTCCTGCTGACTGGGCAGAACTGGGGTGGATCGGGCGTCCTGTGGCTGACCGGCTGGCCGGTGACGACGGAGGCGATCGTCGTCGTGACCCCCGGCGCGCGCGATGCGATGTACGTGCAGTACCACAACCACGTGCCGCAGGCGACGCGGGTGGCTAGGGACGCGACGGTCGGCTGGGGCCAGCAGTCCACCGTCGCCACCGCGGTCGCGGAACTCGACCGCCGCGGCTGCTCGGGCAGGCGCGTCGGCGTGATCGGCCCGCTGTCGCATGCGCTGTTCGAGGCCGTCGCGGCCAAGGGCGCGACGGTGGTCGACCTCAACCGCGACTATGTCGGCCTGCGGCTGGTCAAGTCGGCGGAGGAGGTGGACTGGATGCGCATCGGCGCTGCGATGTCGGACGCCGGCATCGCCGCCTTGCGCGACGGCCTGCGCCCCGGCCTGACCGAGCGCGAGCTCGGCGGGCTGGTCGCCGGCGCCTACACGAAGCTAGGCGGGCGGACGGTGATCCACTTCTTCGGCGTCACCTCGATGGCGGAGCCGAACCTGCAGGTGCCGTGCCAGTGGCCGTCGAGCCGCACGGTGAAGGCCGGCGACGTGGTGTTCACCGAGATCAGCGCCGCGTTCTGGGACCACTCCGGACAGGTGCTGCGCACCTTCACCGTCGGCGCCGACCCGACGCCGCTCTACCGCGACCTGCACGACGCCGCGACGGCTGCCTTCGACGCGGTGGTGAAGGTGCTGCGCCCCGGCGCGACGATGCCGGAGATCGTCGAGGCCGCGTCGGTGATCGAGGCGGCCGGCTTCACCGTCTGCGACGACCTGGTCCACGGCTACGGCGGCGGCTACTTCCCGCCGATCCTCGGCACGAAGAGCCGCCCGGCCGGCCCGCTGCCCGACCTGGTGCTGCGGGAGGGCATGATGATGGTGGTGCAGCCCAATGTGATCACCCCGGACGGCAAGGCGGGCGTCCAGACCGGCGAACTGGTCCGCATCACCGCCACCGGCGCCGAGTCGATGCACGCGTTCCCCAAGGGGCTGCACAGGGTGGGGTAGGAAGGCGCACGTGAATTTCTTCTATTGTCGTTCTCCGGCTTGACCGGAGAACTCACCATGCCGTGAATCGATGCGTTCGGGCATGGGTCCTCCGGTCAAGCCGGAGGACGACAAGAAGAAGGCAGAGGTCGGCCGGCACCTGGCCCGGGCCGCCTACCTCGAGTTCAGGCCCGGTGAATGATCCGGGCTGGGAGTCGGCTGTGGTCCGCAAGCCGCCGAACACATCGCCTCGAACCTTACCGCTTACCCGAACATGGGAGGCCATGTGGGATAGGCGCTACAGTTTCGGTTCCACCCCCACAAGCTGACGCTGCGGCCTCACGATCACGGTAAGCCGTGAACGGCGGCGAACGGATCCCACGTCGGATCGTCGTGCCATTCGTACTCAGTGGTAATGGCTGCGCTTCTTGCAGCCTCTATTCCATAGAGCTTGGCGACGAG
>JBFWQM010000004.1:0-11892 GCA_050249455.1 Rhodospirillaceae bacterium | reverse complement strand
CACCGTCGAAGGCGACGTGCAACGGCTTGCCGCCTACTTCGAGCTCAGGCCCGGTGAAATAAGCCGGGCTACACCGGGTAGATCAGCGACGTCGGGATGATGCTCGAGTCGTAGACGCACAGGCGCTCGGCGAGCTTCGGGGCGCCTCCTTCGCACACCACCAGGTCGACGTACTTGCCGACGTTGAACACCGCGGTCTTGGTGTCGTGGGTGGTCTCGAACACGGCGTAGTTGGACTGCACCCTGGCGGCGCGGCCGTCGAAGCCGGTGACGCGGACGTTGCCGGTGACGTGGCGCAGCCGGCGCGGCGCGAACATGCAGGTCTCGCGCACGTGGGTGACGCGGTCGGCCATCATGCGGCGGTTGGCGCAGTACATCACCGCGATCGGGTAGCCGGCCTCGTAGTTCTCGCGCGGGATGACGCGGTAGACGCCGTCCTCGACGAAGAAGTCGGGCCAGCGCTCGAGCTCGTTCTCGTCGAGCGCGAGCGCGTAGTCGGCGTTCATCCGGTCGAGCGCGAAGTGGAGGTCGCGCGGGTCCGCCTGCGACAGGTCGGCGGGCAGGCGCAGTCCGGCCAGGGTCGTCGTCACAGCTCCATCACCTTGCGATAGTAGTCGTAAAACGCGCGTACCGCGCCCTCGGAGACCAGCGTCTCCGCCTCGCCCGGCGTCTTGCCGTCCATCTCGACGACGCCTTCGGAGCCGGGGTAGGGGCCGAGGCCTTCCTGGCAGAACGCCACCACCTCGCTGTCGTCGATCGAGACGTAGCCGGAGGGGCCCATCAGGTTGGCCTGCATGATTCGCTTCTCGGTCATCTCCGCCGGCTCGTCGGCGTAGCCGAAGAACGTCCACGCCAGCTCGTAGGCGTTCGGCCCGCGCGGGATGATATGGCGCACGGCGAGCGTGTTGGACTGCTGCTGGACGATGACCGCCGGCCAGATGGTCTGGATCACCACCGTGTCGGCGCCGGGATATTCCTTTTCCGGCTGCAGCATCTCGGTGCCCTTGAGAGCCATGTCGGGCCGATTGTGCTTGATCTCCTCGTCGTCATCGGTCGCCTTCTTGTCGCCGCGCTGGCTGATCAGGCAGGTGTGGCGGCCGCGCTCGTCGATGCGCACCTTCGACGGCTCGGTGGCGCGGAACAGCCCGAAGCTGATCAGGAAGTAGTGCAGCAGGGTGGCGTGGTAGGGATCCTTCTGGTTGTCGAAGTAGAGCTTCCAATTGGCCGGGATCTCCTGGCGCATGTAGCCCAGCACCTTCAGCGGGCGGCCGTCGAACACGCGGTCGAAGTAGCCCAGCATCTTGGGGCCGAGATAGTCCTCGAACGGCTCCACGTCCGGGTCGAACGACGCGAAGATGGCGCCGTGGCGCTCGGTCACCTGCAGCTTCTGCAGGCCGTGCGCCTTGAGGTCGAAGTCGTCGGGCATGCCGCCCTTCTTCTGGAAGCCGCGGCGGAACGGCAGGCCGATCAGGTCGCCCTTCAGGTCGTAGGTCCACTGGTGGTAGGGGCACATGAAGCTTTTCGCATTGCCCCGGTGGGTCTGGCAGAACAGCGCGCCGCGATGGGCGCAGCGGTTGACCACCACATGGGCGGTGCCGTCCTCGGCGCGGGTCACGATGACCGGCAGGTCGCCGATCAGGTTCCGCTTGTAGTCGCCGGGATTGGGAATCTCGCACGACAGCGCGACGTAATTCCAGGTCGGGCCGCGGAACAGCCGCTCGCGCTCGCGGTCGTAGACCGCCTCGTCGGAATAGATCCAGGCCGGAACCCGCGTCACGCCGGCCGCCGGCCAGCGGCGGGCGCCGGGATCGAGGTCACGGGGCAGGCGCGCAGTTGCCATTGCCGGCTTCTCCCTGTTCAATGCGGCGTAACCTACATCCACATAGATCAAACTGCTACCCCGAGGGACCCGCGACCAACAACCGCGGGGGTTCGATGCCTGAGTTGCATTTCGAGGACCTGTCGGTCGGCCAGACCTTCGAGACCGCCAGCTACACCATCTCGGAGGACGAGGCGCTGGCGTTCGGTCGCCGCTACGTGCCGATGCCCTACCACGTCGACCACGATGCGGCGCGCAGCTACTCCTACGGCGGCATCATCGTGCCCGGCCACCTGACCGGCGCCATCGCGTTCGGCCTGTTCGTGCGGCTGGGCCTGTTCGACAAGACCGCCCAGGGCGCGCCGGGGCTCACTTTGCGCTGGGTCCGTCCGGTGCGGCCGGGCGACACCATCCGCGCCGTCGCGTCGGTGGTCGAGCTGTCGCCGGCCAGGGCGGCCGGCGGGCGCGACGCGTTTCGGTTGCGACTCGATACCTTCAACCAGAAGGACGAGCTGGTCCTGGTCCATGAGTCGTGGCAGTTCATCCGCCGCCGCGGCGCGCCGCCGACCGGCGGCTAGGCGTCGGGGTGCAGGACGGCGGCGAGGTCGGTCTTGAGGAAGTCGCTGTCGAGCGTCAGCAGCGGCACGCCCAACAGCTTCGCGTGGGCGTAGGCGAAGCAGTCGCCGAAGTTGAGGGGCAGGCGATGCCGCGCTTCGCCGACGATCCGCACGACGTCGCGGTCCGGCGCGAGCGCCTCGATTCCGATGCGCCCGAGCACATCATCGAGCAGGCCGTCGCTCAGGTCCTTTATTGCCCCAGGATGATGGCGACCTCGGCGATGTTGACCCATGACATGCGCAGCGCCGTGCCGTCATGGGACTCCAGGGTCGCGCGGAACCAGGTCATCCTCGGTTCGCGCAACGCCAGCGACGCGATGATGGACGTGTCGACGATCACGAGCGGCGGGACAAGCGATCGAGCTTCTGGTCCATCTCGGCGTCGATCTCGGCCTCCAGCTCGGCCGCGGTCTTGTCGGTCTTGCGCTCGCCGGGCAGCCTGTCGATCAGCCCGATCAGCGGCGACAGGTCGAGCTTCTTCGGCTTCGCCGGTGGCGCGGGCGCGGTCGCGGCGGCTTCGTGGACGGCGACGCGGATCGCCTCCGACTTGCTCTTGATCCCGCGTGCCTTCATCAGGGCGGCGAGGTCGGCCTCGAACTCGGGGGTGGTGTGCAGGTTGATCTGGCTCATGGCCGACTCCCATCTTCTGTACATCTGTACAGAAGATGGGAGTCGGCCGGGTCAATCGCTCAACCTTCCGGCTGCATGAAGCTGACGTGGGCGGCGACGATGCGCCAGCCTTCGGGCATGCGGGCCCAGGTCTGCATCTGGCGGCCGATCCGGTCGCCGGCGCCGCGGCGGAACTCGGTGTGGGCGACGGCGAAGTCGCGGCCGTAGGTGGTGACCTTGACGTTCGCCGGGGTGCGCACGCCGGGAGCGGCACGGGCGGAGCGGTAGCCCGCGATCTGGTCGTAGCCATAGAGGATCTCGGAGATGCCGAAGCGGGTGGTGTGCGGGCTGTTCCAGAACAGCTCGTTCAGCACCGCGACGTCGTTGTCGCCCAGCGCCTTCTCGTAGCGGTCGTGGGCGGCGGTGACCTCGGCGAGCACCTCGGGGATGTTGATCTCAGGCATGGTCAGGCGAACCTC
The DNA here is from genome assembly GCA_050249455.1 of Rhodospirillaceae bacterium. Lineage (GTDB taxonomy): Bacteria > Pseudomonadota > Alphaproteobacteria > MPNO01 > VGEU01 > JBFWQM01. The sequence continues at coordinate 8,368 of JBFWQM010000004.1, read as the reverse complement.
TCCGGGACAAGGGCGGCGGCAACGCCGTCGGCCTCCAGGGCGGCGGCGACGCGCAGGGCGTCCGCCTCGCGCCACGGCGCGGCGACCACCTGCACGCCGACCGGCAGCGCGCCCGGACGCTGCACCGGCACGGCCACGACGGGCAGCCCGATGAACGACAGCGGCTGGGTGAAGATACCCAGATTCGCGCGCACCGGCATCTCGATCCCGGCCGGGCTCATGGTCTGCTGGTCGATCCGCGGCGCCGGCACCGGCGTCACCGGGGCGAGGATGATGTCGGTCTCGCGGAACGCCGCCAGCGCCGCGCGGTGGAACCAGCGGCGGAAGCGCTGCGCCTGGACGTACCAGTTGCCCGGCACCAGCAGGCCGGCGAGGAAGCGGTCGCGGGTCTCCGGGTCGTAGTCGGCGGCGTGCGTCTTCAGCCGCTCCCAGTGCAGGTTGGAGCCGTCCACGCTGGTGATGACGAAGCCGGCGGCGCGGGCGCGCGGCGCCTCCGGCAGCTCGACGGTGCGGGTCGCCTTCAGCGCGTCCGCCACGCGCGCGACGGCGGCGTGCACCTCCGGTGCGCCGCCGGATGCGAAGTATCCGCCGGCGACCGCGATGCGCAGGTCGCCGATGCCCGTGGCGAGCGCGGGCAGCGCCAGATCGACGGGACGGCCGGCGCAGGCAGGGTCCTCCGGATCCGGCCCCTGCATCGCGTCATACGATGCGGCGAGGTCGGCGGCGCTGCGCGCGAGCGGCCCGACATGGTCGAAGCTGGCGGCGAACAGGAATGCGCCGGCGCGGCTCAGCCGCCCGTAGGTCGGCTTCAGCCCGAACAGCCCGCACAGCGCGGCCGGCACGCGGATCGAGCCGTTGGTGTCGGAGCCCAGCGCCAGCGGCACCAGCCCGCCGCCGACCGCGCTGCCCGACCCGCCCGACGAGCCGCCGGGGATGCGGTCGAGGTCGTGCGGGTTGCGCGACGGGCCGTAATGCGCGTTGCGGCCGGTGAAGTCGTAGGCGTACTCGCCCATGTTGAGCGTACCGACCAGCACGGCGCCGGCCGCCTCCAGCCGGCGCACAGCGGCGGCGTCGCGCGCCGCCGGCGGATGCTCGGCGTTGATCTTTGATCCGGCCAAGGTCGGCAGGTTGGCGACGTCGAACAGGTTCTTCACCGCGAACGGCACGCCGGCCAGCGGCCCCGGGTCCTCGCCGCGCGCGATCCGCGCGTCGACTGCGTCGGCCGCCACGCGGGCGCGCTCGGCGGTGACGGCGGTGAAGGCGTTGAGCGCGCCGTTGTGCGCGGCGATGCGCGCCAGCGCGGCGTCCACCGCCGAACGCGCCGACACGGCGCGCGAGCGGACCAGGGCGGCGGTGGCGGCCGCCGTCGTCGCGGCGTCGGTCACGGCGTGAAGATCGGGCCGGCTTCGACGTCGTCCGGCAGCGGGAACGTCGCGACCGCGTCCGCGAGCCGCGCGATCAGCGCCAGGTTCTCCACCACGCCGGGCCGGTGCGCCGGGTCGAGGTCGAGCCCCATCAGCGGCGCGACGAGGTCGACATAGGCGGCGGCATCAAATGGCGTTGCGGGCATGCACGCGCTCCTGCGGTGGCTTCTCGTCGTGGGCCGCCGCCTTCTCCGGGAAATGGCAGGCGGCAAGCCGCTCCGGTCCTGCCGATACAAGGCGCGGCAGCTCGGCATGGCAGCGTTCGGCGCCCTTGGGGCAGCGGCCGTAGAACCGGCAGACATTGGGGTCGGGGTCGATCGGGCTGCGCGGCTCGCCGCCGAGGCGGAGCTGCGCGCGCCCGCCCGCCGGGTCGGGGATCGCGCTGATCAGCGCCCGGGTGTAGGGATGCGCCGGGTTGCGGAACACCTCGCGCACCGGGCCGCTCTCTACGATGTGGCCGAGATACATGACGAGCACCCGGTCGCACAGCAACTGCACGACGTTGAGGTCGTGGCTGACGAACAGGTAGCTCATACCGAGCCGCTTCTTGAGGTCGTCGAGCAGATGCAGGATCACCACCTGCACCGACACGTCGAGCGCCGAGGTCGGCTCGTCGAGGATCAGCAGCTTGGGCTCGACGGCGATCGCGCGTGCGATGCCGACGCGCGCCTTCTGGCCGCCGGAAAGCTGGTGCGGAAAGCGGGTCAGGAGCTCGCGCGGCAGCCCGGTCAGGTCGGCGCATTCCTCCACCCGGCTCTTCAGCGCGCCGCCGCGCAGATCCTTGCGCAGCCGGCGCAGCGGATCGGCGATGCAGTCGTAGGCGGTGTAGCGCGGGTTCAGGCTGTCGCCCGCGTCCTGAAACACCATCTGGATCGTGGCGCGCTGCGGCCGGCCGCCGAAGCCCTTGGCGGGCAGGGCGCCGATGTCCTCGCCGTCGAACACGATGCGGCCGTCGGTCGGGTCGAGCAGCCGGGTGACGAGGCGAACCAGGGTGGACTTGCCGCAACCGGATTCGCCGACCAGGCCGACCGTCTCGCCGGAGCGGATCTCGAAGCTGACCCGGTCGACCGCCTGCAGCAGCGGACCCTTGCGCTCGCCGCCCAGCCAGTCGCGCACGCTGAAATGGCGCTTCAGCGGGAAGTACTTGGACAGCGCATCGACCTGGAGCAGCGCGCTCACAGCGGGTTCCAGCAGGCGACCAGCGCGCCGGGCGACGGTGCGTGCTGCGGCAGGACGCCGTCGCAATCGGCGACTGCGCGCTCGCAGCGGCCGCGGTAGCGGCACGGCGGCAGGCTGTCGGCGCGCAGGTCCGGCAGGCCGCCCGGAATGGCGGCGAGGTCGTGCAGGGCCGCATCGGTGCGTGGCGTCGCGGCGACCAGCTTCGCCGTGTACGGATGGCGCGGCCGCGCGAACAGCTCTGCCGTCGGCGCGATCTCCACCACGTGGCCGGCGTGCATGACGACGATGCGGTCGCAGTAGGCGGCGGCGAGCCCGAGGTCGTGGGTGATCCACATCGTGGCCATGCCGCGCTCCAGCGCCAGCTCCGACACCAGGTCCATGATGGTCGCCTGCGTGGTGACGTCGAGGCCGGTGGTCGGCTCGTCGGCGATCAGCAGCGCCGGCCGGCACGCCAGCGCGATCGCAATCATCACCCGCTGGCACATGCCGCCCGACAGCTCGAACGGATAGGCCTCGGCGCGCCGCTCCGGGTCGGGGATGCGCACCGACTTCAGCATCTCGACGGCGGCCTTGGGCGCTGCGGCGTGGCTGACGCTGCCGTGGCGCACCAGCACGTCGGCAATCTGCCTGCCGACCCGCCGGATCGGGTTCAGCGCCGTGCGCGGGTTCTGGAAGATCATGGAGAACTCGCGCCCGCGCATGTCCTGCAGCGTGCGTTCCTTCATCGTGAGGAGATCGCCGCCGCCGAACATGACCCGCCCGGAGGTGACCCGCGCGGCCGGATCGAGGATGCCCATGACCGCGTAGGCGGTGACCGACTTGCCCGACCCGGACTCGCCGACCACGGCGACCATCTCGCCCTTACCGATCGAGAAGCCGACCCGCTCGATCGCCTTCACCGTGCCGTGGCGTGTGCGGAACTCGACCGACAGGTCGTCGATCGCGAGGACGGGGGCGGCGGTCATGTGCGCTTCCGCGGATCGACGATGTCGCGCAGCCCGTCGCCCAGCAGGTTGAAGCAGAACACGGCGGTCATCAGCACGACGCCGGGGAAGAATGCGACCCACCATTCGCCGGAGACGATGAACGCCGCGCCTTCGGCGACCATGATGCCCCATTCCGCGGTCGGCGGCCGCACGCCGAGGCCGATGAAGGAGAGGCCGGCGGCGTTGAGGATCGCGTATCCCATCGTCAGCGACATCTGCACCACCATGATCGGCATGATGTTGGGCAGGATGTGGCCGAGCAGGATGCGCATCTCGCTGTTGCCCGCCAGCCGCGCCGCCTCGATGTAGCCGGCGTCGCGCCGCACGTTCGCCTCCGCCCGCGCGATGCGGGCGTAGAGCGGGAAGTTGATGATGCCGGTCGCGATCACGATGTTGGTCACCGTGTTGCCCAGCGCCGCGACGATGCCCATGGCGAGGACGAACAGCGGGAAGGCCATGATGGTGTCGACGACGCGGCCGATGATGCGGTCGGTGATGCCGCCGAAATAGCCGGCGGCGATGCCGGCGACGGTGCCGGAGCCGAACGCGAGGGCGACCGCGGTCACCGCGATGCCGAGGTCGAGGCGGGTCGCCGCCACCACGCGGCTGAACAGGTCGCGGCCGATCTGGTCGGTGCCGAACCAGTGCGCCGCCGACGGCGGCATCAGCTTCTGGTCGGCATTGCTCGCCAGCGGGTCGTAGGGGACGATCCAGGGACCCAGGATCGCGCACACGACGAAGAAGGTGAACAGACCGAACGCGACCAGGGTGATCGGGTTCTCGGTCAGCACGTAGCGGGCGTGGCGGGCGAGCGCGATCATGCCTCGATCCTCACCCGCGGGTCGATGATGCCGTACAGGATGTCGATGGCGAGGTTGAGGAACACGTAGAGCAGCGCCATCGTCAGCACGAAGCCCTGCACCGGCGCGTAGTCGGAGGCGATCAGGGACTCGATCGCGAACGAGCCGATGCCGGGCCAGGCGAACACCTTCTCCACCAGCACGTTGGCGCCGAGCAGGAACGAGAACACCATGCCGAGCGTGGTGATGACGGGGAGGAGGGCGTTGCGGAAGGCGTAGGTCATCACGATCGTCCGGCCGGCGAGGCCCGAGGCGCGCGCGGTGCGCACGAAGTCGCCCGACAATGCCGCCAGCATCGAGGCTCGCGTCATGCGCGCCAGCGGCGCCAGCGAGAAGATGCCGAGCGTCAGCGCCGGCAGGAAGATCTGCGCGAAGCACGCCGCGAACAGCGAGACGTCGCCGACCAGTAGGCTGTCGATCAGGTAGAAGCCGGTGATGGTCGGCGGCGGCGAATTGAAGATGTCGAGGCGCCCCAGCGGCGCCGGCGCCCAGCCCAGCAGGTAGTAGAAGACATAGACCAGCAGCAGGCCGAGGAAGAACACCGGCAGCGACACGCCCGAGGTCGCGATGATCCGGCAGCTGTGGTCGATCCACGAGCCCGGCCGGGTCGCCGCCAGCACGCCGAGCGGGATCGCGATCGAGAACGAGATCAGGAGGCCCATCAGGGTCAGCTCGACCGAGGCGGGAAGGCGGGTGACGATCTCCTCCAGCACCGGCTGGCCGGTGGTCAGCGACTCGCCGAGGTCGCCGGTCGCGAGGTCCTTGATGTAGATGACGAACTGCTCGCCCAGGCTCTTGTCGAGGCCGAGCTTGGCCCGGATCTCCTCGATCGCCTGCATGGTCGCGGCGGGGCCCGCGAAATACGCCGCCGGATCGCCCGGGATGGCGCGCGTGAGCAGGAACGTGACGATGATGACGCCGATCACGCTCGGCAGCGCGCCTGCCAGGCGACGGAGGATCTGGCGCAGCATGCCCGCGGGCCCGGCCGGCGTCCCGTCCGCCTAGGCCTTGACGAGCTGGCGGTAGTCGAGCTGCCGGTGGAACCAGTAGCGGTAGCCGGAGACGTTCTTCTGCATGGCGACGTTGAGGTAGGGCTGGAACACCGGAATGCGCGGCACCTCGTCGAACGACATCTGGATGAACTCCTTGCACAGCGCGTCGTATTTCGCCGGGTCGGGCTCGAACCGCGCCTGGTCGATCAGCTTGTCCATCGCCGGGTTCTGGTAGGACATCGTGTTGAAGATCGCATTCTGGCCGTGATAGCACCAGTAGAAGAAGTAGTCGGGGAAGTTGAGCCAGCCGCCGAACGTGTTGGCGATCAGCGGCATGTTCTTCTTCAGGAGCTCGTTGCGCCAGTTGGCGCCGGGGATCTTGTTGATCGTGCACTTGATGCCGATCTGAGCCAGGCTCTCCTGCATCAGCACGCACATCGGCTCGTTCAGCCCGGCGAGGCCGAGGTCGAACGACAGCGTCGTCTCGATCCCGTTCGCGTAGCCGGCCTCCGCCATCAGCGCCTTCGCCTTGGCGATGTCGGTGACGTAGGGCGTCTTTTGCGGCCATTCGGGCGTGGCGACCTTGGCTGGCCCGCCGAACAGCGGCATGGCGCGGCCGTAAAGCACCGAGTCCATGATCTGCTTGTACGGGATCGCGTAGGCGACCGCCTGACGCACCTTCACGTTGTCGAACGGCGGCTTGGTGACCAGCATGCCGACGTACTGCATCGCGTTCTCGACCGGCGTGCCGACGATGGTCAGCGACTTGGCGTTGGCGAGCTCGAAGAAGTCCTTCTCCGGCAGGTCGAAGGAGATGTCGGCGTCGCCGCGCTCCAGCAGCGCGCGCCGGTTGCCGGCCGACGGGATGATGCGCCACACTACGCGCTGGATCTTCGGCACCGGGCCGGATTTCCAGTCGTCGTTGCGGACGTGGATGACCTCCTGGCCGGGGGTCCACTTCTCCAGCTTGTAGGCGCCGCCGCCGGCGACATTGTTCTTGAGCCAGTCCATCGCCCACGGGTCGGCGGCGGTCGCGTGCTTCTTCGCCAGCCCGGAATTGATGACGAACGGGATCGGCACGCCGAGGTCCGGCATGGTCAGGCGGTCGTTGCGCAGGAAGTCGATGCGGATGGTGTGGTCGTCGACCACGACGAACTGCTCCGGCTTCTCTAGGCTGCCGGCCTTCATCTGGAAGGTCGGGAAGCCGCCGACCGAGACCGCGCGGTCGAACGACCATTTCACGTCGCCGGCGGTCACCGGCGTGCCGTCGTGGAACTTGGCGTTGCGCCGGATCTTGAAGGTGACGGAGGTCGGCTTGAGGTCCCAGGACTCGGCGAGCTCCGGCTCCAGCTTCGCGTAGTCGTAATGGTCGACGCCGTTGGCATCCTTCTTGACGCCGAACGTCATCAGCCGGTCGTAGGCATTCCAGGACGCCATGTAGGACGGCCGGTTGGCGCCGACGCCGTGGATGTCCATGCTGTTGGGCGGCGCCTCGGAAACGACCAGCAGCGTGTCCTTGCGTCCCTGCGCGCGCGCCGAGGCCGGCATGCTGGCGGCGGCGGCGGCGACGGCGGAGGTCTTGAGGAAATCGCGGCGCTTCATCCTGGCATCCCCACTTTCGGGCGGCGGGGGTGCAGCCCCCCTCTCGCAATTGCGAAAGGATCGATGCAAGGTCCATGCCAGCGTGCGCGTGCCTGCGCGCCGCGGCCTAAGACGCTGATCAACGCGCGCTTTTCGCCCCGGATCCGAAGCGCCGCGGACGCCGGCCCTGCGCGGCGGATGCACGCCGAAGCGGCGGTCTTGGCGCGAATGGCGCAAAAGAAGGCACCGGCGGTTCGCGGCCGATGCCCCGTGTGCCCGGAAGGCCGCTGAAAACAAAAGGGAAAATTGCCGCCCGCTTGAGCACGGTTCTTGCATACAACGAGCCGATGCCGCATCGATGATGGGACCATGGCCAACCTCAGCTTCGACATGCCTTCGCTTGCCCGCGGATTCTGCGCAGGCCTCACGGCGCGCGCGGCGGCGCAGGCCGTGCTCGACCGCATCGCGGCCGCGGACGACCCGGCGATCTGGATCGGCGGCGTCGATCCCGCGCGGCTGCTCGAGCGGGCGGCGGCGCTCGACGCGCGGCGCGGGCGCGGCGAGGCGATGCCGCTGTTCGGGGTCCCGTTCGCGGTCAAGGACAACATCGACGTCGCCGGCCTGGACACCACGGCGGCCTGCCCGTCCTTCGCTCACCGCGCGGAACGGTCGGCGACGGTGGTGGAACGGCTGCAGGCCGCGGGCGCGCTGCTGGTGGGCAAGACCAACCTCGACCAGTTCGCGACCGGGCTGGTCGGGGTGCGCTCGCCCTACGGGGTGCCGCGAAACCCGTTCGACCCCGCCCGCATCCCCGGCGGGTCGAGCTCGGGCAGCGCGGTCGCCGTGGCGCGCGGGCTGGTGTCGTTCGCCCTCGGCACCGACACCGCGGGGTCCGGCCGCGTGCCGGCGATGTTCAACAACCTGGTCGGGCTGAAGCCGACGCGCGGGCTGGTCGGCGCCGCGGGCGTGATGCCGGCCTGCCGGTCGCTTGACTGCGTCTCGGTCTTCGCGCTGACGACGGAGGATGCGATGGCGGTGCTCGCCGTCGCGGCGGGGCCCGACGACGACGACGCGCTGTCGCGCGCGGCGCCGCCGGGCTGGCGCGCCGCGATGACAGCGCCGCCGCCGCGCTTTCGGTTCGCCGTGCCGCGCGCGGACCAGCTCCAGTTCTTCGGCGACGCTTTCGCGGCCGCGGCGTGGGAGGCCGCGGTGGCGCGCGCGAAGACGCTGGGCGGCACCATGGTCGAGATCGACTACGCGTCGTTCCTCGAGGCCGCGCGCCTGCTCTATGACGGCCCGTGGGTGGCGGAGCGCACGGCGGCGATCGAGCCGCTGCTGCGGTCGAA
>JBFWQM010000003.1:0-80305 GCA_050249455.1 Rhodospirillaceae bacterium | reverse complement strand
ACGCCGGCATCCAGGTAGAATCCCAGCTGCCTTGCCTGGGCCACAATGCGGTCATACGCCGTGGCACAGACGGGAATCGCCCGCGAACGGCGGAATAGTGGGCTAAAGGCCATTGAAGCCCCTCGGCGAGCCCCCTGGTGAGCCCTTGGCAGCGCGCGGCGGCAGGCCGGATTGACAGCGACGCGGCCGCACTGCACATTGCCGCGCCAGCCTGTTATGGGGCGAGTTCCTCGTCGCGTCAACGCGCGCGCCGGCCGTCATGGCCGATGCGGACAGGACAGCGAAGGGTTCGCGGCATGTCTCGTCTCCTCTACCGTTCGATCCTGCGGCGCGCCGCCGGCGGGGCCGTCGTCGCCATCGGCCTCGCCGCGCTCGGCGCCTGCGCGCCGACGGTGGACATCCGCGGCAACATGCCCGAGGCGAACAAGGTGGAAGACATCTCCCCCGGCGTCACCACCCGCGACCAGATCGCCGACCGCTTCGGCACCCCCTCCACCGTGTCGCTGTTCGACGGGGAGACCTGGTACTACGTCGGCAAGAAGACCGAGACGTTCGCCTTCTTCAACCCCAAGACGCTCGACCAGCGCGTCGTCGCCGTCGCCTTCGACGGCCAGGGACGGGTCGACACGGTGCGCCAGATCAACGGCGACGAAGGCGAGACCATCGACATGGTGAAGCGCACCACGCCGACCCGCGGCCGCGAGTACACCTTCGTCGAGCAGCTTCTCGGCAACGTCGGCCGCTTCAGCAACGCCTCCAATCGCGCCGGCGGCGGCGGCGCCGGCGACGTCTTCGGCAACTGATACGCGCCGACGTCGCGCTGCCACGCCGCCCGCGACGGCGGCCGGCCGCCCATGTCCGCGTGAACACGGTGCGGACATCCCCTTAGTTGCCGAGCGCCATCGCGCCGTCCAACCTGAACTGACGGGACAAAAATAAGAATAATCCCGTAGTCAGGGAGGATTGCTTGATGAAATTCGCTCCGCTTGCCCTTGCCGGCGCGCTCCTCGCGATTGCCGCCGGTCCCGCCGGCGCCCAGGCCGTCGGGGTCGGCATCACCAAGGGGACCGCCATCGGCCAGATGGGCGCCGCGATCGCCGGCACGGTCTCTTCCCACGCCGGGCTTCAGATGCGGACCCAGGCAATGGGCGGTACGCAGAAATACATCGAGGTCGTCAACGGCGGCGAGCTCGAGTTCGGCATCGCCAACCTGATGCAGACCTACATGGCGGTGACCGGCACCGGCATCTCGGAAGGCCACAAGTTCGAGAACCTGCGCATGGTCGCCACCCTGATGGCGTTCCGCAACGGGCTCCTGGTCGCCAACGATTCCGACATCAAGACGCCGAAGGACCTCAAGGGCAAGCTGCTGCCCTACGGGTTCAACGCCGCGCCCCTATTCCGCTACTTCATCGACGCGGTGCTGATGAACGGCGGGCTGTCGATCAAGGATGCGACCCAGGTGCCGGCGGTGGGCCTGGCGCAGAGCTGGAACCTCCTCAAGCAGGGCAAGGTTGCCGGCGTCATCACCGCGGTCGGCGCCGGCCCGACGGCGGAGATGGACGCGACCGTCCCCGGCGGCACGCGCTTCATCGACATGGTGACGACCGGGCCCGCCGCGGAGAAGACGCTCGCGATCCTGCCCAACGTCTACTTCACGGTGGTGGAGCCAGGCCAGCAGCTCGCCGGCATCCGCAAGCCGACCAACACCTTCGGCTACGACTTCGGCCTGTTCGCGCACAAGGACGTGCCGGCCGACGTCGTCCGCCGCGTCGTCAAGGCGATGTACGAGAACCCGGGCGAGATCAAGTCCACCGCCGCGATGTGGGCGACGTGGGACATCAAGAACATGGGCAAGGACCAGCGCATGGCCTATCACCCGGGCGCCGAGGAATTCTACAAGAAAGCCGGCGTCTGGAAGCGCTGACGGCCGCCGGGCATGGCGCAGGCAGCACACGACGCCGGCGGCGGCCTGCCCAGCCTCCCCGGCGGCGGCGGCGTCATCGGACGGCTGGCCGACAACATCGGCGGAACGACGCTCAGCCTGATCGCCGTCGTCTTCTCCAGCCAGCTCCACGTCACGCTGGGCTACGCCATCTTCACCGAGCAGGCGCTGTCGGCGATCCTCGGCTGCGCGCTGGCGATGATCTTCGTGCGCGCGCCGGCGCGGCGCGGCGCCGCCCGCGACCGGCTGCCGTGGTACGATCTCGTTTTCGCCGTCCTCGCGCTGGCCGCGGCGCTCTACCTCACCATCCTCTATCCCAGCCTGGTGGACCAGTTCTACGCGCGGCGCAACGAGGCGTTCGCCATCGGCATCGTGCTGGTGCCGCTGACGATCGAGGCGCTGCGCCGCACCGCCGGCTGGGGCCTGACCGCGATCGTCGTCGCCTTCGTCCTCTACGGGCTGGTCGGCGACGCGATCCCCGGCAAGCTCCAGGCCCGCGTGCAGAGCCCCTACCAGCTCGCGTCCTACCTCGCCGTCGACCCGGTCGCCATTCTGGGGCTCCCGATGACCATCGTCTGCACGGTGGTGGTCATGTACGTGTTCTTCGGCCAGCTGCTGCTCAAGACCGGCGGCTCGGAATGGTTCACCGACATCGCCACCGCCCTGATGGGGCGCAGCCGCGGCGGCGCCGCCAAGATCGCGATCTTCGCCTCCGGGCTGTTCGGCTCGATCTCGGGAAGCGCGGTCTCGAACGTGGTGTCGACCGGCGTCATCACCATCCCGCTGATGCGCCAGGCCGGTTACGACGCCAAGACCGCCGGCGCGTTCGAGGCGGTCGCCTCGACCGGCGGCCAGATCATGCCGCCGATCATGGGCGCCGCGGCCTTCCTGATGGCGGAGATCCTGCAGATCCCCTACGCCGATGTGGTGGTCGCGGCGATCGTGCCCGCCCTCCTCTACTACGTCGCCGTCTTCATCTATGCCGACCTCGAGGCGGCGCGGAAGAACATCGCGCCGGTGGCGGCCGAGCGCATCCCGCCGCTCCTGCGCGCGCTGCGCGAGGGGTGGTTCTTCCTGATCCCGTTCGCGGTCCTGGTCCACGCCCTGTTCTGGCGTCACTTGTCGCCGGAGGAATCGGCGCTGTGGGCCTCCGGCGCGATCGTCGCGGTCAACTGGGCGTTCGGCTACAAGGGCCGGCGGATCGGCCCGAAGGCGATCTACGAGAGCGTCCGCGAGACCGGGGTCGCCGCGGTCGACATCGTGGTGATCGGCGCGATGGCCGGCATCATCATCGGCGTGATCGAGGTCTCCGGCCTCGGCTTCGGCTTGACCTTCATCCTGGTCCAGTTCGGCCAGGGCAACCTCGCCGGGCTGCTCGTCCTGACCGCGCTGATCTGCATCGTCCTCGGAATGGGGATGCCGACCACCGCGGTCTACCTGCTGGTGGCGGTGCTGGCGGCGCCGCCGCTGATCGAGCTCAACGTCAATCCGCTCGCCGCGCACATGTTCGTCTTCTATTTCGGCATCGTGTCGCTGATCACGCCGCCGGTGGCGGTCGCGGCCTACGTTGCGGCCAGCCTGGCGCGGGCCGGCGCGATGGAGACCGCGGTGACGTCGGTCCGGCTGGGCTGGACCGCGCTCGTGGTGCCGGTGATGTTTGTGATGTCGCCCGACCTCATCATGCAGGGGACGTTCGTCGACTCGGCGCTCGCCTTCGTCACCGCGATCGCCGGGGTGTGGATCACCACCGCCGGCATCCTGGGCTACCTGGTGCGGCCGATGGGCTGGCTGCGCCGCGCCGGCTTCCTGGTCGCCGGCATCGCGCTCCTGATCCCGGCCAAGTCGTTCGCCGGCGCCGAGGCGATCGAGCTGGTCGGCGTCGCGCTGGGGGCGGCGCTGATCGGCAACGAGCTCGTGGTGCGGCGCCGGCTGCGGATGGCGTAGGGCGCGCGCAACGAAAAAGGCCGGCGCATGCGCCGGCCTCTCCCGATCCGCGTCTTGCGCGCAGCTAGGCGGCGAGGATCGCCAGCAGCAGCAACGCGACGATGTTGATGATCTTGATCATCGGGTTGACCGCCGGGCCGGCGGTGTCCTTGTACGGGTCGCCGACGGTGTCGCCGGTCACCGCGGCCTTGTGGGCATCGGAGCCCTTGCCGCCGTGATGGCCTTCCTCGATGTACTTCTTGGCGTTGTCCCACGCGCCGCCGCCCGAGGTCATCGAGATGGCGACGAAAAGGCCGGTCACGATGGTGCCGAGCAGCATCGCGCCGAGCGTGACGAACGCCGCCACCTGGCCGGCGACCGCGTAGATCACGAAGTACACCACGATCGGGGCGAGGATCGGCAGCAGCGACGGCAGGATCATCTCGCGGATCGCGGCGCGGGTCAGGATGTCGACCGCGCGGCCGTACTCGGGCCGCGCCGTGCCTTCCATGATGCCCTTGATCTCGCGGAACTGACGGCGCACCTCGACGACGACCGCGCCGCCGGCGCGCCCGACCGCCATCATGCCCATGGCGCCGAACAAATACGGCAGCAGACCGCCGATGAACAGGCCGATCACCACGAACGGATCCTCGAGCCGGAACGCGATCTGGCCGGAGAGCTGCGGGAAGTAGTGCTTGAGGTCCTGGGTGTAGGCCGCGAACAGCACCAGCGAGGCCAGGCCGGCGGAGCCGATGGCATAGCCCTTGGTGACCGCCTTGGTGGTGTTGCCGACCGCGTCGAGGGCGTCGGTCACCTTGCGCACGTCGGGCGGCAGGTCGGCCATCTCGGCGATGCCGCCGGCGTTGTCGGTGACCGGGCCGTAGGCATCGAGCGCCACGACCATGCCGGCGAGCGCCAGCATGCTGGTGGCCGCGATCGCGATGCCGTAGAGGCCGGCGGAGAAGTACGCCACCACGATGCCGGCGCAGATCACCAGGACGGGAAGCGCGCAGGCCTCCATCGAGACCGCTAGGCCCTGGATGATGTTGGTCGCGTGACCGGTCTCCGACGCGGCGGAGACGCTGCGCACCGGCCGGAACGCGGTCGAGGTGTAGTATTCCGTGATCCACACCAGGAGGCCGGTCACGGCCAGGCCGACGAGCGCGCAATACAGCAGATGGCGCGGCTGCACGGTGCCGCCGGCCGTCGCGATCTCGGTGGTGAAGCCGCCGAACAGCATCGACAGGGTGACCGCGATCAGCACCGCGGAAATGACCGCCGCCACCGCCAGGCCCTTGTACAGGGCCGCCATGATGTTGTTGCTCGACCCGAGGCGGACGAAGAAGGTGCCGATCACCGACCCGACGATGCAGACCGCGCCGATCAGCAGCGGCAGCATCAGCATCGATTCCTGCACCGCGCCGGTGAAGAAGATCGCGCCCAGCAGCATGGTCGCCACGACGGTGACCGCATAGGTCTCGAACAGGTCGGCCGCCATGCCGGCGCAGTCGCCGACGTTGTCGCCCACGTTGTCGGCGATCACGCCGGCGTTGCGCGGGTCGTCCTCGGGGATGCCGGCCTCGATCTTGCCGACCAGGTCGGAGCCGACGTCGGCGCCCTTGGTGAAGATGCCGCCGCCGAGGCGGGCGAAGATGGAGATCAGCGAGGCGCCGAAGCCGAGCGCGACCAGCGCCTCCAGGATGTGGCGCAGGCCCGCCGGGTCCGCCGGGTTGTAGATGCCGCGCAGGATCATGTAGTAGATGACGACGCCGAGCAGGCCGAGGCCGACCACCAGCATGCCGGTCACCGCCCCCGACTTGAAGGCGATCGCCAGCGCCGGCACCATGCCGCCGCTGCGCGCCGCATCGGCGGTCCGAACGTTGGCCCGTACCGACACGTTCATCCCGATATAGCCCGCCGCGCCGGACAGCACCGCGCCGAGGACGAAGCCTGCCGCCACGTAGATGTTGAGCAGGAGCGCCAGCACCACCGCGACGATCACCCCGACGATCGCGATCGCCGTGTACTGCCGGTTCAGGTAGGCGCGCGCGCCTTCCTGGATCGCGCCGGCGATCTCCTGCATGCGCGCGTTGCCGGCGCTCGCCGCCAGCACCGACCGCACCGCGTACACGCCATAGATAAGCGCCAGCGCACCACAGGCGATGACGATCCAATACGTGCTAGCCATTGAGCGGGACCCTCGTTCTTGTCGTCATGACGAATATCGCCCGTGCCGTCGGCGAATCGGGGCCGACGGAGACGCGGGCGATCAAATTTGGCGGAAAATGACAGAACTGACTTGGCATGGCAACGGGGTCGGCGGCCGGTGCGGCAGCCTCACGCAGGCGCCCGCGCCACGACCACGCGCAGCCAGCCCAGCATCGCCAGGACGCCGACGACAGGCAGGATCATGAACAGGTTGACCGCCGTCCACCCCACCGCGTGCTGCAACGCGCCGGAGGCCAGAACGCCCATCGTGATGCAGGCATAGACGATGAAGTCGTTGGTCCCCTGCACCTTGGCGCGCTCCGCCGGCTCGTAGCAGGTGGTCAGCAGGGTGGTGCCGCCGATGAACAGGAAATTCCACCCGATCCCGACCAGGGTCATGCCGACCAGGAAGTTCATGAAGTCGATGCCGGCCAGACTGGTGGCGATCGCCGCCGCGAGCAGCGCCGCGCCGGCGGTCATCACGTTGGTCGCCCCGAAGCGGGCGATCAGGTGGCCGGTGAAGAAGGACGGCGCGAACATGCCGAGAACGTGCCCCTGGATCACGATGGCCGAATCGCCGAAGGTGAAATCGCACTCCTTCATGGCGATCGGCGTGACCGTCATCAGGAACGACATCACGACGTAGCCGACCACCGACCCCAGGACCGCGACGACGAACGTCGGCTGGCGGGCGATCTCCAGGAACGGACGCCCGACCGCGCGGCGCTCGCTCATCGTCGGCCGGGGGATGCGGATGAACATCAGCACGCAGGCGATCAGCGCGTGCACCCCGATCACCCCGATATAGGTGCCCGCGAACATCACCGGCGAAAGGAGGTCGTTGGTGTGGCGGGCGAGCGTCGGTCCGGTCAGCGAGGCGACCACCCCGCCGGCCAGCACCAGCGAGATGGCGCGGCTGCGATAGGCCTCGTCGGAGGCGTCGGCGGCGGCGAAGCGATAGAACTGCGCGATCGAGTTGAAGCCGCCGAGGATCGCGCTGCCCAGGCAGAACAGCGCGAAGCTGGCCTCCAGGATCGCGTAGCAGGCGACCAGCGCCCCGATCGCGCCGATCAGCGTGCCGGTCAGGAATCCGACCTGGCGGCCGAACCGGCGCATGTAGAGCGAGGCCGGAATGGTGACCGCCATGTGGGTCGCGAACTGCAGCGCCACCGGCAGGGTCGCCAGCGCCTTGTTCTCGGCCAGCGCGTGGCCGGTCAGCGCGATCGAAGTCACGATCGCCGCCGTACACGTCATGAACAATGCCTGGCAGGCGGCCAGAAGGATGACGTTGCGGCGGGCGTGAGCGGCGGACATTGCACCGCCACAATAACGGAAAAGCCGCGTTAGGCCATACCGTCGCTCAGCGGCCGACGGGACGGTTCTCGAACACCTGCTGGATCAGGACGTCGGCCAGCAGCTCGCGTTGGATGACCTTCTCGGCCGCCTTGCGGACGACCCGCTTGAGCTTCTCGTCCGACGGGATGTAGCGCCCGCTCCGGGTGGTTAGCGACCCGAACAGCGATTCGTAGATCGCGGCGCGCAGGCGCGGCACGTCGCGCATCACGTCGGTGCGGCGCTGCGGGTCGGCGATCTCCAAGGCGATAACGACGTTCATCTGCCCGTCCGGACCCTGAGGGCCGAGGAAGGGGACGGTGAACGGATCGAGGTTGATGTACTGGCTGCCATAGATCTTGGCGCCGCCGTGCCCCTCGTCGGACTCCTCGGCGGGCGGCGGCTTCGCCTTCGATCCGCCGCCGCCGCCGGCGAGGGCGGGGCCCGCAGCGACGGCGAAGGCCGCCAGCATCGTCCAGAGAATGTGCCGCCTCGTGCTGTCCGATCGCATGCCGCCCTCGCCCGCTGGCGTACCAGGCGGGCACCAGAGCACGGGACGGGAAATTTCCCGTTAACGGTGCTGCCAGCCACTGCGGAGCAGCGGCACCGTCCGGCCCGCGGCATCCAGCACGCTCACCCCCCCGCCGCCGACGATGCGGCCGATCTCAGTGACCGGCACGCCGACGGCCGCCGCGGCAGCCGCGATCGCCTCGCGCGCCGACGGCGGCGCGGTGAACACGAGCTCGTAGTCGTCGCCGCCGGTCAGCACCGTCTCGATGAGTCCGGAATCGGCATCGACGGCTCGCCGCGCGGCCGGGCCCAGGGGAATGCGGTCGATCGCCACTTCCGCGCCGACTCCCGAGGTCTCGCAGATGTGGCCGAGATCGGCGACCAGGCCGTCCGAGACGTCGGCCGCCGCGTGCGCCAGGCCGCGCAGCGCCGGGCCGAGCGTCACCCGCGGCTCGGGCAGCCGGTAGCGGCCGACCAGGGCGTCGCGGTCCGCCGGATCGGCCGGGCTCAGGGTGCCCTGCAGGCAAAGCAGCCCCAGCGCGGCATCGCCCAGCGAGCCGGACACGAAGACGGCATCGCCCGGCGCCGCCGCGGACCGGCGCAACTCGGCGCGCTCCGGCACCGTGCCGAGCGCGGTCACCGAGAGCGTCAGCGGCCCCGGCGTCGCCGTCGTGTCGCCGCCGATCAGCGGGATGTCGTAGGTGGCGAGGTCGGCGGCGAGGCCCGCCGCGAAGCGGGCGATCCATGCCTCGTCGCACGCCGGCGACAGGGCGATGGCGAGCAGCACCGCGACCGGGGCGCCGCCCATCGCCGCGACGTCGGACAGGTTCACCCGCAGCATTTTGCGCGCGATCAGGTCGGCCGGGTCGTCGGGCAGGAAGTGCACGCCGGCCACCAGCATGTCGGTGGTTACGACCTGGCGATGGCCGGCCGGGACGGCGACGAGCGCCGCGTCGTCGCGCAGCCCCAGCGCCGCTTCCGACTGCGCGGCCAGCGGCGCGAAGTAGCGGGCGATGATGTCGAACTCAGCGGGCCGTGATGGACCGCTCACTCTTCGTCGCCTCCAGTTCACCCGGCCTCAGGCTGCGCGCCAGCCGGTCGAGGATTCCGTTGACCATGCGCGGTTCCGCACCGGCGAAGAACGCATGGGCGAGGTCGACATACTCGTTGATGATGACACGCGCGGGTACGTCCTGCCGCGCCAGGAGCTCGTAGCCGCCGGCGCGCGCGATCGCGCGCAGCAGCACCTCCAGACGGTCGAGCGGCCATTCGGGCGGTAGCGCCGCCGCCAGCATCGCATCGATCTCGGCCAGCCGCGCGTTGGTGCCGCGGAAGATCGTGGTGAAGAGGCCGATGTCGGTC
This sequence comes from Rhodospirillaceae bacterium, assembly GCA_050249455.1. Classification (GTDB taxonomy): domain Bacteria; phylum Pseudomonadota; class Alphaproteobacteria; order MPNO01; family VGEU01; genus JBFWQM01. The sequence continues at coordinate 71,022 of JBFWQM010000003.1, read as the reverse complement.
CTGGGGCCCGCCTCCTCGTCCCGGCTGAGCCGGAAGCGCAGAAACTCCTCCAGCACCCGGTCCGCGGCGGCGGCGGTGACGTCGGCCTGGTACAGCGCCTGCACCACCGCCATGCGCGCGTTGCGCAGGCGCGCGGCGCTGCGACGTGCGGGAGCGGCCGGGCGTCCGTCGGATGTCGCCGCCACGGCCGCTCAGCGCGGGTCGAGGCGGAACTGCCGGCGCAGCTCGATCTGGCGCAGGAGCGCGCGCGCCGCATGGCCGCCGCGGTCCTTGCCGTTGCCGGACGAGCGCGCGCGGGTGATCGCCTGCTCGTAGTTCTCGCAGGTCAGGATGCCGTAGCCGAGGGCGACGGCGTGATCCACCGCGAGGTCCTGCAGCGCGCGGGCGCTCTCGGTGCACACGTAGTCGTAGTGCGTGGTCTCGCCGCGGATGACGCAGCCGAGCGCGAGGTAGCCGTCGTAATGGCGCGTGCCGCCGAACAGCTCCGCCGAGCGGATGGCGAACTTGAGCGTGGCCGGCAGCTCGAACACGCCCGCCACCGCGAAGCGGTCGTAGGTCGCGCCCGCCGCATCGAACGCCGCGGTCGCGTTCTTCCACAGCTCGTCGGCGATGTCGTCGTAGAATCGCGCCTCCGCGATCATGATGTGCGGCCGATCGGTCACGGTCAGTACTCCATCGGCTTGAACGGCCGGCGATCGACCAGCTTGAGGCCGTAGCCTTCGAGGCCGGGCACCTGCCGCAGCGTATTGGTCAGCAGGATCATCTCGTGCACGCCGAGGTCGACGAGGATCTGCGCGCCGACGCCGTAGTCGCGCAGCGGCAGCACCGCGAGGCCGGCCTGCGGATCCTGTCCCGCGGGGTCGACGGCCGGGTGGCGGTCGCGCACCTGCGCCGAGAAGAACTGCACCCGCGGCTCGCGGATCAGGACGAGCACGCCCCTGCCCTCCGCGCCGATGATGCGCAGCGACGCCTCCAGCTCGCCGGCCCGCGGGCTGGCCTCGTCGAGCAGCAGGTCGTCCAGGATGTTGAGCGCGTGCATGCGCACCAGCACCGGCGCCGGGCCGGAGATGTCGCCCTTGACCAGGGCCACGTGCTCGGCGCCCGAGATCTTGTTGACGTAGACGATCATGCGGAACTCGCCGCCCTGCGTGCGCACCATCCGCGTCTCCAGGACGCGCTCGACGATCGCGTCCTTCGACATGCGGTAGGCGATCAGGTCGGCGATGGTGGCGACCTTGACGCCGTGGAACTGGGCGAACTGCACCAGGTCCGGCAGCCGGGCCATGGTGCCGTCCTCGTTCATGATCTCGCAGATCACGCCCGACGGGTTGAGGCCGGCCAGCCGCGCCAGGTCGACCGAGGCCTCCGTATGGCCCGCGCGCACCAGGACGCCGCCGTCCTTGGCGACCAGCGGGAAGACGTGGCCGGGGCTGACGACGTCGTCGCGCCCCTTGGACGGATCGATGGCGGTCGCGATCGTGTGGGCGCGGTCGTAGGCGGAGATTCCGGTGGTCACGCCTTCGCGCGCTTCGATCGAGACGGTGAACGCCGTGCCGTGGCCGGACCGGTTGTTGCGGGTCATCATCGGCAGGCCCAGCGTCTCGACCCGGTTGCGGGTCATCGTCAGGCACACCAGGCCGCGGCCGAACCGGGCCATGAAGTTGATGACGTCCGGCGTCGCCTTCTCGGCGGCGACGATGAGGTCGCCCTCGTTCTCGCGGTTCTCGTCGTCGACCAGGATGACCATCCTGCCGGCCCGCATGTCCTCGATGATCTCCTCTATCGGGGACAGGAACTGGGTCAGGTCTTCAGACTGCGCCTTCACCGCGCCCACTGTCTGGGACAGGGAAACAACCTTTTCGGCCACGACTAATCCTTCTCCACCATACGCGCGACGTAGCGGGCGATCACGTCGACTTCGAGGTTGACCCGGCTGCCCGGACGCAGATCGCCGAGCGTCGTGCAGCCGCGGGTGTGACTGATGAGGTTGACGGCGAAGCGCGGGCCGTCCACCGAATTGACCGTGAGCGAGACGCCGTCCACCGCGATCGAGCCCTTCTCGGCGACGTACTTGGCGAGGCCCGCCGGCGCCTCGAACCGCACGCGCAGCGAGTCGCCCTCCGGCGCCGTCTCGGCGACCGTGCCGATGCCGTCGACGTGGCCGGTCACGATGTGGCCGCCGAGCTCGTCGCCGACCCGGACCGCGCGCTCGAGGTTGACCCGCGTGGCGACTCCCCAGCCGCCGATCGTGGTGCGCGACAAGGTCTCCGCCGAGGCCTCGACCGCGAACCAGCCGGGGCCCTTGTCGACCACCGTCAGGCACGGTCCCGAGCAGGCGATCGAGGCGCCGATCTCGATTCCGGCCGTGTCGTAGCCGGTCTCGATGGTCAGGCGCGTGTCGCCGCGCTGCTCTATCCCGCGGACCCGGCCGACGTCGGTGACGATACCCGTGAACATGTCTCTCCTGCGTCTTCAGTGCGGCCGGGCGAACGTCTCGATGCGGTCGGGCCCGGCCGATTGCGAAGCTACCATGACGAAACCCGGCGCGTCTTTCGGATCGTCGACACCGAGCGCCTGCAAGGCCGGCAGGCCGTCGCCGCCGATCACCATCGGCGCGCGGTGCCAGACCAGCCGGTCGACCAGTCCGGCGCGCAGGAAAGCCGCGCCGATGGTGCCGCCGCCCTCCACCATCAGCCGCGTAATGCCCTTCTCGGCCAGCGCCGCCAGGACCGCGCGCGGCGACGGCCGGCCGTCCGCGCCGGCCGGAACCGGCAGCGACACGACACCGGCCCTGGCCAGCGCCTCCCGGCGCGACAAATCGGCGCCTTCGCCGCAGACCACCCATGTGGGAATTGCAGCGGCCGATTTCACGAGCTTCGCGTCAGCCGGCAGCCGCAGGACGCCGTCGACCACCACGCGGACCGGCGAGCGGCCCGCCATGCCTGGCAGGCGGCAGGTCAGTTCGGGGTCGTCGGCCAGCGCCGTGCCGATCCCGACCAGGATCGCGTCGTGCCGGGCGCGCATCCCGTGGGTCAGGGCGCGCGCCGCCTCGCCGGTGATCCAGCGGCTGCGGCCGCTGTGCGCCGCGATCCGACCGTCGAGCGAGGTCGCGAGCTTCAGGCTGACCAGCGGGCGTCCCTCGCGCAGGCGCAAGAAGAAACCCGCGTTGACCTCGCGCGCGCCGCCTTCCCCGATGCCGACGTCCACCGCGATGCCGGCGCCCCGCAGCTTCGCGATCCCGGCGCCGTCGACCCGCGGGTCGGGGTCGCCGGCGGCGATCGCCACCCGCGCGACGCCTGCCGCGACCAGGGCATCGGCGCATGGCGGCGTTCGGCCGAAATGGGCGCACGGCTCCAAGGTGACGTAGGCGGTGGCGCCCCGCGCCGCGCCGCCGGCGCGCGCCAGCGCTTCGGTCTCGGCATGGGGACGCCCCGACGGCTGGGTCCAGCCGCGTCCGACCACCGCGCCGTCGCGGACGATCACGCAACCCACCGCGGGGTTCGGCCAGACGTTGCCGAGCCCGCGGCGGGCAAGCCCGATTGCGATCCGCATGAAGCGGTCGTCGTCAGTCCTTGTCGTCCCTGCCACCCAGGGTCCCCACGAAGTCCTCGAAGTCGCTCGCCTCGCGGAAGTTACGGTAGACCGAGGCGAAGCGGACATAGGCGACCGGGTCGATGCTGGCCAGCGCGTCCATCACCAGCTCGCCGACCTGGGCCGACTTGATGTCCGTCTCGCCCGAGCCCTCGAGGCGGCGGATGATGCTGTTGATCACCCGCTCGACGCGATCCGGATCGACCGGCCGCTTGCGCAGCGCGATCTGCATTGAACGCGCGATCTTGTCGCGGTCGAACGGTTCGCGCCGTCCGTTCTGCTTGACCACCGTCAGCTCGCGCAGCTGGACCCGCTCGAAGGTCGTGAAGCGGGCGCCGCACGCGGTGCAGGCGCGCCGTCGACGGATGGCGGTGTTGTCCTCCGTCGGACGCGAGTCCTTCACCTGGGTGTCTTCGGTGCCGCAAAAGGGACACTTCATGACGGTGGCGCTCTCCGTTCAGGCGTCGGGATAGATGGGAAAGCGCCGGCACAGCTCTTCCACCCGCGCCCGCACCGAGTCCTCGACCGCCGTGTTGTCGCCGTTGGAGCGGGCGAGGCCGTCGAGCACCTCCGCCACCAGCATGCCGACCTGGCGGAACTCGGCCTGGCCGAAGCCGCGCGTCGTCGCCGCCGGCGAGCCGAGGCGCACCCCCGACGTGATGGTCGGCTTCTCCGGGTCGAACGGCACGCCGTTCTTGTTGCAGGTCATGTTGGCACGCCCCAGCGTGCCTTCCGCCGCCTTGCCGGTCAGGCGCTTGGACCGCAGGTCGACCAGCATCAGGTGGGTGTCCGTGCCGCCGGAGACGATGTCGAAGCCCTGCGCCGACAGGGTCTCGGCCAGCGCCCGCGCGTTGTCCATCACCGCGCGCGCGTAGTCGCGGAACGCCGGCTGCAGCGCTTCGTGGAACGCCACCGCCTTGGCGGCGATGACGTGCATCAACGGTCCGCCCTGGGTGCCGGGGAAAACGGCGGAGTTGATCTTCTTGCCGATCTCCTCGTCGTTGGAGAGGATCAGGCCGCCGCGCGGGCCGCGCAGCGTCTTGTGCGTGGTGGACGTGACGACATGGGCGTGCGGGATCGGACTCGGGTGATGCCCGGCCGCGACCAGGCCGGCGAAGTGCGCCATGTCCACCATCAGCAGGGCGCCGACGGAATCGGCGATCTGGCGGAACCGCGCGAAGTCGATCACCCGCGGATAGGCAGAGCCGCCGGCGACGATCATCTTCGGCTTGTGCTCGCGCGCCAGCCGCTCGACCTCGTCGAAGTCGATGCGGGCGTCCTCCTTGCGCACGCCGTACTGGACGGCCTTCATCCATTTGCCCGACAGGTTCGGCGCCGCGCCGTGGGTCAGGTGGCCGCCGGCGGCGAGCGACATGCCGAGCAGCGTGTCGCCCGGCTGCATCAGCGCGAAATAGACCGCCAGGTTGGCCTGCGCGCCGGAATGCGGCTGGACGTTGGCGAAGCGGCAGCCGAACAGCTTGCAGGCGCGCTCGATCGCGAGCTGCTCGGCGACGTCCACGTATTCGCAGCCGCCGTAGTAGCGCCGGCCCGGATAGCCCTCGGCGTACTTGTTGGTCAGCACCGAGCCGGCCGCCTCCAGCACCGCGCGCGAGACGATGTTCTCCGACGCGATCAGCTCGATGTGGCGCTGCTGCCGGTCGAGCTCCTTGCCGATCGCCGCTGCGAGCTCCGGATCGACCGCGGCGACGTCGTCGCCGAAGAACCGGTCGAGGGAAGGCACCCCTCGCGGGGCGGGCGACACGCTCATGACGCAAATCCTCTCATTGAACCTTCGCGAGACTTCCGCAACGCCCCCGCTCCCGGGTCAGGCGAGCTTGGCGACGCGCCGGGCATGCCGGCCGCCCTCGAACGCGGTGGCGAGGAAGGCCCGCAGGCATTCCGCCGCCGTCGCCGCATCGGTCGTCCGGCTGCCCAGGACCAGGACGTTGGCGTCGTTGTGCTGCCGGGCCAGCCGGGCCGTCTCGGCGGTGGCGCACAGCGCGGCGCGGATCCCGGTATGGCGGTTGGCCGCGATCGACATGCCGATGCCGGAACCGCACACCAGGACGCCCCTGTCGGCGCCCCCGCCGCGGATCGCCTCGACCACGCGTCCTGCATAGTCGGGGTAATCGACCGACTCCGACGAGGTCGTGCCGAGATCAATGGCCTCGCAGCCGAGATCGTCGCGCAATATTTTCACCAGCGCGGCCTTCAGCTCGAATCCTGCGTGGTCGGCGGCGACCGCAACCCTTCTAGACGACATCCTTCGCTCGCGCTCGGCGATTTCTTGCGCGGTCAAATACCATATCTCGTCAGGGAATGCGAAGCCCGGCACAACCCGTCGCTGCCGCCGCCCCGCACAACCGCCGATTGCGGCCCGCAAGGCCGCCCGCCACGACGACCACGAGATCAAGGCTCCCCCGCGGCGGCAAAACTGGCGCGAAGCCTGGACAGCGTCCCCGATCCGACAATTGTTCGGACGTCAACGAGGGTCGAAGCGCTGAAGCAAATTTGCGGCGCGGAGGAACATTATTGAACAGGTGGTGTTTTTCGAATAAAGCTTTACTTCTTGCGCATTGACTTTCTTCGACGATTATGCACAGTGGCCGCCGCCAATTGTCGACGGACTTGGTGGCCCTAATCTCGAGGTTGAACTCTCAATGACCGAAGAACCCGTCCGCAAGTTAGACCAAAAAGAAGTCCTGCGCATGGCCGTGGACATCGTTGCCGCATATGTGGGCAACAATGCAGTGCCGGCCAACCAGGTGCCTGACGTCATCAACACGATCTACAACTCGCTCACCTCTTTGCAGGGGGCACAGCCCGAAGCTCCGATGGAGCCGCTGAAACCTGCGGTGAGCGTCCGGCGATCGGTCACGCCCGAATACATCATCTGCCTGGAAGACGGCAAGAAGCTGAAGATGCTGAAGCGCCATCTGCGGGCGGCCTACAACATGAACCCGGACGAGTACCGGACCAAGTGGGGCCTGCCGCCGGACTACCCGATGGTCGCGCCGAACTACGCCGCCCAGCGCTCGGAGTTCGCCAAGAAGATCGGCCTCGGCCGCCGCCGCGGCGAGAAGGTCACCCGGCGCGGCCGCCGCAGCGCGGGCTGAGCGTTCGCAAGTCCGTCGTGAATATCCGGGGGCCCGGACGCCGGGCCCCCGTTCGCATGCGCCGCGCGGCAGCCGCTATTGCGCGTAGTCGTATTTGCCGTCCTTCCACTCGTAGAAGACATAGCCGGGCGCCGTCACGTCCCCCTTGGCATCGAAGCCGATGCTGCCCAGCACGGTCGTGAACTGCTGGCCCTTGAGGGCCTGCGACACCGCCGTCCCGTCGGTCTTGCCCGCCTTGGCCGCCGCAAGGCTCCACGCCTCGACCGCGGCATAGGTGTAGAGGGTATAGCCCTCCGGCTCATAGCCCGCCTTGCGGAATTTCTCCACGATCGGCGCGGCCTGAGGATTGCGCCGCGGGTCGGGGCTGAAGGTCATCATGGTGCCCTGCCCCGCCGGCCCGGTGATTGACCAGTACTCGTTGGTCACCAGCGCGTCGCCGGCGACCAGGCGGGTGTCCATGCCCTGCTCGCGCATCTGGCGCACGATAAGGCCGGCCTCGGTGTGGTAGCCGCCGAGATAGACGACATCGACGCGGTTCTGCTTCAGCTTGCTGACCAGCGGCGAATAGTCCTTCTCGCCGGCGGTAATGGTCTCGTTCAGGACCTCCTTGCCGCCCTTGGCGTTGAAGGCCTTCTTGGTCTCGTCGGCGAGCCCTTTGCCGTATGCGGTCTTGTCGTGGACGATCGCGACGCGCTTGTCCTTGAACTTGTCCGCCATGTACTGGCCTGCGACGGTGCCTTGCTGGTCGTCGCGCCCGCACACCCGGAAGACGTTGGAGAACTTCTGCTCGGTGAGCGTCGGGTTGGTCGAGGCCGGCGAGATCTGGACGATGCCTTCCTCGTTGTAGACGCGCGAGGCCGGGATCGACGAGCCCGAGCAGTAGTGGCCGGCGACGAACTTCACGCCCTTGCTCGCCATCTGGTTGGCGACCGCCACCGCCTCCTTCGGGTCGCAGCGGTCGTCGCCGATCTCCAGCCTCAGCTTCTGGCCGAGCACGCCGCCCTTGGCGTTGATGTCGGCGACCGCCATCTCCGCGCCGCGCTTCATCTGCTCGCCGAAGGAGGCATACTGGCCGGTGATCGGCCCGATCAACGCGACGGCGATATCGGCATGCGCCGTCGCCGCAAGACCCGATGCAACGCCGGCCGCCGCCAACGCCAGCACAATCCGTCTGATCATCGCCCTGCACTCCTCTGCATTGGACTTCCCCCGCATGAGTTACGCCGATTCATGACGCCGGCCCAGGACCGGGCTCGGTCGGCTGCGTCACGCCGCCCTCAAGGTATGCCGCACGCACGACCGGATCGGCCAGTAGCGCCGCACCGCTGCCTGACAGCGCGATCGCGCCGTTGACGAGGACGTAGCCCCGGCTGGCGCAGCGCAGCGCATGGTGGGCGTTCTGCTCCACCAGCAGCACGGTGACCCCGTCGCGCCGGTTGATGTCGGCGACGACGCGGAAGATCTGCTGTACGAACAGCGGGGCGAGCCCGAGCGACGGCTCGTCGAGCAGGAGGAGCCGCGGCCGGCTCATCAGCGCGCGGCCGATCGCCAGCATCTGCTGCTCGCCGCCGGAAAGCGTGCCGCCGCGCTGGTCTATGCGCTCGCCGAGGATCGGGAACAGCTCCAGCACGCGGGCGAGGTCGGCGTCGAAATGGGCGGGATCGCCGGTGACGGCGCCCATCTGCAGGTTCTCGCGCACCGTCATGCGGGGGAAGATGCGCCGGCCTTCCGGCGCGTGCGCGATGCCGCCGCGCATGATCGCGTGGGTCGGCATGCCGGACAGCTCGCGGCCCATGAACCGGATCGAGCCCTGGCGCGGCGGCGGGTTGCCGCAAACCGTCATCAGGAGGGTCGACTTGCCGGCGCCGTTGGCGCCGATCAGCGCCACGATCTCGCCTTCCGCGACGTCGAGGTCCACCCCCCGCAGCGCCTCGATGTGGCCGTAGAAGGTGTGGACGCCGCGGACCGCCAGCATGGCTCAGGCCGTCTCGGTGCCGAGATAGGCGCGGATGACCGCCGGGTCGGCGCGCACCGACGCCGGCGCGCCGTCGGCGATCTTGCGGCCGTACTCCAGCACCACGATGCGGTCGGAGATGCCCATCACCAGGCTCATGTCGTGCTCGATCAGCAGCATCGCGGTGTCGTGCTCGTCGCGGATGCCGCGCAGCAAGGCCGACAGCCCCGCCTTCTCGCGCGTGTTGAGCCCCGCGGCGGGCTCGTCGAGGCAGAGTAGCGCCGGCCCGGTACACATCGCGCGCGCGATCTCCAGCCGCCGCTGGTCGCCATAGGAAAGGGTCCCCGCCTCGTCGTCGGCGCGCGCGGCGAGTCCGACACGGTCGAGCCAGAAGCGGGCGCGATCCACCGCCGCACGCTCGGCCCGCCGGTAGCCGCCCAGCCCGAACAGCGCCAGCACCGTGTAGCCGGAGGCGCGCATCAGCGCGTTGTGCTGGGCCACGATCAGGTTCTCCAGCGCCGTCATCTGCGGGAAGATGCGGATGTTCTGGAACGTGCGCGCCAGCCGCGCCTCCTTAGCGATGCGGAAGTCGTCCATGCGCTCCAGCGCATGGGTGCGCCCGCCGTGGGTCAGCCCCAGGCTGCCCTCGGTCGGGCGGTAGAACCCGGTCAGGCAGTTGAACACCGTCGTCTTGCCGGCGCCGTTGGGACCGATCAGCGCCGTGATGGCGTTCGCCTCCGCCGAGAAGTCGAGGCTGTCGACCGCGACCAGTCCGCCGAACCGCATGGTCAGTCCGCGCACGTCGAGCAGCGGCGGCGCAATCCCGCTCACGGCGGCGCGCCTTGCGACCGCGACAGGCGCAGCGTCGGCTCGCGCCGCGACAGGAGGCCGCGCGGCCGCCACACCATGATCGCCACCATCGCCGCGCCGAACGCCAGCATGCGGAAGTCCTGCAGCTCGCGGAACCATTCGGGGACGCCGATCAGCAGGATCGCCGCCAGCACGATGCCGAGCTGGCTGCCCATGCCGCCGAGCACGACGATGGCCAGGATGATGGCGGACTCGTGGAAGGTGAAGCTCTCCGGGCTGACGAAGGTCTGGCGCGTCGCGAAGAACGTGCCGGCGACGCCGCCGAACATGGCGCCGATCGCGAACGCCGTCAGCTTGGTGTTGGTCGGGTTGATGCCGAGCGCGCGGCAGGCGATCTCGTCTTCGCGCAGCGCCTCCCACGCGCGGCCGAGCGGCAGCCTGCGGATGCGCAAGGTGAAGAAGTTGGTCACCAGCGCCAGCGCCAGCACGAGGTAATAAAGGAATATCACCCGGTTGAGCGGCGAGTAGTCGATGCCGAAGAACGCGTGGAAGGTCGTGCCGCCGGACGCCGACTCGCGACCGAAGTCGAGGCCGAACAGGGTTGGGCGCGGGATGCCGGAGATGCCGTTGGGCCCATTGGTCAGGCTGGTCCAGTTGATCAGCACGATCCGGATGATCTCGCCGAAGCCGAGCGTGACGATGGCGAGGTAGTCGCCGCGCAGCCGCAGCACCGGAAAGCCGAGCAGCATGCCGAACAGCGCCGCCAGCATGCCGGCGACCGGCAGGCACGCCCAGAAGCCCCAGTCGAGGTGGTGGGCCAGCAGCGCGAAGCTGTAGGCACCGACGGCATAGAACGCGACGTAGCCGAGGTCGAGCAGGCCGGCGAGCCCGACCACGATGTTGAGCCCCCAGCCCAGCATCACGTAGGTCAGCACCAGGACGGCGAGGTCGAGGATGCGCCGGTCGGCGAACGGCAGGAACGGCAGCGCCAGCGCCGCGACCAGCAGCAGCGGCGCGACCAGCGGCTCGGCGCGCCGCAATGCCGCCGAAACGCGGTCGCCGGTCGACGGCCCGCCGGGGTCGCGCCGGCCGCGCACCAGCGCCGCGACGGCGCGCAACGCCACCACGCCGCCCGCGGCGACGACGAGGACCCCGAGCGTCCGGCCGGGCAGCGGCGCCAGCAGGCCGGCCGCCACGCCGCCGAGACCGAGCGCCAGGCCCGGCATTGCGCGGCCGCCGCGCGCCAGGGAAAGGCCGAGCCGGCCGCCAAACACGGTGACGACGACGACGCCGAGGTCGGGCCAGCGCGTGCCAAGCTCCATCCCGCCGGCGACCGGCACCGTGTAGATGCCGACGAACGGCAGCGCCAGCGCCAGCGCGATCAGCGCCGCAATCGCCGCGTCTGCGACGGTTGCGTAGAGTGTTCCGGCGGGTTTGCCGGCGCGGCCCGGCGGGAGGTGGGCGGCGCCGGCGTCCATCGTCAGACCTTCTCGACCTCCGGGCGGCCGAGCAGGCCGGTGGGGCGAAAGATCAGGACGAGGACCAGGATGGTGAAGGTGGCGACGTCCTTGTACTGGGCGGAGAAGTAGCCGGACCAGAAGGTCTCGATCAGCCCGATCAGCAGGCCGCCCAGCATCGCGCCGGGCAGCGAGCCGATGCCCCCCAGCACCGCGGCGGTGAACGCCTTGATGCCGGCCAGGAAGCCGATGAAGAAGTCGATCACGCCGTAGTAGAGCGTCACCATCATCCCGGCGACGGCGGCCAGCGCGGCGCCCATCACGAAGGCGAGCGAGATGGTGCGGTCGACGTTGATGCCGAGCAGGCCCGCCATCACGCGGTCCTGCTCGCACGCCCGCTGCGCGCGCCCCAGCGCGGTGCGCCCGATCACCAGCGAGAACGCGGTCATCAGCACGACCGTCGTCACCACGATCAGCAATTGCATGTAGCTGAGCGACACGGCGAAGCCGTCATGCTCCATCAGGATCATCCGGCCGTCGACCAGCGGCTGCAGCGTCTTCACCCGCGCGCCCTGGGTGAGCTGGACGTAGTTCTGCAGCACGATCGACATGCCGATGGCGGAGATCAGCGCCGCCAGGCGCGGCGCGCCCCGCAGCGGCCGGTACGCCAGCCGCTCCAAGGTCCAGCCGTAGGCGGCGGTCAGGATCATCGAGGCGGCGAGCGCGATCAGGATCGCCAACGCGATCCCCGCGGCGCCGATCGGCGCCAGCAGCAGCAGCATCATCAGCGCGACGAAGGCGCCGATCATGTAGACCTCGCCATGCGCGAAATTGATCATGCCGATGATGCCGTAGACCATCGTGTAGCCGATGGCGATCAGGCCGTAGATGGCGCCGAGCGTGATGCCGTTGATGAGCTGCTGGAGGAAGTATTCCATCCGACCGGTCGCGGCTGAGGCGTCCCACGCGCGTTGCCGCCGCCCGCCGATCGGCCTCGGTGGGCTCAGACCTTGATGCCGCGGCCGTCCGGCCGCCGGTTGAGCACGTAGTCGAGCTTCCGGATCGCGACGCGGGAGAGTTCAGCTTCGCTCGTCGCCGGCGACCCCACGATCGAGACCTCAACGAGCGAGACCGGGTCCACCGCCGTCACCTTGACGGCATTGCCGACGCGGCGGAACTCGACGATCACCTCGCGCGCTGCGGTACCCATCGCGGATAGCCTGCGGATTCGACTGTAACAGACCGGCGCGGAATCGCCACGGGCTCGCCGCGCCTGCGCCCGATGTTGCCCGGCGCGCGCAAACGATCCGTTAACGCTAGACTGCCCGCGACCGCATCCAGTGGAGATCCGTCATGGACCTGCCTGCCGGCGCCTTCACCGTCCGCCGCGACATCATGTTCGCGCACTGCGACCCCGCGGGGATCGTGTTCTTCCCCGAGTTTTTCCGGATGTTCAACGACACCTTCGAGGCATGGTTCAACACGGTGCTCGGCGTGCCGATGGCCGACGAGTTCTTCGTCCACAACCGCATGTTCCCCTTCGTCCACATCGACTGCGATTTCAAGGTGGCGCGGAAGATGGGCCAGACCATGGACCTGACGCTGGTCCTGACCAAGGTCGGGCGGTCGTCCATGCACTATTCGATCGTCGGCCACGACGACGGCGTCGAGATCCTGCGCGCCAACTTGGTCACCTGCGTCGCCTCGAAGGCGACGATGAAGACGATCGACATCCCGCCCGAGATACGCGGGCCGCTGGATGCCTACCTGGCGCTGTGCGCGGGATGAGGGAGGTCAGCCCGCCTTGGCGGGGACGAAATCGACGCAGATCTTGGCAAGGTCGTCGGCCAGCAGCGACTCGCCGGTGAGGCCGCAGCGGCACACCGCGGCGCCGCTGTCGTCGGTGCATTCGGGCCGGAAGTTGGTGCAATCGGCGCAGGGACCGAACGCCGGCTGCCCCAGCTCGCCCTGCAAATGCTTGAGCAGCCGCTGCAGGCAGTCGATCAGCTTGAGCTGCTCGGCGTCGGAAAGCTCGGCCATCGCGCGCTGGACCGCACACAGCGGGTCGCGGTTCAACGCCGCCTGCCCTTTCGGCGTCAGGCAAATCTGCACCGAGCGCCGGTCGGCCGTCGATCTCGCCCGCTCGATGTAGCCTTTCGATTCGAGCGCGATCAGCGTCTGCGACGCGGTTCCCTTGGTCGTGCCGAGGAAGTCGGCCAGCGCGCCAGGCGTGCACGAATAGCGATTGGCGCGCGCCAGGAAGCGCAGCGCCACCCACTGCGCCGGCTTAAGCCCGTCGGCGAACTGCAACCCGTGCGCTGTGCGCGCCAGGCGATCCACCAGTTCAGCAGCGCGTTGGCGATGAGGCATCGTGGCACGCAACATAGGTCCCGCGCGGCCCAAAGGCTAGCCCAACATTGAAGTTCTTTGACATTCCGCCGCTTCCAATTGCCGCGGACAGGCCATGCCCTGGCTCGTTGGCAGCCATGCGGTAGCGAGTCGATAATAGTCTTGCAGGTCCGGCTCACCCGCCATAGGTTATAGCGACTCGCTACTGATATCCCCTGGGGGCTCCAATCCATGGCCCAGTCATCCGGTGCCTTCCCCGACAAGAACGACCGGCGCTACATCGCCACCGCAATGGTGGCGCCGATCCTCGAGCGCGAGCGCGAGGTCGACCTCGCCCGCCGCTGGCGCGACAACAAGGACAATGCCGCCCTGCACGGACTGATTACCAGCCACATCCGGCTGGTGGTCAGGATCGCCATGGGATTCCGCGGCTACGGGCTGCCGCTCGCCGACCTGATCCAGGAGGGCAATGTCGGCCTCCTGGAGGCGGCGACCCGCTTCGACCCGGAGCGCGAGGTCCGCTTCTCGACCTATGCGACGTGGTGGATCCTGGCGGCGATCCAGGAATACATCGTGCGCAATTCCTCGATCGTGCGCATCGGCACGACCCCGGCGCAGAAGAGCCTGTTCTTCAACCTGCGCCGGCTGCGCGCGAAGATCGCCTCCAACCCCGGCGGCAGCCTGACCGATTCGGAGCGGCGCACGATTGCGGCCGACCTCAAGGTGCCGGTGGAGGCGGTGGAGCGGATGGAGGCCCACCTGTCGCGGCCCGACAAGTCGCTCAACGCCGGCATCGGCGGCGAGGACACCGACGAGCTGCAGAACTTCCTGTCCGATCCCGGCCCGTCGCCGGAGGCGATCGTCATCGACCGGCACGACCACGCCGCGTCGGCGACCGAGCTCAAGGCGGCGCTGGGCAAGCTAACGCCGCGCGAGCGGCAGGTGATCTCGCGCCGCTTCCTGGGCGATGGGCGGACGACGCTGGCCGAGATCGGCGAGGACTACGGCGTGACGAAGGAACGCATCCGCCAAATCGAGGGCAAGGCGCTCAACAAGCTGCGGTCGCTGCTGAAGGACAGCGTCGACCCGCGCGACGTCCTGGCCGGGTGACGCGCCTCAGGCGGCCGGCGAAAGCCGCTTGACCGCCGGCTGGCGTGCCCCCCACGCCAGCGCCTCGGCCCAGAACCGCTCGAGCTGGCGCAGCGACGCGATCGTGTCGTTCAGCGCGGCCTCGGTCACCGGCCCGCCAGCCAGGTTCTCCACATGGCGGTCGTAGAGCTGCGCGATCACCTCGCACAGCTTGAGTCCCTTGTCGGAGACCTTGATGCGCACCGAGCGGCGGTCGTGCGCGGAACGCTCCTGCACCAGGTAGCCGTTCTCCACCATCTTCTTGACGTTGTAGGAGACGTTGGAGCCGAGGTAGTAGCCGCGGTTTGTCAGCTCGCCCACCGTCAGCTCCTCGGTGCCGACGTTGTGCAGGATCAGGCTCTGGACGTTGTTGATGTCCTCGATGCCGAGCCGGTCGAGCTCCGCCTTGACCACTTCGAGGAACTGCCGGTGCAGCCGCTCGATGAGCAGGATGGTGTCGAGGTAGGATTGCTTCACGGGCAGAACCTTTCGGGTCGCGACAAGCCGCCATCGCGCAAAGGTCGTCAATACAACTTAATAATTCCCTAAAAGCAGCCCCGGCCCGTCAAACCGTCGCGGCCGCTTTGTCGGCGACGCTAGCGATCTCCTGAATCCGCCCGCAACCATGCATGGCGCAAACCCCGGCCGCCACCCGGTCTCATCGAAAAAGTTCCCGTAAATTCATGAGCTTACGGCAAATACGGTGTCGACGGATTTAACAGCTCCGGCGCACTCTCTCGGCGCGGTGCGCGCAACCCTTTGACGCGACTGACCGACTCTCCAATGGCACGGTTCTTGCAAAACCGCGCAGACCGGACCGGCCGACCGGAAACTGTTCATGTAGTGGTCATGGGAGAGAATATGAAAAGATATTCAACCAAGGGGACGCTGACCGTCATCGGTGCCGCCGTTTTCGCATGTTTTACTGCCTCGGCCTCGGCGGCGGTTGTGATGACCGATGTCCAGTATTTCGAGAACGGCGGCTTGGCGAATTCCGACAGCACGAATTCCAACCCCGCTTTCTCGAGCACCGGCGGGGACTACGGCGATGCGTCGGCCAGCGCGTGGGGCACCGGCGTGCTGAACGTCTTCGCCGACGTCGACGGCGAGGACGACGACGACGGCGGCGTGGCCCAGGCGTTCTTCGCCTTCCCCGCCCCGTCCGGCGCGGCCTCTTCCCTGGCAAAGGCGAGCTGGGAGGAGAACGTCACCAACAACACCGGCACGCAGGTCGGCTACAAGTTCCTGTTCTACGTCGCCAACCCGAGCATCGGCACTCAGGGCGGCGCCGGCGACTACGCCGGCCTCGCGATCGACATCCTGCTGAACGGGGCGCCGATCTGGTCGGCCTTCGCCACGATGGACGGCTGCACGCTGTCCCATTCCAACATGGGCACGCCGGTCACCGGCGGCTGCGAAGCCGACTGGGCGTCGTTCACCGCCGCGGTCGACCTCGGCGTCTACGCCAACGGCGCCGGCTTCACGATCGGCTACGAGATGTCCGCCTTTGCCGAAACCGCCGACACCGAGCGGACCGCCTTCGCGCGGATCGGCGATCCGTTCGACCCGGTCGGCGATCCGGCGCAGCTGATCGCCACCCCGGTCAGCGTTCCGGCGCCGGGCGGCCTCGGCGTCCTGGCCGCCGGCCTCATCGGCTTCGTCGCGCTGCGCCGCAAGCGCCGCTGACGCGCCCGCCGGCGTCTCGTCGAGCGGCGGTCCCCTCCCGGGGGCCGCCGCTTCGCATTTCACGGGAATGCGTCTGAGCTATGGGATGCCATCGGCGAAATGCTAGAGTTGCCCCGGTCCGCCACATGCTACCGGCGCCCGCCCGCCAACGAGGAACGCCATGGACAGCAAGCATCCCGAGACGATCGTCCTTCACGCCGGCAGCCATCGCCGGGATCCCGCGACCACAGCGGTGGCGGTGCCGATCTACCAGACGACCTCGTACCTGTTCAATTCGACCGAGCACGCCGCGAACCTGTTCGCGCTCAAGGAGCTCGGCAACATCTACACCCGCATCATGAACCCCACCCAGCAGGTGTTCGAGGAGCGGGTGGCGGCGCTGGAGGGCGGCGTCGCCGCGCTCGCGGTCAGCTCCGGCCAGGCGGCGGAATTCATCGCGATCCAGAACATCTGCCACGCCGGCGACAACATCGTCAGCTCGACCGACCTCTATGGCGGTACCTGGAACCTCTACGCCAACACGCTGAAGACCATGGGCATCGAGACCCGGTTCGTCGATCCCGCCGACCCCGAGAACTTCGCGCGCGCCACCGATGCCCGCACCCGCGCCTATTTCGCCGAGACCCTGCCCAACCCGAAGCTGCAGGTGTTCCCGATCGCCGAGGTCGCGAAGATCGGGCGCAACCTCGGCGTGCCGCTGATCGTGGACAACACCGCCGCGCCGATCCTGTGCCGACCGTTCGACCACGGCGCGGCCGTAGTGGTGCATTCGACCACCAAGTACATCGGCGGCCACGGCACCTCTATCGGCGGCATCATCGTGGACGGCGGCAACTTCGACTGGGAGGCCAACGCCGCCCGCTTCCCGATGCTGAACACGCCCGACCCCAGCTACCACGGCGCGGTGTGGACCCAGGCGGTGAAGCCGCTGGGCCCGATCGCCTACATCATCAAGGCACGCGTCACCCTGCTGCGCGACATCGGCGCCGCGGTCAGCCCGTTCAACGCATTCCTTTTCATCCAGGGGCTGGAGACGCTGCCGCTGCGCATGCGCGTACATTGCGACAACGCGGCGAAGGCGGCGCAATACCTCGCCAAGCACCCGAAGGTCGCGCGGGTCATCTACCCCGGGCTGATGGACGGCGAGTACCGGCGCCGCGCCGACGCGCACCTGAAGGGCGGCTACGGCAGCCTGCTCGGCTTCGAGCTGAAGGAAGGCGGCAGCGCCGGCGCCCGGTTCATCGACGCGCTGAAGATGTTCTACCACGTCGCCAACATCGGCGACGCGCGCAGCCTGGCGATCCATCCGGCCACCACCACGCACTCGCAGCTGTCGACGGACGAGCAGCTCGCTACCGGCGTCACCGACCGCTACGTCCGGCTGTCGATCGGGATCGAGCACATCGACGACATCGTCGCCGACCTAGACCAGGCGCTGGCGGCGGTCTGACGGGAGCACTCGCATGGGCGGCTTCTCTCCCGTGCGCGGGCGTTTTCCTGCGACGCGGATGCGGCGCAACCGGTTCGACGACTGGACCCGCCGCCTGGTCGCCGAATCGCGCCTGGCGCCGGCGGACCTGATCTGGCCCGTCTTCGTGCACGGCGGCGACGAGCCGCGGGTCAAGGTCCCGTCCCTGCCCGGCGTCCACCGCCTCTCGGTCGACCGTTTCGTCGCGGAGGTCGGGCGGGCGAAGGACCTTGGCATCCCGCTCGTCGCCGCCTTCCCCGTCATCCCGCCCGAGCGCAAGAGCGAAGAGGCGGAGGAAGCGGTCAACCCGGGCAACGTCGTCTGCCGCGCCGTGGCGGCGGCGAAGAAGGCGCATCCCGACGTCGGCATCATGTGCGACGTGGCGCTCGACCCGTTCACCAGCCACGGCCACGACGGGCTGATGCGCGACAACTACATCGTCAACGACGAGACGGTGGAGATGCTGTGCCGCCAGGCGGTGGTGCAGGCGCAAGCCGGCTGCGACGTGATCGCGCCCAGCGACATGATGGACGGCCGGGTCGGCGCGGTGCGGGCGGCGCTGGACGCGGCCGGCTTCGGCCACGTCCGCATCCTGTCCTATGCCGCCAAGTATGCCTCGGCGCTCTACGGCCCGTTCCGCGACGCGGTGGGCTCGGCGCCCAACCTCGGCCGCGGCGACAAGAAGACCTACCAGATGGACCCGGCCAACGGCGACGAGGCGCTGCACGAGGTCGCGCTCGACCTCGCCGAGGGCGCCGACATGGTGATGGTGAAGCCCGGCCTCCTCTACCTCGACATCGTGCGCCGGGTGAAGGAGACGTTCGGCGTCCCGACCTTCGCCTACCAGGTCAGCGGCGAGTACGCGATGATGAAGGCGGCCGCCGAGAACGGCTGGCTGGACTGGGACCGCCTGATCCTGGAGAGCCTGATCGCCTTCAAGCGCGCCGGCGCCGACGGCATCCTGACCTATGCGGCCGTGGAGGTGGCGCAGCGTTTGGGCAAGGGCTGACGGGTGGGTTCAGCGCAGCAGCTTGAGCGAGATCGCCACGGCGTACAGAACCAGCGCGACACCGGCGATCAGGGCGATCGCAAGAAGTCCCCGGTTCATTGCTTCGCGTTTTCTTGGCACCGCGTGACCCCGTCAATCCCCGGCGGAGAGCATACACGCAAAGGGCGCGCCGCCAAGCCGTGGCGCACGCGCCGCCGCGCCGGCCCCTGAGGCGACGGTATGCGTCGGCTCCTGCGCTGGACGGGCCGGATCGCGGCGGGGTTGATCGCCTTCGTCGCGCTCGTCCTCGCGACCGGCTATCTGTGGCTGCGCACCTCGCTGCCGCAGACCGACGGCGACGTCGGCGTCGCCGGCCTCGACGGGCGGGTCGAGATCACGCGCGACTCCAACGCGGTGCCGCATGTCCGCGCGACGACGATGGCGGACGCCTATTTCGGGCTCGGCTACGTGCATGCCCAGGACCGGCTGTGGCAGATGGAGGGCATGCGGCGGCTGGTCGCCGGGCGGCTGGCGGAGATCGCGGGCCCGCCAGCGCTGCGCTCCGACCGCTTCATGCGCCTGCTCGGGCTGCAGGCGCTGGCGGCGGCGGGCTTCGCCGCGCTGTCGCCGGAGACGCAGGCGGCGCTGGAAGCCTATGCCCGCGGCGTCAACGCCTACATCGCCGGCCACCGCGGCGCCTGGCCGCCGGAATTCTACGCCGCGCGGATCGCGCCGGAGCCGTGGCGGCCGGCCGACTCGCTGGTCTGGGGCCGCCTGATGGCGCTGCGGCTGACCGGGAACTGGATGACCGAAGTGCTGCGCGCGCGGCTGGCCGATCGGCTGACGCCGGCGCAGCTGGACGACCTGTGGCCCGACGACCAGGACGGCGCGCCGGCGACGACGTCCGCCGCGCTCGATCCCGCCGTCGCCCGGCTGATGCAGGCGACGATCGACGCGGTGCCGCTGACGCTGCGCCAGACCAGCGCGTCAAACGCCTGGGCGGTCGACGGCCGGCGCAGCGCCACCGGCAAGCCGATCCTGGCCAACGACCCCCATCTCGGCTTCAGCGCGCCGGGCATCTGGTACCTGGCGCGCCTGACCGCGCCCGGGCTCGAGGTGTCGGGTGCCACCGCGCCCGGGGTGCCTTTCACCATCCTCGGCCACAACGAGCGGATCGCCTGGGGCCTGACCACGACCGAGAGCGACACCCAGGATCTCTATCTCGAGCGCCTGGTGCCCGATCGCCCCGGCCACTACGAGACACCGGAGGGCCCGCGGCCCTTCGCCGAGCGGACCGAGATCATCAAGGTGCGCGGCGCCGACGACGTCGAGATGACGGTGCGCAGCACCCGCCACGGGCCGGTGGTCTCCGACCTCGACCCCGCCGCCGCGCCGGCCGGGCAGGTCGTGGCGCTGGCATGGACGGGCCTGCGCGCCGACGACACCACGGCGGAGGCGGCCTTCCGCCTCAACCGCGCCCGCGACTGGGACGGCGCCCTCGACGCGCTGCGGCGCTGGCACGCGCCGCAGCAGAACCTCTTCTACGCCGACATCGACGGCAATATCGGCTTCATCGCCCCGGGGCTGGTGCCGGTGCGGCGCAGCGGCCGCGGCCTCGTGCCCGTGCCGGGATGGGACGACGCCTACGGGTGGTCGGGCTTCATCCCGTTCGAGGAGCTGCCGCAAAGCTTTCGACCGGCGAGCGGGCGCATCGTCAACGCCAACCACCGCATCGTCGGCCCCGACTACCCCTATTGGCTGGGCAACGGCTGGTCCGAGCCCTATCGGGCGAAGCGCATCTTCGACCGCCTCGACGCCGTGCCGCGCCAAACGGTCGAGACCGCCGCCGCGCTGCAGAACGACGTCATCTCGCTCGACGTGGCCGACCTGATGCCGGTCCTGCTCGCCGCCGGGCCGTTCGAGGGCCGCGCCGGAGCGGCCGTCGCGCTGCTGCGGCGGTGGGACGGCGCGATGGACCGCGACCGGCCGGAGCCACTGATCTACACCGCATGGCTGCGGGCGCTGAACCGCGCGCTCTATGCCGACGAGCTCGGTCCGCAGTTCGCCGACTACTGGTCGCTGCGCCCCCTGGTGGTCCGGCGCATGCTGGGCAACCGCACCGCCTGGTGCGACGACATCGCGACGCCGGGGGCGGAGACCTGCCCGGCGCAGGTACGCGCGGCGCTGGGGCAGGCGCTGGACGAGCTGGCGCGCGCCCACGGCGATGACATCGCCGGCTGGCGCTGGGGCGACGCCCATGTCGCGCGCTTCCGCCATGGCCTGTTCGGCTGGGTGCCGGTGCTGCGCGACCTCGCCGACATCGTCATCGAGACCGACGGCGGCGCGCACACCGTGAACCGGGCGCAGCCCCGCATCAGCAGCGAGGCGACGCCCTATGCCGACGTCCATGGCCCCGGCCTGCGCGCGGTCTACGACCTCGCCGATCTCGCCGGCTCGCGGTTCATGATCGCCACCGGCCAATCGGGCAATCCCCTGTCCGCCCATTACCGCGACACCACCGAGCGGTGGCGCGACGGCGGCTATTTCCGCCTCGGCGAGGGCGGCGCCTGGGACACGCTCGTCCTGACGCCGGCGTCAGCGCCATGACGTTCGGCGCCGACGACGTGCGCGCCGCGGCCGGCGCCATCGCCGGCGCGGTGGTGCGCACCCCGACCGTGCTGTCGCGCACGCTGTCGGCGCTGACCGGCGCGACCGTCTACCTGAAGCTCGAGAACCTGCAGTTCACCGCCTCGTTCAAGGAGCGCGGAGCGCTCAACAAACTGCTGTCGCTGACCGATGCGGAGCGCGCGCGCGGCGTGATCGCCGTCTCCGCCGGCAACCACGCGCAGGCGGTCGCCCATCACGGCACGCGGCTCGGCGTCGCCACCACGATCGTGATGCCGGTCCATGCCCCGTTCGTGAAGATCCGCAACACCGAGCAGCTCGGCGCCCGCGTCGTGCTGTCCGGCGACAGCTTCACCGCCGCGTCGGAATTCGCCGCCGCGGAGGCGTCATCGAAGGGGCTGACCTTCGTCCACCCCTACGACGACCCGCTGGTCGCCGCCGGCCAGGGCACGCTGGCGCTGGAGATGCTGGCGGACGCGCCGGCCATCGAGACCCTGGTGGTGCCGATCGGCGGCGGCGGCCTGATCGCCGGCTGCGCCGTGGCGGCGCAGGCACTGAAGCCCGGGATCGAGGTGGTCGGCGTCGAGGCCGCGCTCTATCCCTCGATGCAGCGTGCGCTGGCCGGGCTGCCGGCGACGCCGGAGGCGGCGACGATCGCCGACGGCATCGCGGTAAAGGTTCCCGGCGCGCTCACCCTGCCGATCGTGCGCGAGCGGGTGGCAGACATCGTGCTGGTCGGCGAGGCGGAGCTGGAGCAGGCGGTTCAGCTGATCGCCGAGATCGAGAAGCTGGTCGCCGAAGGCGCCGGCGCCGCGCCGCTCGCCGCCCTCCTCGCCCGGCCCGAGCGGTTCGCCGGCCGCACGGTCGGCCTCGTCCTCTCCGGCGGCAACATCGACGCGCGGCTGCTGTCGTCGGTGCTGATGCGCGGGCTGGTGCGCTCGGGGCGGCTGGTCCGGCTGCGCGTCCAGGTCAGCGACCAGGCCGGCAGCCTGGCGCGCGCGACGCGGCGCATCGGCGAGCTCGGCGGCAACATCGTGGAGATCCAGCACCAGCGCTGGTTCCGCGACGTGCCCGTGCGGCTCGCGCAGGTCGACGCCCTCGTCGAGGTGATGGACCCCGCCGCCGCCCGCACCATCGCCGCCGGCCTGACTGAGGCCGGCATGCCGACCCGCATCCTGAGCGACGAGGCGGCCGACGGCTGACGGCGCCGTTCAGTGCCCCGTGACGGTGGCGAGCAGGGCGTCGCAGTCGTCCGGCAGCGCATCACCGCGCCAGGCGACGAAGCGGTCGGGCCGCACCAGGGCGAGATCGCGGCCGTAGAGCGCGCGCGCCTCCGGCACCGGGACGTCGAACACCGTCAGCGGCACCCCGCGGCGTTCGGCGGCGCCCGCCAGCGCCGCGGCCTCCGCGCCGGCGGCGAGCCGCAGCAGCGTCAACCCCTTGCCCAGCCGGTCGTACAGCGACGAGCCCATGACGCGCCCGGCGTCGAGCCAGACGTGCGGCGCCCGGCCGCCGGGGATGCCGGTCGGGACGTAGCGGTCGTAGGTCTCCGGGAACGCATCGACCGGCGGCGTCTCGTCGCCGACGACGATGGGGGAGCCGTCGTAGCGCGTGCCGATCTGCACGCCGACCGCGTCCTCGTCCTCCGGCCGCACGAAATGGTTCTTGCGGATGTAGGACATCTCGGACGCGCGGACGCGCGCGGCGTCGCCCTCGGGCCCATCGGCCTCGACATTGTCGGGCACCACGGCGTCGTGCATGCGCGAGGCGTACTTGCGCGATGCGCCGGTGTTGCGGAAGCCGATCGGCTTGCGCTCGGCCTGGTAGCTGTCGAGCAGCTTCGGCCCGCCCCAGCCTTGCAGCATCGCCGCCAGCTTCCACGCCAAGTTCGCGCTGTCGTCCATCCCGGTGTTCATGCCGAAGCCGCCGGTCGGCGTGAAGACGTGCGCGGCATCGCCCGCGATCATGATGCGCCCGGCCTTGTAGCGTTCGGCGACCAGCGCCTGGCCGGCGGCCCACGGGTAGTGGCCGATCACCTCGACCGCGATGTCGGCGCCGATCGAACGGCGGACCCAGCCGGCGACCTCGTCCTTGTCGACGTCGGTCCAGCCGTCCCTCGGCTTGATCAGCATCATGAACTCGTCCCGGCCGTTCAGCGCGATGATGACGCCGCGGGTGTTCGGATCGGGATTGATCGCCCAGTACATCCAGGCGCGCCGGTGGCCGACGAACTTCGGATAGAGGTCGGGGATGCGCATGTGGATCGAGAAGAACTGCCCGGCCCAGTAGGCGTCCTTCTTCTGCACGTCGCCTTCGTAGGGAATGCCGAGCGTCTTGCGCACGAAGCCGCGGGCGCCGTCGCATCCGACCGCGTAGGGCGATGTCCAGGTCGCCTCCTCGCCGCCGTCGGTCCGGCGCGCGTGGACGCGCACACGGTTCTCGTCCTGGGTGAACCACTGAGCTTCCCAGCCGAAGCGTACGTCGATGCCCGCCGCGCGTCGCGCGCGCTGCAGCAGGAAGCGCTCGACGTACATCTGGTTGACGTGGAACATCGGCTCGGGGAGCTGGTCGGTGACCGGCATGTCGCGGCGCATCGCGATGCGCTCCTCCCGGTTCGGCATCGGGAAGCGGTAGATCTCGTGCGCGCTGAGCCGGGTGAAATACGCCTGGTCGAACGGGTGATCGGGCGGCAGCCCCAGCATGCGGATCTCGTCGGAGAACCCGAGCTGACGGTAATGCTCCATGGTGCTGGCGTTCTGGCCGTTGCCCTTGGGATGCCAGCGCTCGGTCGGCTCGGTATTGATGACGGTCGAGCTGACGCCGTAGCGGTCGAGCAGCAGCGCCAGCAGGAGCCCGACGGGGCCGCCGCCGACGATCGTTACCGGAGTGGTCAGCTCCTGCGCCAAAGCCATCGTTGCCTCCCGCGCGGGACTGAGCCGGCGCCCGCTTTCCGCTCCACGATACCATGCCGGAGCGTCGGCCGAAGCGCGGTGGCGCAGGGACGGCTGGCCCCGCCTCAGAGGTCCTTTCGCATCGAAGGCGCGGTATGGAAGCCGTAGCCGATGGTCTCGTAGAACGGGATCGCGTCGCGGCGGGCGTCGAGGAAGACGGAGGCCATGCCGCGGGCACGGGCATCGGACTCCGCGAAGTCCATCAAAGCACGGCCGACGCCCTGGCCGCGCACGTCCTCGCGGACCACGAGGTCGTCCACATGCAGGCAGGCGCCGCGCACCAGCGTGTGGACCGGGCGCATCCCGAGCGCGCCGACCAGTTCGCCGCCGCGGAACGCCCCGACCAGCTCGTAGCCGGCGTAGCTCTGGCGGCGGACGCGATCGAGGAACGTCGCGGCGTCCAGGTGCGGCCGCAGCGTTGCGACCACGGAGAAAGCCGACGCCCACTCCGCCGGCTGCAGCCGCCGGACATCGGGGTCGGCCATCGTTCTACGAGCCGGCCTGCACGCCGGCATACTTGCCGCGGTAGTAGACCAGCGGCGCGCACTCGCCGTCGTCCATCTGCATGCGGCGGACCTTGCCGATCAGGATGACATGGTCGCCGCCCTCGATGATCTCGTCGACGTCGCATTCGAGCGTCGCCAGGGAGTCTGGCAGGATCGGGCAGCCGGTGTCCCAGGTGTCGAACGCGATGCCGTTCCACTTGTCCGCCACCGAGCGGGCGAAGGTGCGCGACAGCTCCTGCTGGGTGTCGCGCAGGATGTTCACCGCGAAGTGGCGGTTCTTGTGGAAGGCCGCGAACGACGCGCTCTTGCGGTCGAGGCAGAACAGCACCAGCGGCGGGTCCAGCGACAGCGACGTGAACGAGTTCGCCGTGATGCCGACCGGCCGGCTTTCGGCGTCCCGCGTGGTGATGATGGTGACGCCGGTGGCAAAGCAGCCGAGGGCCTTGCGAAAGGCGATCGGATCGACGCTCATCAGGTTCGCTTTCCTTTCGTCGGGGCCTGCCCTGTGGGCGGCATCCCCCCCTGTCGGGGCGATGGTACTGGACCGGTGCCGCGGGTCCAACCCCCAATGAGGATCAGGCCTTGGGCGGCTGTGTGAAATAGACTCCCCGGCCGCTCGCGACCAGCTTGCCCTCGCCGTCGTAGACGTGCGCCTCGGCGACGGTGAAGGTTCCGCCCTGGCGGACGATCCGCCCGACCGCCTTGAGGTCGCCCGGCATGGCGGCGCGGTGATAGTCCACCCGCATGTCCACGGTGGGAACCGGGGCGCCGGCCTTGGCGGCGATGGCGAAGTCGGCGGCGACGTCGATCAGGGCGCCGATGACGCCGCCGTGGGTGTAGCGGGCCTTCGGGTTGGAGACCATTTCCTCGCGCCAGGTCAGGCCGATCTCGAGCTTCTCCTCGTCGAGCGCCAGCACCTTCAGCCCCATCCAGGCGTTGAACGGGTTGGCGACCAGCCGCTCGTGCAGCTGTTCGGCGGTGATCACGTTCGCTGCCATCGTTCCCATCCTCCATCTCGTCCAGCGCCGGCGCGGACCGGCCGGCCCTGGAATACATCAACGCTACGCCACTGTCGCCCGCTTCCTGGCAATCACGGCTAACGCCTTCTTAACCGGGTCAGCCGCATGTTGCCGACACCTGCACAAGTAGCAAAGGCATTGATGATCCGATGCTGGTGATCGTCGGCGCGATCGTGGTTTTCGCCTGCGTTCTCGGTGGCTATGCCGCCGCGGGCGGGCACCTGGAAGTGCTGTGGCAGCCGTTCGAGGTGGTCATCATCGTCGGCGCGTCGATCGGCGCGTTCATCATCGGCAACCCGAAGGCGGTTCTCAAGAAGTCCGCCAAGGCGCTGGGCGTGGCCCTGAAGGGACCGAAATACGGGAAGAAGGACTACCTGGAGCTGCTGAGCATGCAGTTCCAGGTCTACAAGATCGCCCGCTCCAAGGGGATGCTCGCGCTCGAGCAACATATCGAGAACCCGCACGGCAGCGACCTGTTCGCCCAGTTCCCAAGCGTGCACAAGAACCACCACGCCACGACGTTCTTCTGCGACTACCTGCGGATGATCAGCCTCGGCAGCGAGAACCCGCACGAACTCGAGGCGATCATCGACGAAGAGATCGACACCCATCACCACGAGAACGCCGCGGTGGCCGGCGCGGTCCAATCGATGGCCGACGGCATGCCCGCGCTCGGCATCGTCGCGGCGGTGCTCGGCGTCATCCACACGATGGGCTCGATCACCGAGCCGCCCGAGGTGCTCGGCCACCTTATCGGCGGCGCCCTCGTCGGCACGTTCCTGGGCGTGTTCATCGCCTACGGCTTCCTCGCGCCGCTCGCCGGCATCCTGGGCCGGACCTTCGACGCGGAGACCAAGTATTTCGTGTGCATCAAGTCGGGCCTCATCGCCTACATGAACGGCTATGCGCCGCAGGTCTGCGTCGAGTTCGCCCGCAAGGCGCTCGAGTCGGACGTGCGGCCGACCTTCACCGAGCTCGAGGAAGCCGTCGCCGCCCTGCCGCAGCCGTCGAACTGACGGAGCGCTGCCGTCATGGCCGCCAGGAACGCCGCTGCGACCATCATCATCAAGAAGGTCAAGAAGGGCGGCCACGGCCACCATGGCGGCGCGTGGAAGGTCGCCTACGCCGACTTCGTGACGGCGATGATGGCGTTCTTCCTGCTGCTGTGGCTGCTCAACGCCACCAGCGAGGACCAGAAGAAGGGCATCTCCGACTACTTCGCGCCGGCCACCGCCTCGACCTCCAAGAGCGGCGCCGGCGGCATCCTCGGCGGCCAGACGATCTCCTCGCCGGGGGCGCTGGTGTCGCGAAACTCGCCGCCCTCCGTCACCATCGAGCTGAAGCCGACTTCCGGCGACGGCGACAAGGACTCGACCGAGAAGCCCGACCTGACCAAGCAGGAGATGGACGAGGCCATCGCCCAGCGCGAGGAGGAGCTGTTCAAGGAGAAGGAGAAGGAGCTGCGCGAGGCGATCGAGAAGGACCCCGACCTCAAGGGGCTGGCGAAGAACCTGCTGATCGACCAGACGCCGGAAGGGCTGCGCATCCAGCTCGTCGACCGCGACGGCCAGCCGATGTTCCCCTCCGGCTCGGTCAAGATGTTCGACCGCACCCGCAAGCTGCTCGCCCAGGTCGCCAAGGTGGTCCAGACCATGCCGAACAAGCTGTCGATCTCCGGCCACACCGACGCGACCCCGTTCCGGTCCTCGGTCGGCGCCAGCTACGGCAACTGGGAGCTGTCCAGCGACCGCGCCCACGCCAGCCGACGCGAGCTGATGGAGGACGGCGTGCCCGCCGCGCGCATCAGCCGCGTGGTGGGACGCGCCGATACCGAGCCGCTGACGCCCGAGAACCCGACCGACCCGCAGAACCGGCGCATCAGCATCGTGCTGATCCGCGACGCCGTCGCCAAGGGCGCCGCCGGCGGCAACGGCGCGGCCGCGCCCGCGCAGCGACCCGAGGTCCGCCGGGACTGGTCGGGGCCGCGGGTGCGCTGAGCCGCCCGCCCCGGTTGGCGGGGCCGCCGCCGACGTATTATATTTTGCCCGCAAGGTCGGATCCGACCCGGCACAGACCGGCAACGAGCGTTGACCAGAATGGGCGTCGACCAATCCCTGACGCGGCCGCAGCGGTTCTTCTTCGGGACCCGTGCTTTGCCCTGCCCGTACGTCGCAGGACGGATCGAGCGCAAGGTCGTCACCGACCTGTCCGGCCCCAACGCCCAGCCCTTCTACGAACGCCTGTCGCGCGCCGGCTTCCGGCGCAGCCACGGCCTCGCCTACCGCCCGGCCTGCCCGTCGTGCAGCGCCTGCATCCCGGTCCGCATCCGGGTCGCCGATTTCCTGCCCAGCCGGACGCAGCGCCGCCTCCTGGTCCGCAACGCCGACCTCGCCCGGCAGGAGATGGCGGCGATGGCGTCGATGGAGCAGTACCGCCTGTTCGCCCGCTACCAGCGGTCGCGCCACGGCGGCGGCGACATGTCGTCGATGTCGTTCGCCGACTACCGGGCGATGGTCGAGGAATCGCCGATCGATTCGCAGCTGATCGAATACCGCGACGGCGACGGCCGGCTGGTTGCCGGCATGCTCGCCGACCGGCTCGACGACTCGTACTCGGCCGTCTACAGCTTCTTCGAGGCCGACGAGCCGGCGCGCAGCCTGGGCAGCTTCATGATTCTGCACCTGGTCGAACTCGCCCGCGCCTCGGGCCGGCCCTACGTCTACCTGGGATATTGGATCGCCGACAGCGGCAAGATGGCCTACAAGACCCGCTTCCGCCCGCTGGAGCGGCTCGGCCCCGACGGCTGGACCGCAATCGACGAATCCGACTGACCTGCATTAATGTCGAACGCATAAGGCGCCGGCGCGTTGCCGCGCGCCGGACCATGCCGACCGGAGCCCGCTCATGCCGAAGAACCCGATCCAGCGCCGCGCCTTCCTGAGGACCGCGGCCACCGCCGGCGCCGCCGCCACGGCCGCCGCCGCCTTCCCCGCCCCGGCGATCTCGCAGGGCCGGATGGAATGGCGGATGGTGACGAGCTGGCCGAAGAACTTCCCCGGCCTCGGGACCGGCGCCGAGCGCGTCGCCCAGCGCATCGGCACGATGTCGGGCGGGCGGCTGACGGTGAAGGTCTATTCGGCGGGCGAGCTGGTCCCGGCGCTGCAGTGCTTCGACGCGGTGTCCAACGGCACCGCCGAGATGGGACATGACGCGTCCTACTACCACCTCGGCAAGCATCGCCAAGCCGCGTTCTTCGCCGCGGTGCCGTTCGGCTTCACCGCCGGCGAGCACATCGCCTGGCTGCACTACATGGGCGGCCAGGAGCTGTGGGACGAGCTCTACGCACCGTTCAACCTGAAGGCGTTCGCGGTGGGCAACACCGGCACCCAGGCGCTCGGCTGGTACCGCAAGGAGATGCGCACCGCCGAAGACTACAAGGGCCTGAAGAAGCGCATGCCCGGCCTCGGCGGCGAGGTGATCAAGAAGCTCGGCGCCACTGTCGTCCTGCTGCCCGGCGGCGAGATCTTCGCCGCGCTGCAGTCCGGCACGATCGACGCCACGGAGTGGGTCGGACCCTACAACGACCTCGCGTTCGGCTTCCACCAGGTCGCGAAGTTCTACTACAGCCCCGGCTTCCAAGAGCCCTCGACCGCGCTGCAGCTCATGGTCGACAAGCGCAAGTACGACGCGCTGCCCGACGACCTGAAGCAGATCGTCGCCTCGGCCGCGCAGCAGGGCCACGACGACACGCTGGCCGAGTTCAACGCCCGCTCCGCGGAAGCCGCCGAGACCCTGCGCACCCGCCACGGCATCGCTATCCGCCGCGTCTCCAACGAGCTCCTGACATCCTTCGGCAACGCCTCCGGCGAGGTCATGGCCGAAGAACGCGAGAAGGCCGACGCCATCGGCAAGAAGATCTTCGATTCCTACATCAAGGCGCGGACCCTGCTGCTGCCCTATACCCGCAATGCGGAGCAGGCGTACCTGAACGCGCGCACGCTGTCGTTCAAGTATCTCTGAACGCCAGGCGCCGCGCCGGCCGGGGCCGGTGCGGCAGATTTACGGCGGGGGTGCGTCGCCCGGGTCCTGCTCGGGCTGGTCGGTTTCCGGCGGCAGCGGCGGCGGCGGCGCGATCTCGACGGCGGCGGGCGCGCGGAAGATCGCATTCGGCAGCCACGTCGCCAGCCCGTGGTAGTTCCACAGCGCCGCCAGGCCGACCAGCTGCAGCGCCACGAACGGCATCGCGCCGCGCCAGATCGCGCTGGTCGGCACCGAGTCCGGCGCGATGTTTCGCATGTAGAACAGCGTGAAGCCGAACGGCGGCGTCAGGAAGCTGGTCTGCAGCACCATGCCGATCATCACGCCGAACCAGATCGGATCAATGCCGAGCACCAGCAATGGCACGCCGCAGATCGGCAGCACGATGAAGATGATCTCGAACGTGTCGAGGAAGAACCCGAGCACGAACATCACCAGCATCACGAACAGCATCGCGCCGAACGCGCCGCCCGGCATGCCGGCCAGGAAATCCTCCACCATCGCCTCGCCGCCGAGCCCCCGGAACACCAGCGAGAACACCGACGCGCCAAGTAGGATGACGAAGATCATCGAGCTGGTCAGCGTCGTGCTGACCACCGCCTCGCGCAGCATCGCATGGCTATAGCGGCGCTTGACCATCGCCAGGATCAGTGCCCCCAGGGCGCCGATCGAAGCGGACTCGGTCGGCGTCGCGACGCCGGCCAGGATGCTGCCCAGCACGGCGAGGATGAGGAGGAGCGGCGGCGCCAGCGCCGTGGCGACCCGGCGGAAGAGGCTGCGCCGCTCCGCCGGCGACAGCGTCAGGGCCGGCATCGAGGCGGGATCCATGACGCTGCGGATGAAGACCCACGACGCATAGAGCCCGACGAGCAGCAGCCCCGGCAGCAGCGCGCCGGCGAACAGGTCGCCGACCGAGACCGGCTCCGGCGCGAAGTTGCCGCGCTTGAGCTGCGCGGTCTGGTTGATCCCCTGCAGCATGTCGCCGACGAAGATCAGCACGGTCGACGGCGGGATGATCTGGGCCAGGGTGGACGAGGCGCAGATGACCCCGGTCGAGATCTTCGGGTCGTAGCCGGCGCGCGTCATCGCCGGCAGGCTGATCAGCCCCATCGTGACCACCGTCGCGCCGACGACGCCAGTGGAGGCGGCCAGCAGCGCACCGACCAGCACCACCGAATAGCCGAGGCCGCCCCGCAGCTTGCCGAAGAGCTGCCCCATCGTGGTCAGGAGGTCCTCCGCGATGCCCGACCGCTCCAGCACCATGCCCATGAAGACGAACAGCGGCACGGCCACCAGGACCTCGTTCAGCATCACGCCGAAATAGCGCGAGGCGATGCCGTGCAGGATGGAGAAGTCGAAGGCGCCGAACAGCCAGGCCAGCCCGGCGACGATCAGCGAGGTGCCGGCCAGGCTGAACGCCACCGGATAGCCGGCGATCAGGACGAAGCAGACGATGACGAGCAGCGCGCCGCTAAACAGCTCCCCGATCAGCGCGCTCGACATCGCCGGCGTCTCAGCCGGCGGCTGCCGCGCCGTCGCGCGGCGCCAGAAGGTCGCGGCGGCCGGCGAGGACCAGCGCGCTGCGCCCGCAGGAGGCCAGCCCCTGCAGGCCCAGCACCAGGCAGAACAGCGGGATCGCGGACTTGACCAGGAAGAACCCCGGCAAGCCGCCGGGACTGCCGGAGGATTCCAGGATCCGCCATGACAGGCCGACGAACGGCCAGGCGGCGTAGAGGATCGCCACCAGCCACGGCAGCATCAGGAACACGAACCCCAGGGCCTCGATCCAGGCGCGCGTGCGCTCGCTCATCCGCGTGCTGAAGATATCGACGCGGACATGCTGGTTGCGCGCGTAGGTGAAGCCCGCCGCCAAGGTGAAGTTCACCGCGAACAGGACGACGTACAGCTCCTGCATCCAGACGAAGCCGACGTTGAACCCGTAGCGCAGGATCGCGGTCAGCGCGCACACCAGCACGCTGCCCAGGATCAGCCACGCGAGGTAACGGCCAAGCCAGTCGTTGCAACGGTCGACCGCGCGCACGAAAGCGGCAATGACGTGCAAGCCAAACTCCTGCGGTGGCGCCGGCGGCCACGCCGCCTTCTTGCGCCTTGAATTCGCGGCGGTCTTCTAGCGGAGCGCCGCCCGTCGCGCCAGCGTGGCAGCCAACCGCGCTGATCAACTACCCGTCAGCCGAAGCGGTTCGACTTCGGGAAGCCCTTGGGGGCGAGTCGCCCGGCTTGCGCCCGCTTGCCCAGCCACGGCCGCAGGTCGACCTCGGTGCGCACCCGGTCGCCGAGCCGCCACGACAGGCCGTCCGCCAGCCGGAACACCTGGATGTCGGCGAGCGTGCCGTCCTTGTATTTCTGCATGGTCACGCCGCGGCCGCGGGTCATTTCCGGCAGCTCGTCCAGCGGGAAGACGACCAGCTTGCGGTTGTCGCCGACCGCCGCCACGTGGTCGCCCTCGGCCGGCACGCAGGCCCGCGCCTCGACCCCCGCGGCGACGTTGAGGACCTGCTTGCCCGCCCGCGTCTGGGCCAGCACCTCGTCCTCCGGCACCAGGAAGCCGCGGGCGTCCTCGGACGCCACCACCAGCTTGCGGCCGGGCTTATGGACGAACAGGGTCACGATGTCCTGGTCGTTGCCGAGGTCGACCATCAGCCGCACCGGCTCGCCGGTGCCGCGCCCGCCCGGCAGCTTGTCGCAGCCGAGCGTGTAGAACCGGCCGTTGGTGCCGAACATCACCAGCTTGTCGGTGGTCTCGGCGTGCAGCACGAAGCGGCCCTTGTCGCCCTCCTTGTACTTGAGGTCGGCGGTGTCGGCGAGGTGGCCCCTGGCGGCGCGGATCCAGCCCTTGTCGGAGCAGATCACGGTGATCGGCTCGCGTTCGATCGCCGCCTCGAAACTGATGTCGGCGAGCGCCGGGGCCTTGCCGATCTCGGTGCGGCGGCGACCCAGCGCGGTATCGCCGCCGAACCGCTTGCGGGTCTCGGCGATCTCCTCGGCAATCCGGGCCCAGCGCTTGTCCTCGTCCTTGACCAGAGCCTCGAGGTCCTTGCGCTCGGCCTTGAGCGCCTTGACCTCCTTCCTGATCTCGATCTCCTCCAGCCGGCGCAGAGAGCGCAGGCGCATGTTGAGGATCGCCTCGACCTGGGTGTCGGTCAGCTCCCAGCGCGCGATCATCACCGCCTTGGGGTCGTCCTCCTCGCGGATGATGCGGATCACCTCGTCGATGTTGAGGTAGACGACCAGGTAGCCGTCGAGGATCTCCAGCCGGCGGGCGATCTGCGCCAGCCGGTGGCGCGACCGGCGGACGAGCACGTCCTGGCGGTGCGCCAGGAAGGCGTCGAGCACCTCCCGCAGACTCATCACCTTGGGCACCCGCCCGCCCTCGTCGAGGACGTTCATGTTGAGCCCGATCCGCACCTCGAGGTCGGTCTGGCGGAACATCGATTCCATCAGCGCCTCGGCCTCGATGGTCCGGCTCTTGGGCTCCAGCACCAGCCGCACCTCGGCCGCCGACTCGTCGCGGACGTCGGCCAGCAGCGGTAGCTTGCGCGCCTGCAGTAGCTCGGCGATCTTCTCGATCACCCGCGCCTTCTGCACCTGGTAGGGCATCTCGGTGACGATGACCTGGTACTGGCCGTGCTTCAGCGGCTCGACGGTCCAGCGCGCGCGCAGCCGGAAGCTGCCGCGGCCGCTGGCGTAGGCCTCGCGGACGCTGGCCGGATCCTCCACCAGCACGCCGCCGGTCGGGAAGTCCGGGCCCGGCATGTGCTTGAGCAGCGTCTCGATCGCTACCTCGCCGGTCCGCGACTTGCGCTGCTTGATTATCTCCAGCAGCGCGCCGCAGATCTCGCCGACATTGTGCGGCGGGATGTTGGTCGCCATGCCGACCGCGATGCCGGCGGCGCCGTTGGCCAGCAGGTTGGGCACCCGGCCGGGCATGACGACCGGCTCGCGCTCGCTGCCGTCATAGGTGTCGCGGAAATCGACCGCGTCCTCGTCGAGGCCCTCCATCAGCGCCTCGGCGAAGGCGGTCAGGCGCGCCTCGGTGTAGCGCATCGCCGCGGCGCCATCGCCGTCGATGTTGCCGAAGTTGCCCTGCCCCTCGACCAGCGGGTAGCGCGACGCGAAGTCCTGGGCGAGGCGGACCATCGCGTCGTAGATCGCGACGTCGCCGTGCGGGTGGAACTTGCCCATGACGTCGCCGACGACGCGGGCGCACTTCTTGAAGCCCGACGCCGGGTCGAGCCCGAGCAGGCGCATCGCGTAGAGCAGCCGGCGGTGCACCGGCTTCAGGCCGTCGCGGACATCCGGCAGCGAGCGCGAGGTGATGGTCGACAGCGCATAGGCGAGATAGCGCTCGCCCAGCGCCTCGGTCAGCGCCACGTCGCGGATGTTAGGAGCGTCGTCAGGAGCCATGCGGTACGTCCATGCGTCCAGATATAGTAGCCAGACGCCTGAGTCCATCAACGAGTCGGTCGCGCGCCGCCGGCGCCGTGCGGCCGTGCGCCGCAAACACGTCACGGTCGAGAAAGTGCCCGGTCAGCGCCAGTCCGTCGCGAACCGCCGCCGGGGTCGCCGCGGCGGCGGCGTCCGCCAGGAACGGCGGCAAAGCCAGCAGGCGGTCGCGGTACGGCGCCGCCGCCGCCCGCGAGACCGCTCGCCCGGTGCGCGGCGAGACATAGGCGAGGTCGGCGGCCGCCCCGGTCAGCGCGCAGGCCGCGAGGTCGAGACCGAAGCCGAGCTCGGCCAGCAGCGCGACCTCCCAGCGCACGTAGGCGGGCGCCCAGCCCGGCTCGTGCAGCGCCGCCACCATCGCCAGCGTCGCGTCATAGAGCGCCGGATGCGGCTCGCGCTCGGGCAGCGCCGTCTCGACCACCGCCGCGACGGCATTGAGCGCGGCCAGCGGCAGCGCCTCCGACAGGAGGTCGGCGGCATGGGCGCGCACCAGCTCGCACGCATAGGTGCCGAGGTGCTCGCCCAGCCGCGCCCGCCATGTCGCCGCGACCACGTTGCCGACCTGGTAGACGCCGCGGCCGCGCCGGCCGGCGCCGCCGCGGGCGAGCCCGGCATGGCGTCCGTGGTCGCGGGTCAGCAGGGCGACGACCGCCGAGGTCTCGCCGTGCGCGCGCACCGCGACGACGATGCCCTCAGCCGACCACTGCATCGCCTTGCGCCGTTTGTCGCCCTAGGCAGCTCACGACCTGTCCCTATAGAGTTCCCGTACCGGATGCCGGGGGGCGTCCGAAGACGGGGTCAATTGGGGGATAATATGGCACGTCAGACACGCAGGTCCGCCGCCGCGGCTTCGGCGGCGGCACGGCCGCCGCTCGGCTATGTCGTCCGATTCCACCGCGGTGCCGCCGGGACCGCGATCAAGCGCTTCGAGAAGGACGGCGTCCGGGTGGCGTCTTCCGCCGACTTCCGCGGCGCCGAAGCGGTGCCCAACGACTTCGGCGGCGCCGACGTCCAGTACTTCGAGCGCTTCGGGATCGCCGTGGTCCGCGAGCAGTTCGACCAGGTGCAGGCCATGCTGGCGCCGGCGATCGACGACCGCATGGTCGCCAACACCCGGCCGGAGCGCCGCTTCCGGGCGCTCGGCATGCCGGACGACGGCGCGATGCCGTCGCTGGCCGCGCC
This sequence comes from Rhodospirillaceae bacterium, assembly GCA_050249455.1. Taxonomy (GTDB): domain Bacteria; phylum Pseudomonadota; class Alphaproteobacteria; order MPNO01; family VGEU01; genus JBFWQM01. The sequence goes on along the minus strand of JBFWQM010000003.1, from coordinate 35,690 downwards.
GGAAGAAAGCATCGACCGGGCATACCTGCGCGGCTACCGCGACGCGGTCAACGAGCTGGCCGACCGGCTGCTCGGCATGGCGGACGGGGGTGCACCGGGCGACGTCGAGGCCGCGGCGGCGGATCCTTCCGTCACGTGGGGCGTGCGCACGATCAAGGCGGGCCAGACGCGCCTTTCCGGCGCCGGCATCAAGGTCGCCGTCCTCGACACCGGCTTCGACCACCGCCACCCCGACTTCCGCGGCCGGCGGATCGTCAAGAAGCTGTTCGCGACGCGCAGCTCGCCCGACGACACGCATGGCCACGGCACGCATTGCGTCGGCACCGCCTGCGGCCCGCTAAAGCCGTCGTCCGGCCCGCGCTACGGCGTCGCCTACGGCGCCGAGATCTATGCGGGCAAGGTGCTGGGCGACGACGGCTTCGGCACCGACCGCTCGATCATCGCCGGGATGGACTGGGCCGTGGCGGAGGGCTGCGCCGTCATCTCGATGTCGCTCGGCGCCCAGGTCGGGATCGGCGAGAGCCCCAACGACGACTACGAGCAGATCGGCCAGGCTTGCCTCGACGCCGGCTCGCTGGTGGTCGCCGCCGCCGGCAACGAGAGCGAGCGGCCCGGCCGCATCGCGCCGATCGGCTCGCCCGCCAACTGCCCGGCGATCCTCGCGGTCGGCGCCGTCGACGCCGCCTACCGGCCTGCCCGCTTCTCGTGCGGCGGGCTGAACACCGGGCAGGAGGTCGATCTCGCCGCGCCCGGGGTCAACATCCACTCCGCCGCGCCGGGCGGCGGCTACGCGACGATGAGCGGCACCAGCATGGCGACCCCGCACGTCGCGGGCATCGCCGCGCTGATCGCCGAGTGCGATCCCAAGTACCGCGGCTGGGCGCTGTGGGCGCGGCTCCTCCAGCTCGTCAAGCCGCTGCGATCGCCGCCGCGCGACGTTGGCAAGGGCTTCGCGCAGGCCCCACTTTAGAACCGGGCGCCCAATCGGGAGAGGTCGATGGCGGACGATGCGAACGCCGCGGTCGTCGAGCTGACGATCCGGATCGGCCGCGATGCGGCGGGAGAGATCGACCGCGTCTGCGCGGCGCTCGAAGCGCTCGGCCTCGAGGCGATCGAGCGCCGCGACCGCTTCCTGATCGTCAACGCGCGCGGGCCGCGTTCCAGGTTGGATGCGGTCCGCGCCATTGACGGCGTCGAATCGGTCCGGGAATCTGCCGTCTTCAAGCCGCTCTGACCGTCAGGCCCCGCCGTCGCGGCGCTGTCATCGGCCGGACCTACCCTGCCCGCGCACCCATGACCGATTTCCCCGCCCGGACGAAGATCGGCCGCCGCCGCCTGCTCCGCACCGCGGCCGCCGGGACGGCGCTGCCGCTGCTGCGGCCCTTCGCTGTGGTCGCATCCGACCGGATGCGCCCGTCGATCGCGGGTGGCGCGATGAGCGGCGACGTCACCGCAACCGGCTGCATCGTGTGGAGCGTCACCGACCGCCCGGCGCGGCTGATCGTCGAGTACGCCACGACCGAGTCGTTTGCCGAACGCCGGCGCGTCGTCGGGCCTGCGGCGGTGGCCGACACCGGCTTCACCGCGCGGGTCGACCTCGCCGGCCTGCCCGCCGGCCAGGACGTGTTCTACCGCGCCTGGTTCCAGGACCTCGGCGACCTGACCACCCTGAGCGCGCCGGCGTCCGGCCGCTTCCGGACCGCCCCCGCGGACCGGCGGACCGTGCGGTTCGGCTGGTCCGGCGACATGGTCGGCCAGGGCTGGGGCATCGACGTCGCGCGCGGCGGCATGACGATCTTCGATGCGATGCGCGCGCAAGCCTTGGACTTCTTCATCCACTCGGGCGACTACGTCTACGCCGACGGCCCGCTGGCGCCGGAGGTGGCGCTGGACGACGGGACGGTGTGGCGCAACCTGGTCACCCCCGCCAAGGCCAAGGTCGCCGAGACGCTGGACGAGTTCCGCGGCAACTACGCCTACAACCTGCTCGACGATCCGTTCCGCCGCTTCAACGCGGAGGTGCCCGTGATCGCCCAGTGGGACGACCATGAGGTGCGCAACAACTGGTATCCCGGCCAGCGCATCGCCGACGACCGCTATGCGGAGACGCGCGCCGACGTCCTCGCCGCACGGGCGCGGCAGGCGTTTCTGGAATTCACGCCGACCCGCCTCGATCCCCGCGACCCCGGGCGCATCCATCGCCGCATCGCCTACGGCCCGCACCTCGACGTGTTCATGCTCGACATGCGCAGCTACCGCGGCCCCAACTCGCCGAACCGCCAGGCGACGGAGGATCCTGCCGCCGCGTTCCTCGGGCGTCATCAGGTGAGCTGGCTGATCCGCGCGCTCGCCGCCTCCACCGCGACCTGGAAGGTGATCGCCGCCGACATGCCGATCGGCCTGGTCGTCGCCGACGGCGCGCATGATTTCGAGGCGGTTGCCAATGGCGACGGCGGTCCGCCGCTCGGCCGCGAGCTGGAGATCGCCAGGCTGCTGCACGCCATCAAGGTCATGGGCGTGCGCAACGTGGTGTGGCTCACCGCCGACGTGCACTACGCGGCCGCCCACCGCTACGACCCCGCGGCGGCGCGGTTCGCCGACTTCGACCCGTTCTGGGAGTTCGTCGCCGGCCCGCTGCACGCCGGCACCTTCGGCCCCGGCACCCTCGACCCGACGTTCGGCCCGCAGGTGATGTTCCGCAACCGGGAGCCCGGCGCCGCGCCGAACCGGCCGCCGTCCGATGGCCTGCAGACGTTCGGCACGGTGACGGTCGACGGCGCGACCGGCGTGATGACCGTCACCCTGCATGGCCGCGACGGCGCGCGGCTGTTTGCCGTGGACCTGCCGCCGGCGTCGTAACGGCGGACGCCGAAGGCGCGGGGCGACGCACCGGGTTCAACGCCCGGAATGCGCTGCCGACGGCGTTTCCGGTTCGGCTTTCGAATCGGCGCGGTCTTGCAAAATTCTCCTGCCCGGCGCGACGGAATGGGCGCGGCGGCGCGTGTGTGTCGCGGGGTCTGGGCGGCGGAAACGTCGCACCAGTTACCAATTGCGAATAAGTCGCAATAACATTATGGTGGCGCCAGCCGCCGCTTCGCTCTCATCGGATCGTCCCGTTTGCTCGCCACCGACCACGAACGCCGTCCTGCCGCCGTCCCTGGGACGACTGCGGCATCGCTGCGCTCGGCGGCGGCAGCCGGCGGCGCGCGCCGCTCGCGCGGCGCCAAGGGGCGCCGGACCTTCTGGCTGAAGCAGCTCCACACCTGGCACTGGATGAGCTCGGCGCTGTGCCTGGTGGGCATGATCCTGTTCGCCGCCACCGGCATCACGCTGAACCATGCCGGCTCGATCGGGGCGACGCCGACCGTGACGACGCGCACCGCGACGTTGCCGGATGCGCTGAAGACGACGCTGAAGGACGCCGCCGACGCCGAGGGCCCGATCCCCGCGCAGGCGGGCGAATGGGCGGCCCGCGCGCTTTCGGTCGACATCGCCGGCGTCACGCCCGACTGGTCGGACGACGAGGTCTATCTCGGCCTGCCGCGGCCGGGCGGCGACGCCTGGCTGCGCATCGACCTGCAGACCGGCGAGGCGACCTACGAGAAGACCGACCGTGGCTGGATCGCCTATCTGAACGACCTGCACAAGGGTCGCCACACCGGCATCGTGTGGAGCTGGTTCATCGACATCTTCGCCGTCGCGTGCCTGGTGTTCTGCGCGACCGGCCTCCTCCTCCTCCAGCTCCATGCCGGCAACCGGCCCGCCACGTGGCCGATCACCGGGCTCGGCCTGCTGATCCCGGCGGCGCTGGCCATCCTGTTCATCCACTGACGAGGCATTTGATGCGTCCTGCGCTTCCCATCGCCGTGACCGCGCTGATCGTGACGCCGGCCGCCGCGGCGGACCTGTCGCTGAAGGTCGAGATCCCGCGGCTGACCGTCGCCGAGTACCACAAGCCCTACGTCGCGATGTGGGTGGAACGCGCCGACCAGAGCGTCGCCGCCAACCTGATGGTCTGGTACGACGTCAAGCTCAAGAACAACGAGGGCACCACCTGGCTCAAGGACATGCGCCAGTGGTGGCGGCGCACCGGCCGCGACCTGCGGATGCCGGTGGACGGCATCACCGGCGCGACGCGCGCGCCGGGCGACCACACCCTCACCTTCTCCGACGCGAAGGCGCCGCTCAAGGAGCTGCCGCCCGGCGAATACAAACTGGTCGTCGAGGCCGCGCGCGAGGTCGGCGGCCGCGAGCTGCTGCGCATCCCGTTCCAGTGGCCGCCCAAGGCGGCGCAAAGCCTGACCGCGAAGGGCGAGCACGAGCTCGGCGCCCTCGCCCTCGACCTCAAGCCGTAGAATCCTGGGGGACCCGACCATGAGGACCGCGATGAAGACGCCTGCCAAGATCCTGCTCCTGGCGATCGCCGCCTGCCTGCCGCTGTCGGGCGCGCAGGCGCACCGGCAATGGCTGCTGCCGTCGGCGACGGTGGTGTCCGGCGACAACCTGTGGGTCACCGTCGACGCGGCGGTGTCCAACGACCTGTTCTATTTCGAGCACGTGCCGATGCGCCTCGACAACCTCGCCGTCGTGGCGCCGGACGGCACGGCGACGACGGCGGAGAACCAGAGCACTGGCAAGTACCGCAGCACCTTCGACGTGCAGCTCAAGCAGAAGGGCACCTACAAGATCGCGATCCTGAACAGCGGCATGTTCGCCAGCTACAAGGTGGACGGCCAGCAGAAGCGCTGGCGCGGCACCGCCGCGAACTACGCCAAGGAAGTGCCGGCCAATGCCGAGGACCTGCGCGTCACCCAGATGCAAGGCCGGCTGGAGGTGTTCGTCACCAACGGCAAGCCGACCGACACGGTGCTGAAGCCGACCAACGAAGGGCTGGAGCTGTTGCCGGTGACGCATCCCAACGACCTCGTCGTCGGCGAGCCGGCGACGTTCCGCATGCTGCTCGACGGCAAGCCGACCGCCGGCCTCAAGGTGACCGTGATCCCGGGCGGCATCCGCTACCGCGACAACCTTCACGAGAAGACCTACACCACCGACGAGGAAGGCAAGATCGAGCTGAGCTGGACGCAGCCCGGCATGTACTGGATCAACGCCTCGGTCCAGGACGACAAGAGCGAGATCAAGAACGCCCGCCGGCGCGCCGCCTATACCGCGACGTTGGAGGTCCTGCCGCAGTAGTCGCCGTGCGGCGCGTCGCGGTCCCCGCGCTCGCCGCGCCGCCGGACGCACCGGCGGCCGGCGCGCGAGTGGCGACACTGGTCGGCGAGACGATGGGGACGACGTGGACGGTCCGCGTCGCCGCGCCGCCCGACATCGACTTCGTCGCTCTGCGCGCGCGCATCCAGCACGCGCTCGACCGCGTCGTGGCGCAGATGAGCACCTATCGGCCCGACTCCGACTTGTCGCGGTTCAACGCCGCGCCGGCCGGCACATGGCTGGCCCTGCCCGAGGAATTCCTCGCCGTCCTGACAGCCGCGCTGGCGCTGGCGCGCGAGACGGACGGAGCGTTCGACCCTACAGTCGGTCCGCTGGTCGACCTGTGGGGCTTCGGGCCCGCGGGCCGGCGCACCGAGCCGCCGCCGGCGGCGGCGATCGAGGCGGTCGCCGGGCCGGTCGGCTGGGCACGGCTCGAGATCGATGCGGCGCGACGGCGGGCGCGCCAGCCGGGCGGCGTCCGCCTCGACCTGTCCGCGATCGCCAAGGGCTTCGGCGTCGACGCGGTCGCCGATTGCCTGCGCGATGCCGGCCTGACCTGCTACCTGGTGGAGGTCGGCGGCGAGCTGCGCGGCGCCGGGACCAAGCCCGACGGCAAGCCGTGGTGGGTCGCGCCGGACCGCCCGCGCGCCGACATGCCCGAGACCATCGTCGCGCTGCACGGCCTCGCCGTCGCCACGTCGGGCGACTATCGCCGCTTCTTCGACTCGGGCGGCATCCGCTACGCCCACACCATCGACCCCCGCACCGGGCGGCCGGTGTCGCACGGGCTGGTCGCGGTGACGGTTCTGCACCCGTCGTGCATGCAGGCCGACGCGCTGGCGACGGCGCTGACCGTGCTGGGGCCGCAGGCGGGCTACGACTTCGCCTGCGCCCGCGGCATCGCCGCGCTGTTCGTCGCGCGCGACGGCGGCGGCGATCGCCTGCCAGAAACGATGACGCCGGCGTTCCTCGCGATGCTGGACTGACGCCGCGGAGAACGCCTCGCGAGCGAACGCCGAGGCTGCCCACCTCTTCCTCCCCGTCGCGAATCGATGGGGAGGGAGAGGTGGGCGGCTGCCGGCCTGCGGACGCGCGTTGCGGGACGCTTGCGCCTATCCGGCGAGCTGTACGCGGATGTCGGCCAGCACGTCGAGGTGGCGCTCGTGGTCGCCGGGGAAGCGGATGATGAAGTGGCTGGCGCCGCCGGCGATGTAGGCGGCGAGCCAGTCGACCGCGCCGGCCTTGGGCCCGGCGTACCACGACTGGGCCCGCTTCATGAACGCGCCGCGGCCGGGATAGTAGCTCTCCAGGAAGTCGCCGATCCGCGCCTCGGCGCGCGCGGCGTCCTCGTCGACGCACACCGTCAGGTAGATCGCGCCGGTCAGCGCCGCCGGGTCGCGGCCCGCATCGCGCGCCACCTGCTGCACCTCCGCCCACTGCGCCGCGAATTTTGCCGGCGGCGGCGAGATCGGAAACCAGCCGTCGAAATACTTGCCGGCGCGCTGGATGCTGCCGGGCGAGGAGCCGCCCATCCAGATCGGCGGCCCGCCGGGCCGGTGCGGCACCGGGCCGATCTGCGCGCCCTCCAGGTGCCAGCGGCCGTCCCAGTCGACCTTGTCGCCGGTCCACAGCGCGCGGCACAGCCGCATCCCTTCGAGGATGCGCCCGACGCGCTTGTCGAACGGCACGCCGGCGGCCTCGAACTCGGCGCGCATGCGCGGCTGGTCGACGCTGATCCCGATGCCGAGGATCAGGCGCCCCTCGCTGATCTGGTCGACCGTGGCCGCCAGGTGCGCCAGCACCACCGGGTTACGCAGCGCCGGCAGCAACACGGCGGTGCCGAGCGCTACCTTGCGCGTCCGCGCCGCCACCGCGGCCAGCATCGTCAGCGGCTCGTGCCGCGGCCGGTCGATCAGCGAGTCGCCGATCCAGACCGAGTCGAGGCCGATCGTCTCCGCGCGCACGGCAAGGTCCAGCAGCGGCAAAGCGGCCGGCTTGCCCTCCATCACCCGCTCGCGGGTCGGCAGCAGGTACCCGAATTTCGCGGCCACGCGTCCCCTCCCCGTCCGGTACAGCCCGGCGATGGTGCCTCCGCGCGCGGCGGGCGGCAAGGCGCGCGCTACTTCCGCTTCCGGTCCGGCTCGTACTCGAGGCCGATAGCGTCGTAATGCTCCGGGTCCTCGGCCCAGTTGGCGCGGACCAGGACCTCCAGCAGCAGGTGGACCTTGCGGCCGAAGTGGCCCTCCAGCTCGGCGCGGGCGGCGGCGCCGATCGTCTTGATGGTGTGGCCGCCCTTGCCGAGCACGATGGCGCGCTGGGTGTCGCGCTCGACCAGGATCGCCTGCTTGACCCGTACGCTTCCGTCGCGGAACTCCTCCCACTCCTCGGTCTCGACGGTCAGCGAGTACGGCACTTCCTGGTACAGCTTCAGGAAGAGCTGCTCGCGGGTGATCTCCGCGGCGAACAGCCGGTCGTTGATGTCGCTGAGCTGGTCCTCGGGGTAGAGCCAGGGCCCTTCCGGCAGCCGCGCCGCCAGCGTACGGCGCAGGTCGGCGACGCCGTCGCCGGTCAGCGCCGAGACCATGAATATGTCGGTGAACACGCCTTCGGCATCGAAGCGGCTGGCGAGGCCGAGCAGCTTCTCGCGCTTGATCAGGTCGATCTTGTTGAGGACCAGGACAGCCGGGCGACCGGCCTTGCGCAGCCCCGCGACGATGCGGTCGATGACCTCGCCGACCCGGGCGGTGGCGTCGACGACCAGCACGACCTCGTCGGCGTCGCCGGCGCCGGTCCAGGCGGCGGCGACCATCGCGCGGTCGAGCCGTCGGCGCGGCGCGAAGATGCCGGGCGTATCGACGAAGACGATCTGGCTGTCGCCTTCGACGCAGATCGCGAGGATGCGCGCGCGGGTGGTCTGCGCCTTCGGCGTGACGATGGTGACCTTGGCGCCGACGAGCTGGTTGACCAGGGTGGACTTGCCGGCGTTCGGCGCGCCGACCACGGCGACGAAGCCGGCGCGGCGCGGATCATCCGCCATCGGTTTCGTGCCGCTCGATCAGCGCCAAGAGCTGCTGCGCCGCGGCCTGCTCCGCCACCCGCTTGGAACTGCCCTGCGCGGTCACCGTCGGCAGCGGATCGACACGCACCTCCACGGTGAACAGCGGGTTGTGCGGCGGGCCGGAGACGTCGACCACGCGGTAGCGCGGCAGCTTCCGCCGCCCGGCCTGGGCCCATTCCTGCAGAGTCGTCTTGGGATCGCGCGGCGGCTCGGGCGTCACCATCGGCGACCACAGACGCTCGATGAACTGCGCCGCCGCCGGCAGCCCGCCGTCGAGGTAGAGCGCGCCGATCACCGCCTCGCAGGCGTCGGCGATCACCGTCGGCTGGTCGCGCGTGCCGGCCTGCACCTCGCCCATCGACATCTTGATGAACCGGCCGAGGCCGATCTCGCGCGCCACCGCCACCAGGCTGTCGCGGTCGACCAGCGCCGCGAGGCGCCGGGCCAGCGGCCCCTCGCGCTCGTGCTCGAAGCGGCGGAACAGCATCTCTGTGACCACCAGCGACAGCACGCGGTCGCCGAGGAATTCCAGCCGCTCGTAGCTCATCGGCGCGGCGCGGTCGTCCGAGGCGCTGGAATGGCTGACGGCGCGCTCCAGCATCTCGGGCGCCGCGAAGCGGTGCCCCAGCGCGGTCATCAGCTCGTCGAGCGGCGGACGGTCGGGCACTAGGAGAGAGTTTGGAAGAACCGCCCGAAGCGAATCGCCCCCGGCCACTTCCAGAATTCCCACAGGCTCGCGCTGCCGTTGGTGGAGAAGAACAGGATCTCGGCGCGGCCGACCAGGTTCTCGGCCGGCACGTAGCCGACGCCGTTGAGCACCCGGCTGTCGAGCGAGTTGTCGCGGTTGTCGCCCATCGCGAAGTAGTGGTTCTTCGGCACGACGAAGACGCCGGTGTTGTCGAGCGCGCCGTTGTCGCTGATCTCCAGGATGCGGTGCTGGCGCCCGTTCGGCAGCGTCTCGACGTATTGCGGCGTGCGCACGACGTTCCCGAACCGGTCGGTCTCGATGTAGTCCTCGACCCGGCGGCGCTCGACCAGCGCGTCGTTGATGTAGAGGCGGCCCTGCTTCATCTGGATGCGGTCGCCGGGCAGCCCGACGATCCGCTTGATGTAGTCGGTCTTGTTGTCGCTGGGCAGCTTGAACACGGCGATGTCGCCGCGCTCCGGCTCGCCCTTGAACACGCGGCCGCTGAACAGCGGCAGGCCCAGCGGCATGGAATACCGGCTGTAGCCGTAGGAATACTTGGAGACGAACAAGTAGTCGCCGATCAGCAGCGACGGGATCATCGACCCGGAAGGAATATTGAACGGCTCGAACGCCACGGTACGGATGACGAGCGCGATCAGGACGGCGTAGATCACCGTCTTGACGGTCTCCCAGAGCCCGCCTTGTTTTTTTGCTGTCATCAGAGGGTACGTGGAATTCTTCAAGAATCTTACGCGCGCTGGCGACCTCCGGGCCGGGCCGGACCGATCAAGCCAGCGGCTCCACAGGCTGTCAAGTGGCAACCCGACCGCGCGCCGTCAACCGCCGGGCCCGCGCAGCGCGGTGATCAGCACGATCGCCTGCGCGAGCGGCGGCTCGTCGGTCAGCGTCAGGTGGATCTCGGCGGTCATGCCCGGCGGCGTCATGGCGGACAGCCGCGCCGCGGCCCCGCCGGTCAGCAGCAACGTCGGCCGCCCGGTGCGCAGGTTGACCACCCCCATGTCGCGCCAGAACACGCCCTGGCGGAAGCCGGTGCCGAGCGCCTTGGAGCACGCCTCCTTGGCGGCGTAGCGCTTGGCGTAGGACGCGGCGCGGTTGGCGCGCCGGTCGGAGCGGGCGCGCTCGACGTCGGTGAAGACGCGCGCCAGGAAGCGGTCGCCGAAGCGCGCGATGGTGCGCTCGATGCGCCCGATGTCGATGATGTCGTTGCCGATGCCGAGGATCATGCCCGGTCCAGATCGCCCCGGCGGGCGGCGTCCATCGCCGCGCGCATGCGCCGGATCGCGGCGTCGAGGCCGGTGAAGATCGCCTCGCCGACAAGGAAGTGCCCGATGTTGAGCTCGACCACGGTTGGAATCGCGGCGACCGCGCCGACGGTGTCGAAGTCGAGGCCGTGCCCGGCGTGGCATTCGAGGCCGATCGCCGCGGCATGCGCGGCGGCGGCCCGCAGGCGCGCCAGCTCGCGCGCCCGCTCCTCACCCGCCGCCTCGCAGTAGGCGCCGGTGTGCAGCTCCACCACCGGTGCGCCGATGGCGCGCGCGGCGTCCAGCTGGCGCGGGTCAGGCTCGACGAACATCGAGACCCGGATGCCGGCTGCGACCAGCGGGGCGATGAATTCGGCCAGCCGCACCGCCGCGCCCGCGACGTCGAGGCCGCCCTCGGTGGTGCGCTCCTCACGTTTTTCCGGCACCAGGCAGGCGGCATGCGGCCGGTGCGCCAGCGCGATCCGCGCCATCTCGGGCGTCGCAGCCATCTCGAAGTTGAGCGGCGCGCGCAGCCGCTGCATCAGCGCGGCGATGTCGGCGTCGCGGATGTGGCGCCGGTCCTCGCGCAGGTGGGCGGTGATGCCGTCGGCGCCCGCCGCTTCCGCCGCCAGCGCGGCGCGGACGGGATCGGGATGGCCGCCGCCGCGCGCGTTGCGCACGGTGGCGACATGGTCGACGTTGACCCCGAGGCGGAGCGGGCGCGCCGCCACGGGTCAGCCGCGCGCCCGGTCGACCGAGTTCACCGCCGGCGTGGCGCGCAGCGCCGCGATGATGTCGGTGAGGTGGCGGGCGTCGCGCACCTCGATGTCCAGCACCATCTCGAAGAAGTCCTTCGAACGGTTGGTGATCTTCAGGTTGTTGATGTTGCCAAGGTTCTTGGCGATCACGGTCGACAGGGTACCGAGCGAGCCGCGCTCGTTGGCGACCACCAGGTTGATCCGCCCGACCAAGTTGGACGGCGCCTCCGCCTCGATGTCCCAGGAGACGTCGAGCCAGCGCTCCGGCGTGTCCTGGAAGCTCTCCAGGGTCTCGCAGTCGATGGTGTGGATCGCCACGCCCTTCCCCGCGGTGAGGATGCCGACGATGCGGTCGCCCGGCAGCGCATGGCAGCAGTTGGAGAAGTGCACCGCCATCCCCGGCGTCAGCCCGCGGATCGGGATGGCGTGCGGCGCGTCCTTACCGCGCTGGTCGGCGGTCGGGAACGGCACCACGTTGCCGTCGGCCTCCGCCGGGCCGGACGGATAGACCGCCCGCACCACCTCGACGCCGGTGACCGTGCCGCTGCCGACAGCCGCGTAGAGGTCTTCGACCGTCTTCACCTCGAACGCGTCGAGCACCCCTTCCAGGGTCTCGGGCATCAGGTTGCGGCGGGCGTCGCGGAAGGCGCGGCGCAGGATCGCCTCGCCCAGCCGGACATACTCGGTGCGCTGTGCGGTGCGGATGTAGCGGCGGATGCGCGCGCGCGCCTTGCCGGAAACGACGAACTGCTCCCAGGTCGGCGACGGCGAGCCGGTGGCGGCGGTCACGACCTCCACCTGGTCGCCGTTCTGCAGCGGGGTGCGCAGCGGCATCAGTCGGCCGTTGATCTTGGCCGCGACGCAGCGGTCGCCGACCTCCGAGTGCACCGCGTAGGCGAAATCGACCGGCGTGGAGCCGCGCGGCAGCGCGATCAGGTCGCCCTTCGGCGTGAAGCAGAACACCTGGTCGCGGAACATCTCGAGCTTGGTGTGCTCGAGGAACTCCTCCGGCCCCGAGGCGTGTTCAAGGATGTCGAGCAGCTCGCGCAGCCAGCGGTACTGGCGGCCCTCCTTCTCGCCGGCGCCGGACTTGTAGACCCAGTGCGCGGCGACGCCGAGCTCGGCGACCTCGTGCATCTCGCGGGTGCGGATCTGGACCTCGATGCGCCGCATCTCCGGGCCGATCACCGAGGTGTGCAGCGACTGGTAGCCGTTCGGCTTCGGCGTCGAGACGTAGTCCTTGAACCGGCCCGGGACGAACGCATAGTGGCTGTGCACCACGCCGAGCGCGCGGTAGCAGTCGGCCGGCGACTCGACGAAGATGCGGAAGGCCATGATGTCGGAAAGCTGCTCGAACGTGACGTTCTTGCGCTGCATCTTGGCCCAGATCGAGTAGGGCCGCTTTTCCCGCCCAGTGACCGTCGCCTCGATGCCGGCGGCGGCCAGGGTCTGGCGCAGCGTCTCTGCGATGCGCGGCACGATCGCCTGGCCCTGCTCGCGCAGGAACTGCAGCCGGGTGACGATCGAGGCATGGGCGTCCGGGTTCAGCTCGCGGAACGACAGGTCCTCGAGCTCGTCCTTCATCTCCTGCATGCCCATCCGCTCGGCGAGCGGTGCATAGATCTCCATCGTCTCGCGGGCGATTCGCAGCCGCTTCTCCGGTGACTTGATGTAGTGCAGCGTGCGCATGTTGTGCAGCCGGTCCGCGAGCTTCACCAGGAGGACGCGGATGTCCTCCGACGTGGCCAGCAGCAGCTTGCGGAAGTTCTCCGCCTGCTTGGCGCTGTCGGACTGCAGCTCCAGGCGCGACAGCTTGGTGACGCCGTCGACCAGGCGCCCGATCTCCGGCCCGAACAGCCGGTCGATCTCCTCCACCGTGGCGCCGGTATCCTCCACCGTGTCGTGCAGCAGCGCGGTGACGATGGAGGCGCTGTCGAGCTTGAGCTCGGTCAGGATGCCGGCGACCTCGAGCGGGTGCGAGAAATACGGGTCGCCGGAAGCGCGCTTCTGGGTGCCGTGCGCCTTCATGCTGAACACGTAGGCGCGGTTCAGCGAATCCTCGTCGGCGGCCGGGTCGTAGGCCTTGACGCGCTCGACCAGCTCGAACTGGCGAATCATCGGGCTTCCACCCCTGTCAGCGGGGCGAACGGCGGGGCCGCGCGGGACGGTCTCCGTTGCGCGGCGGCTGCGGGCCGGCGAACCGGCTGCGGGTTAGCGCTCCTCCTCGCCCGATTCATCCTCGAACGATTCCTCGCCCCCCTCGGCTTCCTCGATCTCGCCGAGTTCTTCTTCCTCACCCGGGTTCACATTCTCGAAGCCGCTGCTCAGCACTTCCTGCATCGCGAGCATCTCGTCGGCTTCTTCCACCGGCTCGTCGATGTCGACGTGCTTCTGCAGCGCCTGCACGGCCGCGACCTCGAGCTCGTCGAGGTCGACCGTCCCGTCGGCGATCTCGCGAAGCGCCACGACCGGGTTCTTGTCGTTGTCGCGGTCGACGGTCAGCTGGGCGCCCACCGAAAGCTCGCGCGAACGCTGAGCCGACAGCAACACCAGTTTGAATCGATTGGGTATTCTTAGTACGCAGTCTTCTACGGTGACCCGCGCCATCGCGACATCTCCCGGCGGAACCAGCGGAATAGTGGGGAGAAAGAGTATAGGCGCGCCGATCGCAAACGGCAAGGCCTTGAGAGGCCGATCATTTTTTCCGCTGCGCCGAGGGCACGCAGCGCTGCCCGTGAGGCAGCGCCGCGATCATCTCGGCGACCGATCGTCCGGTCACGGGGTGGCGCCAGTCCGGCACGATCTCGGCCAGCGGCAGCAGGACGAAGGCCCGCTCGTGCATCCGCGGGTGCGGTAGGATCAGGCGCGCGCCGTCGGCGACCACCCGGCCGTCGTAGGCCAGCAGGTCAAGGTCCAATGTCCGCGCTGCGTTCGGCACCGACCGCCGCCGCCCAAAGGAAGATTCGACGTCCTGCAGTATGGCGAGCAGCGCGTGCGGCCCGACGGCCGCCGCCACGGCGACGACGCCGTTGACGAACCACGGCTGGTCGGAGACCGGCACCGGCGCCGTGTCATACCACTGTGATTGCAGCGTAATCTGGATGCCGCGGCGCTCCAGCTCGGCCAGCGACGCCGCGCAGGTTTCGACCGGCGAGCCGAAGCCCGGCGCCGCGAGGTTGCCGCCGACCGCAACGAGGATCATCTGATAATCCGTCTACCGTTAACTTATAACGCTCACTTGCCCGATTTGGATTATCGAGTTAAGTATTTCTCATCGCCGCTTGCGGCTCGCCCATGCGGAACCATCTCAGTAGCCCGTCGGGGCGGCGTCAAATCATGGCGGACGTTTCAAGGACACCTGCAATGAATTTTCATCAGCAAGAGCGCATTGCCTTGTTCATCGATGGTGCGAACCTCTATTCGGCAGCCCGAGCGCTGGGCTTCGACATAGACTACAAGAGCCTTTTGCAGCTGTTTTCGACAAAAGGCTGGCTGGTCCGCGCCTTCTATTATACCGCCCTTATCGATGACCAGGAATACTCGCCGATCCGGCCGCTGGTAGACTGGCTGGACTACAACGGCTACACGATGGTCACGAAGCCGCTCAAGGAATATGTCGACGCCACCGGCCGCCGCAAGGTCAAGGGCAACATGGACATCGAGCTGGCGATCGACGTGCTGGAGATGGCCGACCACCTCGACCATATCGTGCTGTTCTCGGGCGACGGCGACTTCCGCCGGCTGGTCGAGGCCGTGCAGCGCAAGGGCGTGCGGGTGACGGTGGTCTCGACGTTCCGCTCCGCCCCGCCGATGGTCGCCGACGAGCTGCGCCGCCAGGCGGACGTCTTCGTCGAGCTGCAGGACCTCGCCCCGATGATCTCGCGCCACGTCAACCGGAGCGAGACGGCGGAGAACCAGGGCCACGGCCGCCAAGTCCCCGCCGCGTGACCGCCGAACCGCCGCAGCCCGGGCGCGACTGCCCGGACTGCCCGCGGCTCGTCGCCTTCCGCGCCGCGAACCGAACCGCCCAGCCCGGCTGGCATAACGCGCCCGTGCCGTCGTTCGGCAGGCTTGATGCGCGGCTGCTCGTGGTCGGCCTGGCGCCGGGGCTGCGCGGCGCCAACCGCACCGGCCGGCCGTTCACCGGCGACTACGCCGGCGTGCTGCTGTACGCCACACTACGCGAGTTCGGGTTCGCCGCCGGGCAGTACGGCGAAAGCGCCGACGACGGCCTTTCGCTGATCGACTGCCGAATCACCAACGGGGTCCGCTGCGTGCCGCCGGAGAACAAGCCCACCCCGGCGGAGACCCGGACCTGCCGGCGCTTCCTGGCCGGCGAGATGGCGGCGATGCCGCGTCTTGCCGTGATCGTCGCGTTGGGCGCCCTCGCCCACGGCACGGTGATCGCCACGCGCGGCCTGCGGGCGGCCGCGTTCCCGTTCGCCCACGGCGCGATCCACCGCCTGCCCGACGGCATGGTGCTGGCCGACAGCTACCACTGCTCGCGCTACAACACGAACACGGGACGGTTGACCGCGGCGATGTTCCGCGCTGTGTTCGAGGCGATCCGCCGCGACGTGCTGCCGGCCTGACCGGCGGCGCCGGCGGACATCGGCGACCGGACGGACAACGATGCTCGACACCCTGCCAGGCCCTACCTCGCGGACCTTCTTCTCGCAGCGCCTGCGGCTGCACTACGTCGAGTGGCCCAACCCCGGAAAGCCGCCGCTGCTGCTGATCCACGGCGGGCGCGACCACTGCCGGGCGTGGGACTGGACGGTCGCGGCGCTGCGCGCCGACTGGCACATCATCGCGCCCGACCTGCGCGGCCACGGCGACAGCCAGTGGACCGCCGACGGCAACTACTGGTACGCGGCATTCATCTACGACCTCGCCCAGCTCATCCACCAGCGCGGGCTGGCGCCGGTGTCGATCATCGCCCACTCGTTCGGCGGCAACATCGGCCTGCGCTACACCGGCATCTTCCCGGAGAACGTGCGCCAGATCGTGGCGATCGAGGGCCTCGGCCCGTCGCCCAAGATCCTGGCCGAACGGGCGACCAAGACCGCCGCCGAGCGCATGCGCGCCTGGGTCGAGGACAGCCGCAA
Source organism: Rhodospirillaceae bacterium (assembly GCA_050249455.1). Classification (GTDB taxonomy): domain Bacteria; phylum Pseudomonadota; class Alphaproteobacteria; order MPNO01; family VGEU01; genus JBFWQM01. Next base: position 19,602 of record JBFWQM010000003.1, on the reverse strand, counting down.
GCTCGCCGGTCGGCTGCCGCGCCGCTACGCCACCATCGAGGACGCCTTCAAGCGGATGCAGGAGGAGAACCCGCATCTTTCGCCCGCGCAGGCGCGGCACCTCACCGAGCATGGCGTCAACCAGAACGAGGATGGCACCTACAGTTGGAAATTCGACAACAATTTCCGCGTTCTGCCGCCCTATGATCTCACCGTGCCTGAGATCCAGGGGCTGTGGGCGTCGATCGCCTGCCCGACCCTGCTGATCTACGGCAAGGAAAGCTGGGCGACCAACCCCGCCGAGGACGGCCGCGCCGCCCACTTCAAGCACGCCCGGGTCGAGATGGTCGACAAGGCCGGCCACTGGGTCCACCACGACCGGTTCGACGTGTTCATCGGGCTGGTGCGGAGGTTCCTGGCTTAATGGAAAACTTTCCGCTAGAGCATTGATTTTTATACGTCATGGCCGGGCTTGTCCCGGCCATCCACGTGTTCTTCCTGCCGTCGTTTCAGTTGAAGCCGCAGGACGGCTACTGAAAACAGCCAAAAAAGCTTGGATGGCCGGGACAAGCCCAGCCATGGAGAATGATTATAAATCAGATGGTTATAGAGTATTTTTAACGTAATGCGATGATCATGCGCGCCTCGATGACCTCGCGCTTCGCGGCCAGATTATTTCGGCAGCGCCGCCTCGACCGCCGCGACGAGCGCCTTGTCGTCCGGGGCGGTGCGCGAGCCGAACACGCCGGCGAGGCTGCCGTCGGGGCCGACCAGGTACTTGTGGAAGTTCCACTGCGGCGCGCCGGCCTCCCCGGTCTCGCCGGCGGCCCATTTGTAGAACGGGTGCGCGGCGGCGCCGGTGACCGGGTATTTCGCCGTCATCGGGAAGGTCACGCGGTAGCGGGTGTCGCAGAAGCCCTTGATCTCGGCCTCGGTCCCCGGCTCCTGGGCGCCGAAATCGTTGGACGGCACGCCGAGCACGACCAGCCCTTTGTCCTTGTAGGCCTCGTAGAGCTTCTGCAGCCCGGCGTATTGCGGGGTCAGGCCGCATTGCGAGGCGGTGTTGACCACCAGCACCGCCTTTCCGCGCAGCGACGACAGCTTCATGTCGCCGCCGTCGATCGTTTTGAATTCGAAATCAGGTGACGCCATCGCACTTCCTTTCGGGATCGAGATGTCTTCGGGCGCCCGCGGGATTCAGGAGTAGCGGTCCTCCAGCCACGGGTCGCCCTCGTTGTGGTAGCCGCGTACTTCCCAGAACCCGGGGCGGTCCTCGGCGACGAACTCGATGCGGCGGATCCACTTGGCAGACTTCCAGAAGTACCACTTGGGGATCACCACCCGGACCGGGCCGCCGTGCTCGCGGGTCAGCAGCTCGCCCTGCCAGCTGTGAGCGAGCATCACGTCCTCGTCTGCGAAATGGTCGAGGCGGACGTTGGTGGTGTAGCCGTCGTGGCTGTGGAAGACGCAATGGCGGGCGGCCGGCCTAGGGTCGGCCGTCGCCAGGATGTGCTCGACGTGGACCCCGGTCCAGCCGTTGTCGTAGCGCGACCAGCCGGTGACGCAATGGATGTCGGAGGTCATGGAGACCTGCGGCTGGGCCAGGAAGGTCTCCCAGTCCCACACGAACGGGTTGGCCACCTCGCCGTCCACCGTCAGCTTCCACTTGGCGCGATCGACGTTCGGCTGCACGCCGAGATCGAGCACCGGCCAGTTCTTGACCTCGCGCTGCCCCGGCGGCAGACGGTCGGCGGAGCGGCCGGCGTCCGCCTTTCCGGTCAGCAGCCGTCCGTCGCGCGCCCATTCCTGCTTGCGGGCGACCAGCTTTTCGCGGAAACGGCCGGCATCGTCGTCGCTCATGCTCACCCCTTCTCGCGCATCAGCCGCGACTTCTGGCGGCCCCAGTCGCGCTCCTTGATGGTCTCGCGGCGGTCGGCCTTCTTCTTGCCGCGGGCGAGTCCGAGCTCGACCTTGGCCCGTCCGCGCTCGTTGAAATAGATCTTGAGCGGGATCAGCGTCATCCCCTCGCGCTGCACCGCCGCGGCCAGCTTCAGGATCTGGCGGGCGTGCAGCAGAAGCTTGCGCGCCCGCCGCGGCTCGTGGCCGAACGGTCCGGCCTGGACGTATTCGGGGATATGGGCGTTGAGCAGAAAGATCTCACCGCCCTTCTCCGCCGCATAGGCGTCGTTGATGTTGGCCCGGCCGTCGCGCAGCGACTTGACCTCGCTGCCGGTCAGCATGATGCCGGCTTCGAGCGTCTCCTCGACCGCATAGTCGTGGCGCGCCTTGCGGTTCTGCGCCGCAATGCGCTCGGCCGACTCAACCATGGAGCCCGGTCAGTTCAGGACGCCGGCCGCCCGCATCGCGGTCTGCACGCGGTCCTTGGTGGCGTCGCGGGGGTCGACCATCGGCAGCCGGACTTCCGAGGTGCACTTGCCGAGCAGGCTCGCGGCGTACTTCACCGGCGCCGGGCTGGTCTCGACGAACAGCGCCTCGTGCAGCGGCATCAGGCGGGCGTTGATCGCCTGCGCCGCCTTGACGTTGCCGCCCTGCCACGCCTCGTGCATGTCCGCCATAGCGCGCGGCGCGACGTTGGCGGTGACCGAGATGCAGCCGTCGCCGCCCTGGCTGAGGAAGCCGAGCTGGGTCACGTCTTCCCCCGACAGCTGGCAGAACTTCGGCCCGCACGCGATCTGCTGCTTGGTCGCCCGGCTGACGTCGGCGGTCGCGTCCTTGACGCCGACGATGTTGGGCAGCTTGGCCAGCCGCGCCATCGTCTCGACCGTCATATCGACGATGCAGCGGGCCGGAATGTTGTAGATGATGATCGGCAGATCAACGGCGTCGTTGATCGCCTTGAAGTGCTGGTAGAGCCCTTCCTGGGTCGGCTTGTTGTAATAGGGGGTCACCACCAGCGCGGCGTCGGCGCCGGCCTCCTTGGCGTGGCGGGTCAGCGCGATCGCCTCCGCGGTCGAGTTCGAGCCGGTGCCGGCGATCACCGGCACGCGGCCGCGCGCCACCGCGATGCAGACCTCGGTGACCCGCATGTGCTCGTCGTGGCTCAGGGTCGGCGACTCGCCGGTGGTGCCGCACGGCACGATGCCGTGGGTTCCCTGCTCGATCTGCCAGTCCACGAACGCCTCGAACGCCTTCTCGTCGACGGCGCCGTTGCGGAAGGGCGTGATGAGCGCGCAGATGGAGCCCTTGAACATGGTGCGTCCCCGTCGTGGCTGGCCGGTTACCGGAATTTAACGCTGTGTTCTCACATTAGACCGACAGGCTGGACCGGGCAAGGCTGGCAGCCGGCGGCGGGGGCGCAGCGCGATGGTTACGTTCGGCAACGATTCTCGTAAGATGCCGCCTTCCGAACATCCAGCGATCGGCGTCCGCATGGTGGCAAGAGGCATCCTGAGCGTCGCGCTCGCGGCGGCCGTGCTCTTTGCGGGCATCCCGGTCGCGGCGCAGACCGCGAAGACGCCGGCCGAGCGCGCCGCCGCGCAGCGCACCCAGGCCAAGCCGCCGACGCCGCAGGCGAAGCCCGCGCCGCCGCGCGCCGCTGCGGCCAAGCCGACCCCCGCCAAGACCAAGCCGGCGACCAAGGCGCAGGCGCGCAAGGACGCCAAGGTCAGGCACGAGGCGCAGCGGCCGCAGCCCGCGCCGGTGCGCAGCCCCGGCTCGCTGGCGAACTCGAACGACCCGGTCGCGGCGAAGATCAACTACTGGGCGTCGCTGACCCGCGCCGGCGCCGGCCACAGCTTCGAGACGTTGGCCCGGTTCATCGACGAGAACCCGGCGTGGCCGCGCCAGGGCGTGCTGCAGCGCCGGGCCGAGGACGCGATCGACGGCGCCACCCCGCCCGACCGCATTGTCGCCTGGTTCGCCGACCGAGAGCCGGTGACCGGCAACGGCCGCCGGCTGCTGGGCGAGGCCTACCTGGCACTCGGCGACCGCGCCCGGGGCGTCGCCCAGATCCGCCGCGCCTGGGTCGATGGCGACTTCACGCCGGCGGACCAGGACCGCTTCGAAGTGCGGCACCTGAGCCTGCTGACGCCCCAGGACCACGCCGCGCGCCTGGACCGGCTGCTGTGGGACGGCCAGGAGCAGGCGGCCGAACGGATGCAGCGGCTGGTCGATCCGGCCCACCGCGCGCTGATGCAGGCCCGCATCCAGTTGCGCCGCCAGTCGTCTTCGGGCGACGACCTCGCGGCCCGCGTGCCCGCCAGCCTGCGCAACGACGCCGGCCTGCAGTTCGAGCTGATGCGCTGGCACCGCCGGCGCGACAACGACGAGGCGGCGGCCGAGATCCTCAAGCACCCGCCGCGCGACCTTGTCCGCCCCGACCTATGGTGGAACGAGCGCCAGCTGATCGCCCGCCGCCTGATCGGCCGCGGCCAGGCGCGCGACGCCTACGCCGTGGTGCGCAACCACGGCCTGCCGCTGAGCGGCGACCGCGCAGACGCCGAATGGCTGGCCGGCTGGATCGCGCTGCGCTTCGCCAACGACCCGCGCACGGCGATGGGCCACTTCGAGCGCGCCCACGACGCGGCCGAGACGCCCGGCGGGCGGGCGCGCGCCGCCTACTGGGCGGGCCGCGGCGCCGAAGCGCTGAACGACCCCAACCGGGCGCTCGGCTGGTACCGCGAGGCGGCGCAGTACCACACGAACTACTACGGCCAGCTTGCCGCCGGGCACGACCGCGAGGGCTCGCGGCGGCTCGACATGCGCGAGCCGGTGCCGACCCAGGCCGAGACGCGGGCGTTCAACAACCTCGACCTCGTGCATGCCGTGAAGCTGCTGCATGGGCTGCGCGAGGAGACCCTGCTGCGCATCTTCTACATCAGCCTCGCGGAAGCCTCGACGCACCCGTCGCACTACGCGTTGACGGCGCGGCTGGCGCTGGCGCAGGGCCGGCCGGACCTGTCGGTCATGGTCAGCCGCCGCGCCAACCGCAACGGCTACTCGCTGCCCGAGTCCGGCTTCCCGGTGATCCAGTCGGCCGACGCGCCCGACCGCGCCATGGTGCTGTCGGTCGCCCGCCAGGAGAGCAACTTCCGCGTCGATGCCCTCAGCCCGGCCGGCGCGATGGGGCTGATGCAGCTGATGCCCGGCACCGCGAAGGACATGGCCAAGCGGATCGGCGTCCCCTACGTCCCGGCACGGCTGACCGCCGACTGGGAGTACAACGTCAGCCTCGGCCGCGCCTATCTGGCCCACATGCTCGACATGTACTCGGGCTCGCGCATCCTCGCCTTCGCCGCCTATAACGCCGGGCCCGGCAACGTGAACAAGTGGATCCGCACCTACGGCGACCCGCGCTCCGACCGGGTGGACAAGATCGACTGGATCGAGCTGATCCCCTACAACGAGACGCGCAACTACGTGCAGCGCGTGTTCGAGAACCACTCCGTCTACGAGCGCCGGCTGGGCCGCCCGCAGGTCGCCTCGACCCTGTTCGAGGACCCGACGCGTTGACGGCGCCCGTCATCGGCCGCGGCGTCCCGCGGCGCGAGGACGAGCGCCTCCTGACCGGCCGCGGCCGGTTCACCGACGACATCGCGATCGACGGCGAGGCGCATGCCGCGTTCGTCCGCGCGCCCTACGCCCATGCGGCGGTGGAACGCATCGACACCGCCGCCGCGCGGGCGATGCCCGGCATCATCGGCGTCTTCGCCGCCGCCGACCTCGAGGCCGACGGCGTCCGGCCGATCCCGACCCTGATCCGCGAGCGCGGCGGCGACTTCCGCAACGGCGACGGCACGCCGATGGCCGACCCGCCGTTCTACCCCCTCGCCCGCGACCGCGTGCGCCACGCCGGCGAAGCGGTCGCCGTCGTCGTCGCCGACACCGCAGCCGCGGCGCAGGACGCGGCGGAGGCGGTCAGCGTGGCCTATGACCCGCTGCCCGCCGTCACCGCGACCGCCGACGCGGGGCACGCGACGGCGCCGCAGCTGTGGCCCGACGCGCCGCGCAACCGCTGTTTCGACTGGCAGGCCGGCGACCGCGCCGCGACCGACGCCGCCTTCGACCGCGCCGCGCACGTCATCTCGCTGACCGTCGTCAACAACCGTCTGGTGACCTCGTTCCTGGAGCCGCGGGCCGTGGTCGCCGCGGTCGATCCGGTGGACGGCCGCCTGGTGCTGCGCGCCGGCACCCAGAGCGTCCACCAGCAGGCGGCGCTGATCGCCGCCACCCTCGGGCTGCCCGAGGACCGCGTCCGCGCGATCACCGAGGACGTCGGCGGCGGCTTCGGCTCGCGTCTGTTCGCCTATCCGGAGCATGCCGTCGTCGCCTGGGCGGCGCGCCGCCTCGGCCGGGCGGTGCGCTGGTGCGCCAGCCGCTCAGAGGCGTTCCTGTGCGACCTGCAGGCGCGCGACCACGTCACGGAAGGATCGCTCGCGCTGGACGCCGACGGCCGGTTCGCCGGCCTGCGCGTGCGCACCACGTGGAACATCGGCGCCTATGTCTCGACCGGGGCGCCGTTCTCCGCCTACCAGAACATGACCCGCATGGTGGCAAGCGTCTATGCGACGCCGGCGATCCACTTCGCGATGACCGCCGTGTTCACCAACACCACCCCGGTCAACGTCTATCGCGGCGTCGGCCGGGCCGAGGCGATCTACATCATGGAGCGGCTGATCGACCGCGCGGCGGCGGCGACCGGGATCGACCGCGCCGCCTTGCGCCGCCGCAACCTGGTGCCGGCATCGGCGATGCCCTACACGACGCCGACCGGCGCGGTCTACGACTGCGGCGACTTCGCGCGCAACCAGGACCGCGCCGTCGCGCTGGCCGACGTCGCCGGCTTCGCGGCGCGCCGCGCCGCGGCCGGGAAGTGCGGCCGGCTGCGCGGCCTCGGCATCGTCCATGCGTTCGAGGGCGCCGGCGGCGTGCCGCCGGAATATGCCAAAGTTTCCGTCGACCCGGCGGGCATCGTCGAGCTCGCCACCGGCAGCCAGTCGTCCGGCCAGGCGCACGAGACGACGTTCGCCCAGGTGGTGGCCGACGCGCTGGAATTGCCGATGGACGCCGTGCGCGTGGTCGCCGGCGACACCGACCGGGTGGCCAGCGGCATCGGCACCTTCGCCTCGCGCTCGATGATCAAGGGCGGGTCGGCGGCGTGGAAGGCAGGCGGGATGGTGATCGAGGCTGGCCGCCAGGCGGCGGCGCAGGCGCTGGAGGCCGCGGCCGCCGACGTCGTCTACGCCGCCGGCCGCTTCACCGTCGCCGGCACCGACCGCGGCATCGGCCTGTTCGAGCTTGCGAACCGCCAGCCGCTGGCCGCCGCCACGATGCACGAGATCCCCGAGTTCACGTTCCCCAACGGCTGCCACGTCTGCGAGGTGGAGGTCGACCCGGAGACCGGCGCCGTGGCGATCGACCGCTACACGATGGTGGACGACGTCGGGCGCATCGTGAACCCGCCGGTGGTGCACGGCCAGGCCGTCGGCTCGGTGGTCCAGGGCCTCGGCCAGGCGCTGCTGGAGCGCGTGGTCCACGACGGCGACGGCCAGCCGCTGACCGGCTCCTACATGGACTACGCGCTGCCGCGCGCCGACGACCTGCCCTCGTTCGTCGCCGAGCACACGGTGACCCTGACCAAAACCAACCCGCTCGGCGTCAAGGGCGCCGGCGAAGGCGGCACGGTCGGGGCGCCGCCGGCGCTGGTCAACGCGGTGCTCGATGCCCTGGCCCCGCTCGGCGTCACGCACATCGACATGCCGGCGACGCCGGAGACGGTGTGGCGCGCGATCCGCGCCGCGCGCTAAGCTGGCCGGCGCCGGCCGCGCCCTTCCAGCCACAGCGTCATGTCCAGGATCCAGATCACGCCTTCGCTCTCGATCGACGACTCCGAGATCGAGTTCCATTTCATTCGCGCCGGCGGTCCCGGCGGGCAGAACGTCAACAAGGTGGCGACCGCCGTGCAGCTCCGCTTCGACGTGGCCAATTCGTCGCTGCCGCCGCCGGTGCAGGCGCGCCTGGTCCGCGCCGCCGGCAAGCGCATCAGCAATGAGGGGGTCCTGGTCATCCAGGCGCACCGCTTCCGCACCCAGGAACGCAACCGCGAGGACGCCGTCGAGCGGCTGTGCGGCCTGATCCGCGGCGTCGCCGTCGCGCCGCGCCGGCGCATCCCCACCGGCACGCCGCGCCGCGCCGTCCAGTCGCGCCTCGAGGCCAAGCAGCGCCGCAGCCGCACCAAGTCCGCGCGCGGGCCGGTCGGGGCGGAGGATTGAAGGCGGCAGCGTCCGGTTGAGGCGCCCCCTACCCCGCCATCCCGCAAACCATCAGCACGAAGGCGTAGACCCGCGCCACCTCCTCCAGCTTGTCGTAGCGGCCCGCGGCGCCGCCGTGGCCGGCGCTCATGTTGGTCTGGAGCAGGATCCGGCCCGGCCCGGTCGTGGCGGCGCGCAGCCGCGCCACCCACTTCGCCGGCTCCCAGTAGGTCACCCGCGGGTCGGTCAGCCCGCCGGTCGCCAGGATGTCGGGATAGGCCTGCGCCGACACGTTGTCGTAGGGCGAATAGGAGGCGATGTAGCGGAACGCCTCCGCGTCTTCGATCGGGTTGCCCCACTCGAACCATTCCGGCGGCGTGAGCGGCAGTGTCGCGTCGCTCATCGTGTTGAGCACGTCGACGAACGGCACCTCCGCCACCAGCGCGCGGAACAGGTCGGGGCGCAGGTTGGCGACCGCGCCCATCAGCATGCCGCCGGCGCTGCCGCCGTGGCCGACGACGCGCGCGCGGTCGACCAGGCCCGACGCGGCGAGGTACTCGGCGCAGGCGATGTAGTCGCGGAAGGTGTTCTTCTTGTGCAGCAGCTTGCCGTCCTCGTACCAGCGCCGGCCGAGGTCGGACCCGCCGCGCGGGTGGGCGATCGCGTAGACGAAGCCGCGGTCGACCAGCGACAGCCGGTTGGGCGCAAAGCCCGCCGGGATCGACGCCCCGTAGGAGCCATAGCCGTAGAGCAGCAGCGGCGCGCCGCCCGCCGCAGACAGGTCGCGCCGGTGGACGACGGACACCGGCACCGGCGTCCCGTCGTGGCTCGGGGCATGGAACCGCCGCACGGCGTAGCGCGCCGGATCGTGGCCCGACGGCACCTCCTGCATCTTGCGCAAGGTGCGCGTGCGGTCGCGCATGTCGTAGTCGAACACCTGCTGCGGCGTCGCCATCGAGCTGTAGGTGAAGCGCAGCACCGGGGTGTCGAACGCGAAGCCGGGGACCAGGCCAAGCTCGTAGGCCTCCTCCCCTTCGAACGCGATGTCGTGGCTCGCCCCGTCCGCCAGCCGCACCACGGTGATGCGCGGCAGCCCGTCCTCGCGCGCCAGGTAGACCAGGTGCTCGCGGAACATCAGCATCGCGCGCACCAGCCGGCCCGGCTTGTGCGGCACCACGTCCGTCCAGCGCACGCGCTCGGGTGCGGCCAGCGGCGCAGCGGCGATCTTGAAGTCCGCGGCGCCGTCGGCGTTGGTGCGGACGAACAGGCGGTCGCCGTTGTGCGCCGCGTGGTACTCGACCCCGCGCTCACGCGGTGCGATGAGGCGCGGCGTCGCGCCGGGGTCGTCGAGGTCGATCAGGCGGACCTCCGACGTCATGCTGTGGTCCCACGCGCCGACCAGCGCGAAGCGGCCGGACTCGCCGCGCTCCACCGCGACATAGAAGCCCGGATCGTCCTCGTGATAGACGACCGCGTCCGGTCCCTGCGGCGCATCGAGACGGTGGCGGGCGATCGCGCGCGGCCGCAGGTTCTCGTCCACCGTGGTGTAATAGATCGTGCGCGAGTCGTTAGCCCAGGCGAAGTCGCCGCGCGCCTGCGGTTCGGGGGAGCGCCACGCGCGCCACGCGCCGATCTCGCGCACGACGAGGGTGAAGTGCTCCGACCCCGTCAGGTCAACCGTGTAGGCGACGAAGCGGTGGTCGGGGCTGTGGGCGCAGGCGGCGAAGCGGCAGAACGCCTGCCCCGCCGCCTCCGCGTCGCCGTCGACCAGCACCTCCTCCGGTCCGTCGCCGCCGCGGCGCCGGCACCACACGGGGTGCTGGCCTTCCGGCGCGTAGCGGACATAGTAGGCGAACGGCCCGTCGTCGAACGGCACGGTGGCATCGTCGGGCTTGATGCGCGCGCGCATCTCGGCCACAAGGCTTGCCTGCAGGCCGGCGACCGGCGCCAGCACCGCCGCCGTGTAGGCGTTCTCCGCCTCCAGGTGGGCGCGGATGACGGGGTCGAGCCGCGCCGGGTCGCGCATCACCGCCCGCCAGTCGGCATCGCGCAGCCAGGCGTAGGGATCGTGGCGGGTCGCGCCGTGCTGCACGACGGTGACGGGACGCTGCAGCGCCAGCGGCGGCGCAGGGACGGGTCGCGATGAGGACACGCGGGCTTCCGATCGGGACGGTGGCGGTGGATGCCGCCATCAGACACCGCCGCCGCGGCGCTTGGCAAGCCGGCCGCGCGCGATGAGCGGGGCGACCGCCGACGTGGTGATCGCCGGCGGCGCGATCATGGGCGCATCGGTCGCCTATTTCCTGGCGTCCGACCCGGCGTTCGACGGCCGTATCGTGGTGGTGGAGCGCGACCCTTCGTTCGGCCGCGCCGCGACGACGCGGTCCTGGGGCGGCATCCGCCAGCAGTTCTCAACGCCTGAGAACGTCGCGATGTCGCTGTACGGCGCCGCGTTCCTGCGCGCCGTCCCCGCGTTGCTGTCGACCCCGGACGCGCCCGCCGACGCGGCGCTGGTCGAGCCCGGCTACCTGTTCCTGGCCAGCGCCGACGGCCTTGCCGTTCTCGACGAGAACCATCGCCTGCAGGCCGCCGCCGGCGCGCAGGTGCTGCGCCTCGACCGCGCCGGACTGGCGACGCGGTTCCCGTGGCTGTCGCTCGACGGCATCGCCGGCGGCGCGCTGGGGGTGGCCGGAGAAGGCTGGTTCGATCCGCACGCGGTGCTGGCGGCGCTGCGCCGCAAGGGCCGCGCGCTGGGCGTCGCGTACCGCACCGACGCCGTCGTCGGCGTCGAACGGGCCGGCGGCCGCGTCACCGGTGTACAGCTGGCCGGCGGCGGGGCGATCGCCTGCCCCACGCTGGTCAATGCGGCGGGGCCGTGGGCCGGCGCGCTCGCCGCGATGGCCGGCTGCGACCTGCCGGTGGGCCCGCGCAAGCGCTCGACGTTCGTGTTCGACTGCCGCACGCCGCCCGGCCCGACGCCGCTGACCATCGATCCCACCGGCGTCGCGTTCCGGCCCGAAGGCGCGCACTACCTCGCCATCGTCTCGCCGCCCGCCGACGCCGATCCCGACACCGAGGACCTGGAGCCCGACCACGCCCTGTTCGACGAGACGATCTGGCCGGCGCTGGCCGCGCGGGTGCCGGCGTTCGCCGCGATCAAGGTGGTCGGCGCCTGGGCCGGGCTCTACGACTACAACGTCGTCGACCAGAACGCGATCATCGGGCCGCACCCCGGCCTCGAGGGATTCCTGCTGTGCAACGGGTTCTCCGGCCACGGCGTGCAGCAGGCGCCTGCCGCCGGCCGCGCCGTCGCCGAGTTGATCGTCCACGGCCGGTTCCGCACCCTCGACCTGTCGGCGCTCGGCTATGGGCGCATCGCGGCGGGGCGGCCGCTGCGCGAGCGCAACGTCGTGTGACCGATCGGCGGCATCGGTGCCCCCCGTTGTCGACCCGGTGTCCGGGGTGTATAGGGGGCCGATCGGCGCGAGCGAAGGATGGGGACATGACAGCCCAACGGCTGGACGACATCGGCGCCTGCGTGTTCGACGCCTACGGCACGCTGTTCGACGTCCATTCGGCGGTGGCGCGCTGCCACGACCGGATCGGCCCGCGGGCGGCGGAGCTGTCCGAGATCTGGCGGCGCAAGCAGCTCGAGTACACCTGGCTGCGCAGCCTGATGGGGCGCTACGAGGATTTCTGGCGCGTGACGGGCGATGCGCTGGACTACGCGATGGCCGCCATCGGCCAGGACGACGCCGCGCTGCGCAGCCAGCTCATGCAGCTCTATCTCACCCTAGACGCCTACCCCGACGTGGCGCCTGCGCTGGAGCAGCTCAAGGCGGCCAAGATGAAGCTCGCGATCCTCTCCAACGGCACCATGAGCATGCTGGTTTCCGCCGCCAAGAGTGCCGGGTTGAGCCAGATGCTCGACGAGATCCTGTCGGTCGACGCGGTCAGCGTCTACAAGCCGCACGCCTCGGTCTACCAGCTCGCGGTGGACAAGCTGGAGGTGCCGGCGGCGCGCATCTGCTTCGTCTCGGCGAACGGCTGGGACGCGGCCGGCGGGGCGCTGTTCGGCCTGCGCGCCGCGTGGATCAACCGCGCCGGCGCGCCGCGCGACAACCTGGCGAGCGCGCCGGCGTGCGAGATCGCCAGCATCGCCGAGCTGCCGGCACTGATCGCGCCGTGACGTTCCGCGAGCGCCGCTACACCTCCCACGACGGGCTCGCGCTCTATTTCCGCGACTACGGCGACGCGGCATCCGAAGCCATCCCGGTCGTTTGCCTGTCGGGACTGACCCGCAACTCCAAGGACTTCCACGAGACGGCGCTGCGCCTGTCGGCGAACCGCCGCGTGCTATGCCCCGACTACCGCGGCCGCGGCATGTCGGCCTACGACCCCGACCCGCGCAACTACGTCGCGCCGACCTATGTGCGCGACGTCATGAACCTGCTCGCCGCGACCAACGTGCACCGCGCGGTCGTGATCGGCACCTCGCTGGGCGGGCTCCTCGCCATGGCGCTGTCGGCCGCCATCCCCGCCGCGCTGGCCGGGGTCGTGCTCAACGACATCGGGCCCGACATCAATCCCGGCGGCCTGCAGGCGATCATCGAATACATCCGCATCGATCGGCCGCAGCCCGACTGGGAGAGCGCCGTCCACACGCTGAAGACCGTGATGCCGCGCGTGGTGTTCCGCGACGAGAGCGCATGGATGATGGTCGCGAAGACCACGTTCAAGCCCGGCGCCGACGGCCTGCTCCACTTCGACTGGGACGTGCGCATCGTCGAGCCGCTGCTCGACCCGCCGGAGCCGGTGCCCGACCTGTGGGCGCTCTACCGCGGGCTGCGCCACATCCCGACGCTCGCCATCCGGGGCGGCGAGTCCGACATCCTGCTGGCGCCGTGCTTCGATCGCATGGCCGCGGAGAAGCCCGACCTGGTGCGCCTCACCGTGCCGGGGATCGGGCACGCGCCGACCCTCCTCGAACCCGAATGCGTGGCCGCCATCGATGACTTCCTCGCCCGAATCTGATCCCGCCGTGACGCTGGACGACGTGCGCGACGCCGCCGCGCGCCTCGCCGGCCAGGCCGTGCGCACGCCGCTGATCGACTGCCTGCCGCTCGGCCAGCGGCTGGGCGCGCGGGTGCTGGTGAAGGCCGAGCCGCTGCAGCGCACCGGCGCATTCAAGTTCCGCGGCGCCTACAACCGCATCTCGCGCCTGACGGCGGCGCAGCGCGAGGGCGGCGTGGTCACCTTCTCCTCCGGCAACCACGGCCAGGCGGTGGCGGCGGTGGCGCGGATCTTCGGGGTGCGCGCGACCGTGGTGATGCCGTCCGACGCGCCGACGCTGAAGATCGAGGCGACGCGCGGCCACGGCGCCGAGATCGTGCTCTACGACCGCGCCCGCGAGGACCGCGAGGCGATCGCCCGCGCGCTGGTGGACGAACGCGGCGCGACGATGGTGCCGCCCTACGACGACCGCTTCATCATCGCCGGCCAGGGCACGGTCGGCCTGGAGATCGCCGAGGAGGCGGCGGCGCGCGGCCTCGCGCTCGACGCCGTCCTGGTGCCGTGCGGCGGCGGCGGGCTGATCGCCGGGACCGCCACAGCGATCAAGGCGCTGAGCCCGGCGACCGAGGTCTACGCGGCGGAACCGGCCGACTACGACGACACCGCGCGCTCGCTGGTCAGCGGCCGGCGCGAGGCGGTGCGCCCCGGCGGCAAGTCTTTCTGCGATTCGCTCCTGGTCAACATGCCCGGCGCGCTGACCTTTCCGATCAACCGGCGGCTCCTGGCCGGCGCGTTCACGGTCTCCGATGCCGAAGCCGGCCATGCGATGGCCGCGGCTTTCCGCGACCTCAAGCTCGTGGTGGAGCCCGGCGGCGCGGTGGCGCTGGCGGCCCTGCTTGCCGGCCGCTACGACGCGCGCGGCCGCACGGTCGCCGTGGTCTGCTCCGGCGGCAACGTCGACGCCGCGACCATCGCCCGCGTGCTCGGCGAAGCCGGCTAGCGGTCGAACACCGCGGCCGCCTCGTCCTCCAGCAGCGGGCCGACGACCTCGATCGGGCGGTCGGCGCGCGCCAGCAGCTCGCGGGTGGAGAACGCGATCGGCAGCGGGCCGGCGGCGCCGCGCATCGCGTGCAGCCGCGCGTGCGACAGCCCGTAGACGATGCGGTTGAGCCCCGCCCAGTAGGCGGCGACGCCGCACATGCAGCACGGTTCGGCGCTGGCGTACAGGACGTAGCCGCGCAGCGCGCCGGGGCCGAAGCGCCGGCTCGCGGCGCGGATCAGGTTGGTCTCGGCATGGCCGGTGCAGTCGCGCTCGGTCGCGACGTTGTTCTCGCCCTCCATCACGACCGCGCCGTCCGGCGCGACCAGGACGGCGCCGAACGGCGGGTTGCCGTGCGCGCCGGCCCGCCGTGCGACGGCGAACGCGCGCCTCAGATGATCATCGTCGTCCATGTCGCTCGCCTTTCGATCGGTCGTGGCCCCGCTTGATCCGATAGGGAGCAACCGGCCGCCCTGTCAACCGTCGCCGGCCGCAACGCCGATTTGCGACCGGGGCCGGGTAGTGGCTTAATACCGTCCGGGACGCGCACCCGCGGCCCTGCGAACAATACGATTCAAGTCGGAGAGACGTGATGGCGACGATCAAGGACGAATGGCGGGACGCGATCAACAACGCGCTGGCCGACGGCGCGGCGGCGCTGGTCGGCTCGGTGTCCGCCGACGGAACCCCGCAGATCAGCCCCAAGGGCAGCGTGCTGGTGCAATCGCCGACCCAGCTCGCCTACTGGGAACGGTCGCTGCGCAGCGCGCTCGCCAACGTGCGCGCCAACCCCAAGGTCGTGATCTACTTCCGCAACCCGGAGCGCGCCGCGGAGCTGCCGCAGGGTGCGGCGCTGCGCTTCTACGGCACCGCGCGCATCGTCGAGAGCGGGCCGGAGCGCGAAGCGGTCATGGGCAAGGTGGTCAAGCGCGAGCTCGACGCCGACCCGGGCCGCAAGGGCGTCGCCGTCATCGTCGACGTGAACCGCATCACCAACCTGCGCGGCGAAGACCTGTAGGCGCCTAGTTGCCGTGGATGTCGCGGCCGGTGTCGAGGAACGGCTGCGGGTCGACTTGGCGGCCGTCCACCAGCACCTCGTAGTGCAGGTGCGGGCCGGTGCTGCGGCCGGTGGAGCCGATGCCGCCGACGCGCTGGCCCGCCTGCACGCGCTGGCCCTGGCGGACCGAGATCTGGTTCAGGTGGGCATAACGCGTGCTGATGCCGAACTCGTGCTCGATCTCGACCAGACGGCCGTAGCTGTCGTGCCAGCCGGCGTACGCCACCACGCCGGGCGCGGTCCCGCTGACCGGCGCATTGACGGGACCGACCATGTCGACCCCGCCGTGGAAGGCCCAGCCGTCGGTGAACGGATCGCGCCGCGCCCCGAAGGTGCTGCTGGTCGCGATGTCCTTCACCGGCGCGATCAGCGGCAGCTTGCGCACC
Source organism: Rhodospirillaceae bacterium (assembly GCA_050249455.1). Classification (GTDB taxonomy): domain Bacteria; phylum Pseudomonadota; class Alphaproteobacteria; order MPNO01; family VGEU01; genus JBFWQM01. The sequence goes on along the minus strand of JBFWQM010000003.1, from coordinate 3,918 downwards.
AGCGCGAGCAGCCGGTCGGGCCGGCTGGCGAGCCCGCCGACGACCGTCGCCTGGCCGCCGCGCAGCAGCGCCACCTGGCTGCGGTTGAGCGGCACGTAGGGTCCGCCCTGCCCCTGCCCCTGCACCGTGCCTGCGTGGCCGAGGACGCGCGCCGGGTCGATGCCGGCGCGCCGGATCAGGTCGTCGATCCGCCGCGCGTGCGCCACGGTGGTCGTCGCGGCGCCCGCCGGCAGCGACGGCTGGCGCACCCGCGGATCGTGCAGCGCGGGCGGCACGTATGCGGCGGGCGTCGGCGGCGACGCGGCCGGGCGGCCGGGCGGGCGGATCTGCAGCTGCGGGTTCCCGAGGATCGCGAACTCCGGCTTAGGTACGCCCGACAGGCCGCGCGGCGTGACCGCGCGCTTCCTCTTCTCGTGGCTGGCGAAGGCGGCCTGCTCGTCGGCGGTGAGCCCGCCATTGGCGCCTGCCGGCGCAAGCGGCAGCGATACCGCGATGACGGCGCCGACGATGGCCGCGGCGACGCGCCGGAACGGTTTGTTCCGGCCCGGCTGGCGTGGATGCGGCGCCGGCGCGCCGCTGATCTCTGTCCGTCGTATCGTTCCTCTCCCCGACACGGCGTTGAACGGTCGACCCAAAGTCGCCGCTCAGGCTTAAGATTTTGTTGCCACCGCCACGCCGGTTATTAGCGACACGCTGTAAATGCGCCGGTCCGCAGGACCGGCGCGGGGGGAGAATCCCCTTGGGAGCGCTCTTGGCGTTAGTGTAAGGTTTTGCCGGTTTTGCGCGCCTGCGCGCGTTCCCTAATCACACATCAAGCCGGAGACATTGAACCCCGGCGACAGGAGGATGTAGACGTGGCCGAGCTTTTCGTTGGGAAGGAAACCGAATTCGGCGAGCGCGACCGCAAGATCATCGCCCAGGGCGAGCTCGAGATCGGCGTTTTCCGGGTCGACGGCCAATTCTATGCGTGGGAAAACAACTGCGTGCACCAGGGCGGCCCGATCTGCCAGGGCAAGATCCTCGGCAGGGTCGAGGAAGTGCTTGCCGCCGACAAGACCAGCAAAGGACTGAAATTCTCCGAGACGGACATTCACATCGTCTGCCCGTGGCACGGCTATGAATACAACGTCAAGACCGGCCGTCATCCGGGCGACAGGAACGTCCGCCTGAAGCCCTACGAGGTCAAGGTCAAGAACGGAGAGGTGTATGTCGTCGTCTAACCCCAAGCCGGCCGGCCAGGGCGAGACGCTTCCCGACATCGAGACCGCCGCCAGGGCCGCGCTCGCCGCGGCCGAGAAGGCGCTCGCCGAGGGAACGACCGACCAGATTTCCCAGGAGACCGTGCAGCGCCTGCTGACCGCGGGCGCGCGCCTGTTCGCCAACAAGATCGAGATGGAGGAGAAGTTCTTCCTTCCCTTCACCTCGCGCGAGGCGACGACGGCGACCGACGTGGTCGTGACGGTCTCGGAGATGCTGCGCGCGGTCAACCTCAACACCTTCGACCTGGCGATGTGGTTCCGGCGCCCGCGGCCGGACGACGCCCCCTGACGGCCAGCCGGCCGTCTGCACGACGGGCGCCCGCGGACTGCCGCCCGAACAACCGCTGATGCCAATGGAGACAGTGGATGGACACCGGAGTTGAACAGGTACGCGAGATCCCGGTCAAGCAGATCGACGTGTACACTGACACGCGCGACATCCTCGCCCGCGCCCGCCAGTACGCGATCAAGCACAAGTTCGAGGACGTCTTCATCGCCGACATCGACTCGCACCACACCGAGACCGAGCACTGGCACGAGATCATCAAGTACATCTCGGATCCCGTGCTGCGCTCGCAGGCCGACGAGTACCACAAGAGCCGCACCGGCTCGCCGCCCTACGGCCTGAACGGCGACTTCGGGCTGCGCTACCAGGACATCGGCGGCCGCGTGCCGCACCAGTCGGCGCGCCGCGAGAAGGTGGAGGACACCTCCGTCCACCGCGACGTGACCCTGGCGCGTCGCGCCTACGAGAGTCTCGGCCTCGACTACCAAATCATCTTCCCGACGCCGATGCTGTTCCTCGGCGTGCACCCGCAGCCGGAGATGGAGGTCTATCTCGGCGACGCCTACAACCGCTGGACCGTCGAGAACGTGCTGAAGGCCGACGACAAGCTCAAGATCATGGCCTACCTGCCGTTCGGCGATCCCGACGCGTCGCTCAAGACGATCGAGGAGTTCGGCGACCAGCCGGGCGTGATCGGCTTCATGGTCACCTCGGTGCGCTACAAGCCGGTGCACCACAACCAGTACATGAAGATCTACCGCGCGCTCGAGGAGCGCGGCCTGCCGATCGGCTTCCACGCCGGTTACTACTGGAACGACCCGTCGATGCTGCAGATCAACCGCTTCGGCTCGATGCACGCGCTGTCGTTCGTATGGTGCAACGTGCTCCACATGACCAACTGGGTCATGAACGGCTTGCCCGAGCGGTTCCCCGGCCTCAAGCCGATCTGGATCGAATCGGGGCTGTCGTGGGTGCCGTGGCTGATGCAGCGCCTCGACCACCAGTACATGATGCGCACGTCGGAAGCGCCGCTGCTGAAGCGCCGGCCGAGCGAGTACATGCGCGAGATGTTCTACACCTCGCAGCCGCTGGAGCTCGACCACCTCAAGGCGGTGGAGTGCACCTTCGACATGATCGACGCGAAGAACTCGCTGCTCTACGCGTCGGACTGGCCGCACTGGGACTTCGACGCGCCGAGCACGATCTGGGACATCCCGTTCCTCGACGAGCAGGCGAAGCGCAACATCCTGGGGCTGAGCGCCGCGAAGCTGTTCAACCTCAAGATCCCGGAAAAGAAGAAGCAGCTCGTCGCGCGCTGACGCGCACCCCGAAGGGCCGGCAAACGCCGGCCCTTCCCTTTCGGGCCTCCTGCCGATGGACCGCGCACCCGACATCGCCATCGTCGGCGCCGGCGCAACCGGGATCTACCTCGCCGCCCGGCTGGCGGCGGCCGGCATGCCGGTCGCCATCGTCGCGCGCGGCGCCAGCGTGGACGCGATCCGCCGCGACGGCCTGCGCATCGCCGGGCCCGGCGACGCGGCCACGGCGGCGCGCCCGGCGCGGGTGGTCGCCGAGGGCGAGACACCGCCCCGGGTCGGCACCGTCGTCTTCATGGTGAAGTCCTACGACACCGCCGCCGCCGTGGCGTGGCTGCCGCGGCTGCTCGCCGACGGCGGCATCGCCGTCACCCTGCAGAACGGGGTCGAGAACGAGGCCATCCTGGCCGCGGCGGTCGGCGCCGACCGGGTGATCCCGGGTGTCCTCTACATCGGCGTCGAGCGCACCGGCCCCGGCGCGGTGCGCGCGACCACCGGCGCCCGGGTCGTCATGGGCACCGGCGAGGGCGCATTCGCGCCGCGCGCGGCGGCACTGTGCGCGGCGTTCCGCGCCGCCGGCATCGAGTGCGCGCAGGAGCCGGCGATGCTGCGCGCCAAATGGCAGAAGTTCCTGTTCAACTGCGGCCTCAACCCGCTCACCGCGCTGGCCGGCCGCCGCCTCGGCGCGATCCTCGCCGACCCCAATGGTGCCGCGCTGTTCGAGGCCCTGGTGAGCGAGGCCTTTGAGTCCGGCCGCGCCGCCGGCGCGCCGATCGACGACTCTGTGCGCGACGCCGTCATGGCGCACGCGCGGCGCACCGACATCTCGTCGTCGATGGCCGAGGACCTCGCCGCCGGCCGGCCGCTGGAGTCCGACGCCTTCGGTGGCACCGTCCGCCGCCTCGCCGCGCGTCACGGCGTGCCGGTGCCGACCACCGAGACCGTGGCGCGCCTCCTCGACCTCGTCGCCCGCGGGCGCGGATAGGCGCGCCGTGTGGCGCTGGCTGCGCCGCCTCGCCGGCGCCGGCCCCGGCCCGCAGCAACAGGCGGCCGAGAG
>JBFWQM010000002.1:0-83769 GCA_050249455.1 Rhodospirillaceae bacterium | reverse complement strand
TCAGCACCTCGTGCTCCTTGGCGAGCCGGGTGATCAGGTCGGCGTCGATCGGCTTGGCGAAGCGGGCGTCGACCACGGTGGTCGAGAGCCCGCGCGTCGCGAGCTCCTCCGCCGCCTTCAGCGATTCCGCCAGGCGCGGCCCGAGCGACAGGATCGCGACCTTGGTGCCTTCGCGCACGAGGCGACCCTTGCCGATCGGCAGCGCCATGCCTTCGAGCGGCAGGTCGATGCCGATGCCCTCGCCGCGCGGGTAGCGCAGCGCGCTGGGACGGTCGTCGATCTGCGCCGCGGTCGCCACCATGTGCACCAGCTCCGCCTCGTCGGCCGGCGCCATCAGCACGATGCCCGGCAGGCAGCCGAGATAAGCGAGGTCGAACGCGCCGGCATGGGTCTGGCCGTCGGCGCCGACCAGCCCGGCGCGGTCCATCGCGAAGCGCACCGGCAGGCCCTGGATCGCCACGTCGTGCACGACCTGGTCGTAGCCGCGCTGCAGGAACGTAGAATAAATCGCGACGAACGGCTTCATGCCGTCGGCCGCCATGCCGGCGGCGAAGGTCACCGCATGCTGCTCGGCGATGCCGACGTCGAAGGTGCGCCGCGGGAACGCCTTCTCGAACAGGTTGATGCCGGTGCCGGACGGCATGGCGGCGGTGATGGCGACGATCTTGTCGTCCTTGGCCGCTTCCTTGATCAGCGATTCGCCGAACACGGTCTGGTAGGCGGGCGCGTTGGGCTTCGCCTTCTCCAGGGTGCCGGTGACGACGTCGAACCGGCCGACGCCGTGGTACTTGTCGGCGGACGCTTCCGCCGGCGGGTAGCCCTTGCCCTTCTGGGTCACGACGTGGACCAGGATGGGGCCGACCTCCTCGTCGTCGCGCACGTTGCGCAGCACCGGCAGCAGGTGGTCGAGGTTGTGCCCGTCGATCGGCCCGACGTAGTAGAAGCCGAGCTCCTCGAACAGGGTGCCGCCGGTCAGCAGGCCGCGGGCGTATTCCTCCGCCCGCTTGACCGCGGTCTCGATCGAGCGCGGGAACTTCTTGGCCAGGTCGCGGGTCAAATGCCGCAGGTTGCGGTACGGCTTCGACGAGACGAGCTTCGACAGGTAGGCGCTCATCGCGCCGACCGGCGGCGCGATCGACATGTCGTTGTCGTTGAGGATAACGATCAGCCGGGTCGCCATCGCGCCGGCATTGTTCATCGCCTCGTAGGCCATGCCGGCCGACATCGCGCCGTCGCCGATCACGGCGACCACCCGGTTCTTCTTGGCCTGCAGGTCGCGCGACACGGCGAAGCCGAGGCCGGCGGAGATCGAGGTCGAGGAATGCGCCGCGCCGAACGGGTCGTAGACGCTCTCGGACCGCTTGGTGAACCCCGACAGCCCGCCGCCCTGGCGCAGGGTGCGGATGCGTGGCCGCCGGCCGGTCAGGATCTTGTGCGGATAGCACTGGTGGCCGACGTCCCAGATCAGGATGTCCTCGGGGGTGTCGAACAGGTGGTGCAGCGCGACCGTCAGCTCGACGACGCCGAGCCCGGCGCCGAGATGTCCGCCGGTCTCCGACACCGCGTCGATGGTCTCCGCGCGCAGCTCGTCGGCGAGCGCCTTCAGCGCCTCGGCATCCCAGTCGCGGATGTCCTTCGGTTCCCCTACCCGATCGAGATGCGGCCGCGGTTCCTGATTACCCACCGATCGGTCTCCTTAGGCCTTGCGATCCAACACGAAACGCGCCACGTCGCGGAACAGCGCCGCCGAGTCGCCGAAGCGGTCGAGGCGCGCGGTGGCGCCGTCGATCAGCTCCTGAGCCTTGGCGCGGGCGGCGCGCACGCCAAGCGCGGCCACGAACGTCGCCTTGCCGGCGGCGGCGTCCTTGCCGACCTTCTTGCCGACTGCGGCCTCAACGCCTTCCACGTCAAGAAGGTCGTCGACCACCTGGAAGGCAAGCCCCAGGTCGCTGCCATAGGCCTTCAGCGCGGCCCGATCCTCGGCGCCGGCGCCGGCGACCATGGCGCCGGCCTCGCACGAGAAGGCAATCAGGGCGCCGGTCTTCAGGCGCTCCATCCGGGTGATCGCGGCGAGGTCGGCCTCGCCGTGCTCCCCGGCCAGGTCGAGCACCTGGCCTGCCACCATGCCGCGGCCGCCCGCGGCGTCGGCCAGCGCGCGCACCAGGTCGCAGCGCACGGCGCCGTCGGGATGCGTCGCCGGCTCGGCCAGCACCTCGAACGCCAGGGTCAGGAGGGCGTCGCCGGCCAGAATGGCGGTCGCCTCGTCATAGGCGACGTGGCACGACGGCTTGCCGCGGCGCAGGTCGTCGTCGTCCATCGCCGGCAGGTCGTCGTGGATCAGCGAATAGGTGTGGATGAGCTCGACCGCCGCGCCGACCCGCAGGGCGCGCGCATCGTCGGCGCCGCACATGCGCGCCCCGGCGAGCACCAGGAACGGGCGCAGCCGCTTGCCGGCGCCCAGGGTGGAATAGCGCATCGCGCCATAGAGGCGCGCCACCGGGCCGTCCGCCGGCGGCAGCACGCGCTCCAGCACCGCCTCGACCAGCGCGGCGGATTCCGTGAGCGCCTGGTCCAGCGTCGCGGCCGGCGCTGCCTGCTTGATCGTGCTAGTACGTGTCACGCAACACCAAGGTGGCCAACGGATCAGACGGCGAGGTCGCCGGCCGGCTCCAGGCGCGCCTCGCCGGTTGCCGTCACGGTGATCTTCTCGACCGTCGCCTTCGCCTCGCCGAGCTTGCCCTCGCAGTGCTTCTTCAGCTCCATGCCGCGCTCATAGGCGGCGATCGCCTCCTCCAGCTTCGCCTCCCCCTTCTCGAGGCGCGTGACGATCGCCTGGAGCTCCGCAAGCGCATCTTCGAAGGACATCCCCACGATGTCCTTGAGGTTCCTGCGTTCCGCCATTCCTACTGCCTTACCTCGTTGGCGCGGAGTGTAGTGACGCGGCATCGTCCGGGCAAGGCAACCGGCGCGCCGCCTCGGCAAATATGACGCAGGTGTTGCAGAATCACACTAGCTCGCGCACGTGCGCCGTGGCGCTGGCGCCGAGCGCGGCAAGGTCGTAGCCGCCTTCGAGGGTGGAGACGATGCGGCCGCCGCAGGACGCCTCCGCCACCTCGCGCAGCCGGCGCGTCACCCAGGCGTAGTCGTCCTCCGTCAGCTGCAGCGTGGACAGGGGATCGCGCTCGTGCGCGTCGAAGCCGGCGGAGATCATCAGGAACTCCGGCTCGAACGCGCGCAGCGCCGGCAGGACGGCTTCCTCGATCGCATTGCGGAACTGGGCGGAGCCCGACCGCGGCCGCAGCGGCACGTTGAGGATGTTGCCGACGCCGCGCTCGCCGCTCGCCCCGGTGCCGGGATAGAGGGGGTATTCGTGGGTGGAGGCGAAGAAGACCGAGGAATCGTGCTCGAAGATCGCCTGGGTGCCGTTGCCGTGGTGGACGTCGAAATCTACGATCGCGACCCGGCTGACGCCGTGGGCGATACGGGCGTGGGCGGCGCCGACGGCGACGTTGTTGAACAGGCAGAAGCCCATGCCGCGCGCCGGCTCGGCATGGTGGCCGGGGGGCCGGGCGATGCAGAACGCGGTCGTCGCCTCGCCGCCCAACACCGCATCGACCGCCGCGACAAGGCCGCCGGCCGCCCGCAGCGCCGCCTCGCCCGACGCCGGCGACAGGATCGTGTCGCCGTCCACCATGACGAGGCCGTGCGCGGGAACCGCCTCCAGCAGGGCGTCGACGTATTCCGGCCGGTGCACCCGGACCAGGTGGTCCAGGGAGGCGCGCGGCGCCTCCCGCCGGGTCAGATGGATGCCGCTGCGGTCGAGCGCCGCCTCGACCGCCCGGACCCGGTCGGCCCGCTCGGGATGGCCGCCGCCGGTGTCGTGCTCCAGCGCGCTCGGGTGATGAAAGACCAGCATCGCTTCCGCATTTCGTGGGGAATGCCAAGACTATAGGCATTCCGGGGGGCGGTTGCGATGCCTTTCGCGGCAGTCCGGCATCGTCCCGACTTGATTTTTCGCGAGAAGTTGTCGCGGCGGTGCGAAATCGCGTGTCATTCGTTGACTCTTTACTCGCATTTCGATCTATGATTGCCGCGAAGCCGAGTCTGCAGCCGAGGTCGCCACGGCACGGAGACGACGCCCGTGCGCTGGCGCCAGCGAGCGCCCGCTCGCGCCGTGCGTTGCCTGCGACCACGCCGAAGAGTCGAGCCTGCCGCGGCGCAGAATGCGCCGGGGCCATCTTGCGCGGGCGCAGGCCCGGAAAGCGGAGCGGATGCGTCGTCTGGTACAAGTCGCCATCGTCGCAGTCGTGATCGCGGGCGGAATCGGCGGCTGGCTGCTGCTTTCCGACCGCGGCGGCGCCCGCCATGCCACCGGCCCGGTCGCTGGCGGCGCCAATGCCGCCCCTGCCGCCGGGCAGGAGATGCGCGGCCGCGGCCAGCCGGCCGGTCCGCCGCTGACGGTGGTGGTGGCGCCGGTCCGCCGCGACGTCGTCATCGACCAGATCGAATCCGTCGGCACCGCGCGCGCCAACGAGGCGGTGACGATCACCGCCAAGCAGACCGGCATCGTCGCGAAGATCAACTTCCGCGAGGGCCAGAAGGTCGCCGCCGGGACCGTGCTGGTCGAGCTCGACAGCGGCGAGCGCCGCGCCGACCTGGAGAACGTGCGCGCCCAGCGCGACGAGGCGCGCACCCGGCTGAGCCGCGCCAAGCAGCTGCGCAACCTGACCATGTCCGAGGCCCGCATCGACGAGCTGGAGCAGCAGTCGCGCGCCGCCGACGCCCGGCTCAAGATGGCCGAGGCGCGGCTCGACGACCTGCGTATCACGGCGCCGTTCAACGGCCGCGTCGGGCTGCGCCAGGTCAGCCTGGGCGCGCTGGTGCCGCCCGGGACGGCGATCACCACGCTGGACGACATCTCGGTGATCAAGGTCGAGTTCTCGGTGCCGGAGACGGCGCTGTCGCGGCTGCGCGCCGGCGTGCCGGTGAAGGCGACCTCGCCGGGGGTGGAGAACCGCGCCTTCCAGGGCGAGGTCTCGGTGATCGACACGCGCATCGACCCCGCGACGCGCTCGATCCGGGTCAACGCCATCTTCCCCAACGCGGAGGAGACGCTGCGGCCCGGCCAGTTCATGAACGTCGAGCTGACGCTCGACCGCCGCGAGAACGCCCTCCTGATCCCCGAGGAGGCGATCGTCCCGGAAGGCACCAAGCACTTCGTCTTCGCCGTGGTCAACGGCCGCGCCATGCGCAAGGAAGTCAGCGTCGGCGCCCGCCAGGTCGGCTACGTCGAGATCGTGAACGGACTCGGCCCGCAGGACGTGGTGATCACCCGCGGTATCCAGAAGGTCCGCAACGGCCAGCCGGTCACCCCCGAAGCGGCCTCCTAGGCCAGCGCAGAGAGCCCGTCGATGGTCCTGTCCGACACCTCGATCAAGCGGCCGGTCTTCGCGACGGTGATGAGCCTCCTGCTGGTGGTGCTGGGCATCGCCTCGCTGATGCGGCTGCCGGTGCGCGAGTATCCTGCGATCGACCCGCCCATCGTCTCGGTGACCACGGTCTACAAGGGCGCGTCCAACGACGTCGTCGAGTCCCAGGTCACCGAGATCATCGAGGCGTCCGTCGCCGGCATCGAGGGCATCAAGACCATCACCTCGACCAGCCGCGAGGAGCGGTCGCAGGTCCAGATCGAGTTCACCCTGGCGCGAGACGTCGAGGCGGCGGCCAACGACGTGCGCGACCGCGTCTTCCGCGTCCTCAACCGCTTGCCCGACGCGATCGAGCAGCCGCGCATCGCCAAGATCGATTCCGACGCGCGCGCCATCGTGTGGTTCTTGATGACCAGCGACCGGTTCAGCCACCTGGAGCTGACCGACATCGCGCAGCGCCGCCTGCTCGACCGGCTGTCGATCGTGCCGGGCGTGGCCAACGTCTACATCAGCGGCGAGCGGCGGTTCGCCATCCGCATCTGGCTCGACCGCCAGGCGATGTCGGCGCGCGGCCTGACGGTGGAGGACCTGGAGGCCGCCGTCCGGCGCAACAACGTCGAGCTGCCGGGCGGGCGGCTGGAGAGCACCGCGCGCGAGTTCACGGTCAAGACCGACGCGCGGCTGCGCACCCCCGACCAGTTCGCCCGTGTCGTCGTAGCGAACAAGTCGGGCTATCAGATCCGGCTGGGCGAGATCGCCCAGGTCGAGCTGGCGCCCGAGGACACGCGCAGCGAAATGCGCTCCAACGGCCGCTCCGCGATCGGCGTCGGCGTCGTGAAGCAGTCCACCGCCAACACCCTCGACGTCGCCAACGGCGCCAAGGCGGAGATGGCGCTGCTGCAGCCGACCCTGCCGCCCGGCATCGACGTCGCCGTCGGCTACGACGAATCCACCTTCGTCGACCGCTCGATCTTCGAGGTCAACCACGCGCTCGCCATCGGGCTGGCCATGGTGGTCGGCGTGATCTTCATCTTCCTGCGCTCTGTGCGCGCCACGATCATCCCGGCGGTCGCCATCCCGGTGTCGATCGTCGGCTCGTTCGTCGTGCTGTCGGCGTTCGGCTTCTCGATCAACGTGCTGACCCTGCTCGCCTTCGTGCTGGCGATCGGCATCGTCGTCGACGACGCGATCGTGGTGCTGGAGAACATCCACCGGCGGATCGAAGAGGGCGAGCCGCCGCTGCTGGCCGCCATCCGCGGCGGCCGCCAGATCGCCTTCGCGGTGATCGCGACGACGCTGGTGCTGGCGTCGGTCTTCGTGCCGCTTTCGTTCATGGAGGGCAACACCGGCCGGCTGTTCACCGAGTTCGGCATCGCGCTGGCCGCGGCCGTGCTGTTCTCCGGCTTCGTCGCGCTGTCGCTGACGCCGATGATGTGCTCGAAGCTGCTGCGCCCGGTGACCGGCGAGAGCTTCCTCTACAAGATCACCGAGCCGGTGTTCGAGGGCATGATCAACGGCTACCGCTGGCTGCTGCGCGGCGCGCTGCGGGCGCCGCTGCTGATCATCGCGGTCAGCGCCGGCGGCATGGCGCTGTCCTACACGCTGTTCATGCAGCTGCCCAAGGAGTTCGTGCCGACCGAGGACCGCGGCTACCTGATCGTGCCGGTCACCGCGCCGGAAGGCGCGTCGATGGAATACACGCGCGACCACGTCGCCAAGATCGAGCAGATCCTGCAGCCCTTGATCGAGCGCGGCGAGGCCACCGTGATCATGGGCAACGTCGCGCCCGGGCTGCAGCGCCCGGCGCCGGTCAACACCGGGCACCTGTTCGTCAAGCTGACCGACTGGTCGGAGCGCGAGCGCAAGCAGCAGGACATCGTCAAGGACGTAGCGCCGAAGATCAACGCCATCCCCGGCGTGCGCGCGTTCCCGGTCAATCCGCCGAGCCTGGGCCAGCGCGGCTTCCGCCCGCCGATCCAGCTCGTCCTCGGCGGGTCGGACTACGAGACGCTGGTGCAGTGGCGCGACCGCATGATGGCGCGGATGCGCGAGGAGCCGCGCTTCCTCAACGTCACCTCCAACTACCAGGAGAACAAGCCGGAGATCCGCGTGGCGATCGACCGGCTGCGCGCCGCCGACCTCGGCGTCTCACTCGACCAGATCGGCCGCACCCTGGAGGTGATGTTTGGCTCGCGCGAGGTCGGCACCTATGTCGACAAGGGCGAGGAATACAAGGTGATCGCCCAGGCGACGTTCGAGAACCGCCGCTCGACGCGCGACCTGACCAACGTGTTCGTGCGCTCGGCGACCTCGGGCCAGCTCATCCCGCTGTCAAACCTCGTGTCCATCGGCGAGGCGGCCGGCCCGCAGGAGCTCAACCGCACCGACCGCCTGCGCTCGATCACGGTCCAGGCCTCGCTCGCGCCCGGCTACCCGCTCGGCCAGGCGATCACCGAGCTCGAGGCGATGACCAGGGACGTGCTGCCGGCCGAGGCGGTGGTGAGCTGGCAGGGCGAGAGCCGCGACTTCAAGGAATCCAGCGACAGCCTCTACTTCACCTTCGGCTTGGCGCTGCTGGTGGTGTTCCTGGTGCTGGCGGCGCAGTTCGAGAGCTACATCCACCCGCTGATCATCATGCTGTCGGTGCCGATCGCGGTGACCGGCAGCCTGGCGGCGCTGCTGCTGGTCGGCTACAGCCTCAACATCTACAGCCAGATCGGGATGATCCTGCTGATCGGGCTGATGGCCAAGAACGGCATCCTGATCGTGGAGTTCGCCAACCAGCTGCGCGACGACGGCAAGAGCATCTACGACGCGGTGCTGGAGGCCTCGGTGATCCGGCTGCGCCCGATCCTGATGACCTCGATCGCCACCGTCGTCGGCGCCCTGCCGCTCGCCATCGCCGCCGGCGCCGGGGCGGAGAGCCGCAGCGCCATCGGCGTCGTCATCATCGGCGGCGTGCTGGTGGCCACCGTGTTTACCCTGTTCCTGATCCCGGCGCTCTATTTGCTGCTCGCCCGCTTTACCCGCCCGATCAACCACGTCGCCCAGCGCCTGTCGCAGATGGAGCGCCAGCCGCACGCGGCGGAATAGCCGGCCGCGGTTCTGCGGCGGACGCGCACCTGGAGACCGACGCCGCGAGGCGTTCGGGCTTGCCCGGACCGCCCTACAGCGAATCCACCGGTACCTTGAGGTAGACCTTGCCGTTGCCTTCCGGCGGCGGCAGGTTGCCGGCGCGGATGTTGACCTGGACCGAGGGGGCGATCAGCGCCGGCATGGCGAGCGTCGCGTCGCGTTCGCGGCGCATCGCGACGAATTCCGCCTCCGTCACGCCGTCCCTGACGTGGATGTTGCCGGCGCGCTGCGCCGCGACCGTGGTCTCCCACGCGACCGGCCGCTTGCCGCCGGCGCCGTAGTCGTGGCAGTGGAACATGCGCGTGGCCGGCGGCAGGTCGAGCAGGCGGCGGATCGAGCGGTAGAGCGTGGCGGCGTCGCCGCCGGGGAAGTCGCAGCGTGCGGTGCCTGAATCGGGCATGAAGATCGTGTCCCCGACGAACACTGCGTCGCCGATCACGTAGCTGACGCAGGCCGGGGTGTGGCCGGGGGTGTGCAGCACGCGCCCCTGCAGCCCGCCGATCGCGAACGTCTCGCCGTCGCCGAACAGGTGGTCGAACTGGCGGCCGTCGGGCGCGAACCCGGGCTCGACGTTGAACAGCGCGCCGAAGGTCTTCTGCACCTCCACCACGCGGGCGCCGATGCCGATGCGCCCGCCCAGCGCCGCCTTGACCAGCGGCGCGGCGCTGAGATGGTCGGCGTGGACGTGGGTCTCCAGCACCCAGTCCACGGCCAGGCCGTCGGCCCGCACCCGATCGATCACCGTGTCCACCGACCCGCGGCCGGTGCGCCCGCTGGCGGCGTCGTAGTCGCGCACCGGGTCGATCACCGCGGCACGCCGCGTCGCCGGGTCGGAAACGACATAGGTGACGGTGTTGGTGCGCTCGTGGAAGAAGGGTATGATCGCGGCGTTCATGTCCCCTCGCCAAACCAATGACTTGCCCTGCCGGCCGCGCGCGTCACATAGCCGTCTAATGATCGCGCCCGGCGGAGAATACACGCGCGCCGGATTTGACCGGGAGGGAAAAGTTTTCTATTCGTACCGCCCCCGCGTCTGGTAGCCGGTTCATGCCACGGATGTTGCGCGAGATCATCGACCCCGCCCCGGAGCGGATCGACACCTCCCCCAAGGTTGCCGACGAGGTCAAGTATACGACCTGCTACATGTGCGCCTGCCGCTGCGGCATCAAGGTGCACCTGAAGGACGGCTCGATCCGCTACATCGAGGGCAACCGGAACCACCCGGTGAACCGCGGCGTGCTGTGTGCCAAGGGTTCCGCCGGCATCATGCAGCATTATTCGCCGGCGCGGCTGTCGAAGCCGCTGCTGCGGGTCGGCGAGCGCGGCGCCGGCGAGTTCCGCGAGATCGAATGGGACGAGGCGATGGCGCTGGCCGTCGAATGGCTGGGCGCGATCCGGGCCAGCGACCCGCGCAAGCTCGCCTTCTTCACCGGCCGCGACCAGAGCCAGGCGCTGACGGGGTGGTGGGCGACGCAATTCGGCACCCCGAACTACGCCGCGCACGGCGGCTTCTGCTCGGTCAACATGGCGGCCGCCGGGTTGTATTCCATCGGCGGGTCGTTCTGGGAGTTCGGCGAGCCCGACTGGGACCTGACCCGTTATTTCCTGATGTTCGGCGTCGCCGAGGACCACGATTCCAACCCGATCAAGATTGGGCTTGGCAAGCTGAAGAAGCGCGGCGCCAAGTTCGTCTCGGTCAACCCGATCAAGACCGGCTATTCCGCGATCGCCGACGAATGGCTGGGCATCCGGCCGGGCACCGACGGCCTGCTGGTCTTCGCGCTGATCCACGAGATCCTCAAGGCGAACAAGGTCGACCTCGACTACCTCGTCCGCTACACCAACGCGCCGTGGCTGGTGATCCAGGCGCCGGGCGCGGCCGACGACGGCCTGTTCGCGCGCGACGAGAGCGGCGCGCCGCTGTGCTGGGACAAACAGGCGAACGCGCTGGCGAGCGCGCTGCGCCCCGACGTGTCGCCGGCGCTGGCCGGCGACGTCACGCTCGCCGACGGCCGCCGCGCGGTGCCGGCATTCCAGCTGATGGCCGCGCGCTACCTCGACGACGCGTATTCGCCGGACCGCGTCGCGCAGCGCACCGGCATCGACGCCGACACCATCCGGCGCATCGCCGCGGAGCTCGCGCACGCCGCGTTCGCCGAGGAGATCACCCTCGACGTCGCGTGGACCGACTGGGCCGGCCGGCGGCAGGAGAAGATGATCGGCCGCCCGGTCGCGATGCACGCGATGCGCGGCATCTCCGCCCACTCCAACGGCTTCCACACCTGCCGGGCGATCCACCTGCTGCAGATGCTGCTGGGCTCGATCGACGTCCCCGGCGGCTTCCGCTACAAGCCGCCGTTCCCCAAGCCGATCCCGCCGGCACAGAAGCCGGCCGGCCGCGCCGACCAGATCGGCCCCGGCAAGCCGATGGGCGGCCCGCCGCTCGGCTTCCCGACCGGCCCGGAGGACCTGCTGGTCGACGACGACGGCACGCCTCGGCGCATCGACAAGGCGTATTCGTGGGAGGCCCCGGTCGCCGCGCACGGCGTCATGCACATGGTGATCGCCAACGCGTGGAAGGGCGACCCGTACCCGATCGACACCTTGTTCATGTACATGGCGAACATGAGCTGGAACTCGTCGATGAACACATCGGGCACCATGCGGATGCTGACCGACAAGGATCCGGCGACTGGCGAATACCGCATCCCGCGGCTGATCTATGCCGACGCCTACTTCTCCGAGATGGTGCCCTACGCCGACCTGGTGCTGCCCGACACGACGTACCTGGAGCGCTGGGACTGCATCTCGCTGCTCGACCGCCCGATCTGCGAGGCCGACGGCCCGGCCGATTCGATCCGCCAGCCGGTGGTAAAGCCTGAGCGCGACGTGCGCCCGTTCCAGGACGTGCTGATCGACCTCGGCGCCCGGCTGGGCCTGCCCGGCCTGCTGCGCGAGGACGGCGGCGCCCGCTATCCCGGCGGCTACGCCGACTACATGGCCAACCACGAGCGCGCGCCCGGCATCGGCATGCTGGCCGGCTGGCGCGGCAACGGCGACAGCCACGGCGTCGGCGCCACCAACCCGCGCCAGCTCGAGCACTACCTGGAGCACCAGTGCTTCTGGCACTACCGGCTGCCCGACGACCAGCGCTACTACAAGCACGCCAACAAGGGCTACCTGGAGTACGCGGCGTCGATGGGCTGGATCGGCAAGGCCGACCAGATCGTGCTGCAGATCTATTCCGAGCCGATTCAGAGGTTCCGCCTGGCCGCCCGCGGCCATGGCGCCAAGCAGCCGCCGGCGCAGCACAAGGCGCGGATCGAGGCCTATTTCGACCCGCTGCCGATCTGGTACACGCCGTTCGAGGAGGACGCGGTCAACAACGCCGATTTCCCGATGCACGCGCTGACCCAGCGGCCGATGGCGATGTACCACTCCTGGGGCTCGCAGAACGCCTGGCTGCGCCAGATCCACGGCGCCAATCGGCTCTACATGAACCGCGCCAAGGCGACGCAGCTCGGCATCGGCGACGACGACTGGGTGTGGGTGACCAGCCACCACGGCCGCATCAAGGTCCAGGTCCGGCTGATGGAGGGGGTCAACGCCGACACCGCCTGGACGTGGAACGCGATCGGCAAGCGGGCCGGGGCATGGAATCTCGACGCCGATGCGCCGGAGGCGACCCGCGGCTTCCTGCTCAACCACGTGATCGCCGAGCTGCTGCCGGCGCGCGAGGACGGCTACCGGTATTCCAACTCCGATCCCGTCACCGGACAGGCGGCGTGGTACGACCTGCGGGTGCGCATCGAGAAGGCCGACGAGGTGGAGGCCGGCGAGACCGTGCCGCGCTTCCCGCCGCTCAAGCCGCCGCCGACCATGCCGAAGCGGCCGCCGATCCTGCGCTACGGCCGCGGCTTCAAGCCGCGGCGGCCGAACGGTGAAGACCGATGACCGCGCTGCCCGCCAGCCCGTCGGCGAAGAAGCTCGGGCTCGTCATCGACCTCGACACCTGCGTCGGCTGCCACGCCTGCGCGGTCAACTGCAAGGAGTGGAACACCGGCGGCCATTCCGCGCCGCTGCCCGACCGCGACCCGTACGGCGCGCAAGCCGCGGGCGTATGGTTCAACCGGATCCACACTTTCGAGGCCGGCGAGGGCGCGAAATCGCGCACCGTCCACTTCCCGCGCTCGTGCCTGCATTGCGAGACGCCGCAATGCGTCACCGTGTGCCCGACCGGCGCGTCCTACAAGCGGGCCGAGGACGGCATCGTGCTGGTCAACGAGGACGTCTGCATCGGCTGCAAGCTGTGCTCGTGGGCCTGCCCCTACGGCGCGCGCGAGTTCGACGACGACGCCGGCGTGATGAAGAAGTGCACGCTGTGCATCGACCGCATCTACAACGAGAACCTCGACGAGATCGACCGCGTGCCGGCCTGCGTCGCGACCTGCCCGGCATCGGCGCGCCATTTCGGCGACCTCGGCGATCCGGACTCCGACGTCTCGAAGCTGGTCGCCGAGCGCGGCGGCTTCGACCTGATGGCGGAGATGGGCTACAAGCCGGTCAACAAGTACCTGCCGCCCCGCGCGCCGAAGACCGCCGCCGGCTGCACCGGCGCGCCGGCGCGGCTGGAGCCGGCCGAGACGGGCGGCGGCAACCGCTTCCTCAAGTGGATCGACGCGGTGCTGTCGCGATGACGCGGCGCCTCACGGTCAAGCTTCGGGGCCGCGGCGTCACCCCCACCCAACCCTCCCCCGTCGAGGGGGAGGGCTTTGCTCCCCCTCCCCTTGCGGGAGGCGGTCGGGGGGAGGGGTAGCCACGGACACCACGCCTGCCTCGTTCCGCCAACCCAACCACGACGAAAAGCCCGCTCCGTGCATCCAGCCTATTCCGTCATCTTCTTCACCACCGCCTCCGGCGCCGGCTACGGCCTGCTCGCGCTGATGGCGGTGTTCGCCGCGGCCGGCACGCTGCCGCCGGATCTGTGGCTGGGGCTGATCGGGTTCGGGCTGTCGCTCGGCGCGATCACCTTCGGCCTGCTGTCGTCCACGTTCCATCTCGGCCATCCCGAGCGGGCGTGGCGGGCGTTCTCGCAGTGGCGCACCTCGTGGCTGTCGCGCGAAGGCGTCGCCTCGGTCGCGACCTACGTGCCGGCGGGGCTGTTCGCGATCGGCTGGGTGTTCCTCGGCGACAACCGCGGCGTCTGGGCGGCGTTCGGGCTCGTCGCCGCCGTGTGCGCGGCCGTCACGGTGGTCTGCACCGCGATGATCTACGCCTCGCTGAAGCCGGTCCACGCCTGGCACAACCGCCATGTGCTGCCCAACTACCTGGCGCTGTCGCTGATGACCGGCGCGCTGTGGTTCGGCGCGCTGGTGCGCATCTTCGGCTACTGGACGCCGTGGGTGGCGCTGGTCTGCGTCGGCGCCATCATCCTCGCGTTCTGGCTGAAGCGAACCTACTGGCGCTTCATCGACACGACGCGCGGGCCGGCGACGGTCGAGTCCGCGACCGGCCTCGGCGCGATCGGCAAGGTGCGCCTGCTCGACCCGCCGAACACGCAGGAGAACTACGTCCAGACCGAGATGGGGTTCACCGTCGCGCGCCGCCACGCGGCGAAGCTGCGGCGCATCGCCTTCGTGTGCCTGTTCGCGGTGCCGTTCGTGCTGGTGCTTGCCGGCATGGACGCGCCCGGCTGGCTTGCCATCCCGTGCATGGCGGCGGCGGCGCTATCTGCCTCGGCCGGCGTGCTGGTGGAGCGCTGGCTGTTCTTCGCCGAGGCAAAGCACGCCGTGATGCTGTACTACGGCGCCGAGGCGGCCTAGAGCATTATCCGGCGAAGTGGAATCCGGTTCGCCGCAGAGAATGCGACCAACGAAGAACCGAGAGCGGTATCCGATCAAACCTGATCGGATAAAGCTCTAGCGACGCTTCGCGGCGAGCCCCGCCGCGATCAGCGCGGCCCAGCCGGCGAGGAAGGCAAGCCCGCCGAGCGGCGTGACCCACGCGAACGGACGCATCCCGGTGAAGGCGAGCGCGTAGAGGCTGCCGCAGAACAGCACCGTGCCGGCGGCGAACAGCCAACCGGCGCGGGCGATCCACGGCGAGACGTCGTCGCGCGCCAGGACCGCGACCCAAAGCAGCGCCAGCGCATGCGCAAGCTCGTAGCGCGAGGCAGTCTCGATCCACCCGAGCGCCTTCGGCTCCAGCGTCGCCTGCAGCGCATGCGCGGCGAAAGCGCCGGCCGCCACAGCGATCAGGCCGTTGAGGCCGGCCCAGATCAGCCAGCGGCCCATCGGTCAGCCGAACGCGCCGAGGACGAGCACCGCGGCCGCGACCGCCGCGGCGACCGCCCAACGTACGGCGACGAGGCGCCCTTCCCCCGCCGCCTGCTCGGGCGTCAGGTCCTTGCGGCCGGTCCACATCGCACGCACCAGCCGCGCGCCGGTCAGCGCGGCTTCTGCGACGACGCCGCAGACATGCACGACGACAAGGAACAGCAGGATGTTGAACGCGGTCTCGTGCACTTCCTTCGCGAGGTGCGACAGCGCCGCGGGCAGCACGGCCGCCAGCGGGCCGGCGACATCGCGCGCGGCGGCGAACAGGCCGGAAATCGCGATCGTGGCCAATGTCAGCAGCAGCGCGACGATCATCCAGCCGCCGGCGGGCGTGTGCCCCACGTGCGGCCGCGCGCGGAGACGGATGGCGTCCGCAACCTGCGCCCGCACCGCGGGCCACGAATAGATGAAGTCGCTGAAGCGCGAATGGCGGCTGCCGCCGATGCCCCACACCACGCGGAACAGCAGCGCGACCAGGATTACGAAGCCGGCGAGCTTGTGCAGCGCGAACCAGATGCCGGGCGCTTCGGCGGTCAGCCAGCCCAGCAGCACGGCGCCGACGACGGTCCAGTGGAAGACGCGCGTCGGTAGGTCCCAAACCACCACCGGCCGGGTCGGCCGCGGCGGGGCGCTCACGCATTCGGCCGTTTCAGACGCGGCCGACCAGGTCCTGGTCCCATCGTCCATGGAAATCGAAGATAAGGCGGCCGACGACGCGCGGCCGCATGCGGCCGCGTCGCTGCGACAACATGACCAAGGTGGACCCGCCGCTGCGGCTGGGCTAGACAGGCACATGAGCCGCAGCGCCTGGGGTTACGTCTTCGCGATCCTCGCCGTCGCCCTGTGGGGCGGCAATGCGGTGATCGGCCGAGCCGCGTCGTCGGTCGACATCCCGCCGGTCGCGCTGAACTTCGCGCGCTGGACCATTGCGCTGGTGGTGGTGCTGCCGTTCGCGCTGCGCGGCCTGCGCCGGGACCGCCTGCTCTACGTCCGGCACTGGCGGTTCTGCGTCGCGATCGGCCTGGTCGCCATCGCCGGCTTCAACACGTTCTACTACATCGGGCTGCAGACGACGACGGCGGTGCAGGGGTCGCTGATGGCGGGCGCGCTGCCGGCGATGGTGCTGACTGGCGCATGGCTGTTCTTCCGCAGCCGGATCACCCCGCGCCAGGTCGCCGGCATCGTGCTGTGCTTCGGCGGGCTGGTGCTGATCGTCGGGCGCGGCGACCCGTCCGTGCTGTTGCGGCTGCAGCTCAATGTCGGCGACGTGTGGATCATGGGCGCCATCGTCATGTGGGCGGGGCACATCCTGCTGCTGCGCAAGATGCCGCCCGGCATGGACCTGATGGGCTTCCAGGTGGTGATGTTCGTGGTCGGTCTCGTGGCGCTGGCGCCGCTGCTGGCGTGGGAGATGGCCACCGTCGGCACCATGCCGCTGAACCCGACGACGATCGCGCTGCTCGCCTATGTCGGCGTCGTCGCCAGCGTGTTCGGGTTCACCCTGTGGAACCTGGGCGTCCTGCGGGCGGGCGCGGCGGCGGCCGGCTATCTCGGCAACCTCTACCCCGTGTTCGGCTCGCTGTTCGCGATACTGTTCCTGGGCGAGACGTTCGCCTGGTTCCACATCGCCGCGGCGGCGCTGATCCTCGGCGGCATCGTGCTCGCCACCTGGATGCCCGCCCGTCCCGCGCCCGCACGGCCGCAGACCACATAGGCCGCCCGAAATAAAAAAGGGGCGGGTTCGTCGCCCGCCCCCTCGCACCGTCGATGCATCAGCGCCGGGTCAGTGCGGCCAGCCGTGCTGGGACAGGTCGATCGGGTTGCCGTCGGGGTCGTGGACGCGATACTCGGCCTCGCGGTTGGGCGGGCGCTTGCGCACCTGGTCGGAGGCGCCGGAGCCGAGCGCAACCGGCGCCACCTCCGCGACGCTCTCCACCTCGAAGCCGAAGTGGTTGATGCCGACCCTCAGGTGGTCGCCCTCGATCTCGCGCTCCGGCCCGATCGGGATGATCGCGAGGTTGATGTGGCCGTCGGTCAGGTAGGTGGCGGTGCCGACCCCGTCCACAATCTCCATGCCGAAGGAGTCCATGTAGAACTTCACCAGCTTGTCGACGTCCTCGGTCAGGATGGCGAGATGGCGCAGGCGCGCGCGCGGCATCGATGTCGCTCCCTTGCGGTCAAGCGTGCGGCAGCGTGACGCCGACCATGGCGTCGCGGCTGACCAGGGCGGCGAGCCTGTCCTCGCTCCAGCCCTCGGTGCCCTTGGGCTGCATCGGCAGCACGATGTAGCGCAGGTCGGCGTTGGAATCGTGCACCCGCACGGTGACGTTGCCGGGCAGCTCGGTGCCGAACTCCTTCAGCACCGTGCGCGGCTCGATCACCACGCGCGAGCGGTAGGCGCGCGACTTGTACCAGTCGGGCGGCAGGCCCAGCAGCGTGCGCGGGTAGCACGAGCACAGCGTGCAGACGATGACGTTGTGGATCTGCGGCGTGTTTTCCACCACCACGAGGTGCGCGGGGCTGACGTCGATGCCGAGCTCCTTGCACGCCGACGGCGCGTCGTCGATCAGCCGCGCCTTGAAGGTCGGGTCGGTCCACGCCTTGGCGACCACCCGCGCGCCCATCGCGGGGTCGCGGCTGTCCATGTACTCCAGCGCGGTGCGCACGTCGTCGGCGGTGATGTAGCCGTGCTCGATCAGGAGCTCCTTCATCGCCTCGGCCATCACCGCGAACTCGTTGGCCGACTCGTCGGCCTCGATCGCCTCGTGCGGATGGTTGTGGTCGTGCGGGTGGTCGTGGCCGTGCGCGTGGCCGTGGGTGTCGCGTTCGTCGCTCATCGCCTGCTCCTTCGCGCCGTGCCGGTCACGCCGGCTCCAGCCAGTGCTCGAAGACCTCGAGGTCGAGGGTGTCGTGTTCCGGCCCGTCGTATTTCGGCCAGATGTCCTTCTGTCTGAAGCGCACCCGGTAGAGCGGGCGCGCCGGCAGCCCGTCGAATCCGTAGGCCAGCTCCTCCGGGTTGGGGAAGGCGCCGGCGTAGCGCTCGATCACGCCGGTCTTGCCGCGGATGTAGAACGGCGTGCGGCGGTGGCCGGGTGGGTGCGTCCGCTTGATGGTGACCCGGTCGCCGACGGCGTATCTCAGGCTCATGCCGCCTCGCGCATCCGCCGCCGCACCGCGTCCATCTTCGCCGTCAGCTCCTCGCGGGTGAACAGCCCCTTCTCGACGTAGAGGTTCGCCAGCGCGCAGGCCCACTTCTCGAAATAGGGCAGGTCGTACTGCGCCGCCGGCAGGTCCTCGATCGCCCGGCGCAGTTCGTCCACCCGGCAGTAGCGGTCGCCCAGCGCGTTGCGGGAGGCGGTAAGCAGCTTCTGCCACGGCTCGGCATCATGCGTCGATGCCTCCACAGGACCGGCCGTCAGCCCGCCCATGTCGTGATAGCGCCTCTCGTCCATCCGTTCGCTCCGCGGTCGTTTCGCGAGACATCATCTTATCCAACCGCCGGGCCGCTCGAAAAGCCCGGCGATCCACCGCCTCAACCGCCCCCGAGCTCGCGGCGCACGATGCGGGTGCCGTCGACCATCGCCCTGAGCTTGCCGAACGCCGTCGCCCGCGGCAGGTACTTCATGCCGCAGTCCGGCGCGATCACCAGGCGCTCCGCCGGCACCGCCTTGAGCGCCTTGCGGATGCGCGCGGCGACCGTCTCCGGCGTCTCGACCGCCGGGTCGCCGTTATTGATGACGCCGAGGATGACGGTCTTGGTCGGCAGCGACTTCAGCACCGCGACGTCGAGGTCGGGCTGCGCCGCCTCGATCGAGACCTGCTGGACGGCGCAATCCTCCAGCTCAGGCAGGAACGAGTAGCCGGTCGACGGCCGGTTGTGGACGATGTGGGCGTAGCCGAAGCAGAGGTGCACCGCGGTGGTGCCGCCGACCCCCTCCAGCGCCCGGTTGATCGCCTTGATGGCGTAGGTCTTGGCCTTGTCCGGACGCGCCTGCATGTAGGGCTCGTCGAGCTGCACCACGTCGGCGCCGGCGGCGAACAGGTCCCTGATCTCGGCGTTGACCGCCGCCGCATAGTCCATCGCTGCCGCGGCGTCGTCCGCGTAGTGGTCGTTCTGGGCCTGCTGGGTCATGGTGAACGGGCCGGGGATGGTGATCTTGATCCGCCGGTCGGTGTTGGCGCGCAGGAACTCGACGTCGCGCCGCTCCACCGGGCGGGTGCGGCGGATCGGCCCGGCGATGCGAGGCACGGGGTTGGCATGGCCGGTGCGGTCGATCGCGGTGCCCGGCCGGTCGATGTCGATGCCGTCCAGCGCGGTGGCGAAGTGGTTGGAATAGCTCTCCCGCCGCACCTCGCCGTCGGAGATGATGTCCACCCCCGCCCGCTCCATGTCGCGGATGGCGAGCAGGGTCGCGTCGTCCTGCGCTTCCTCCAGCCACGGCGCCGGGATGCGCCACATCTCCTTCGCCCGCACCCGCGGCGGCAGACGGCCCTTCAGATTGTCGCGGTCGACCAGCCAGTCGGGCTGGACGTAGCTGCCGACGACGGTGGTGGGCAGAAGTTCGGGCATGAGGGCGGCTCCCTGGCAAGCGGCGAATCGGTTTGCGCCGACTATAGGCGATGGTCGGGGAAGGCGCGACGGCGGATTGGCGCGCGCGACGGCGCCGGAGGCTTGGCGGATAAGGGAAATCCCGACCTCCGGCGGCGCGTCGCCGATTCGGGACTTGCTCACAGGAAAGTCGATTGCTTTTTGCCGCATCACCCGAACGGGTGATGCGTGAACGTGCCGGTTCCGGTCATGGTCCGGTCATGACCGGTACAGTCTTTCTGGAAGAAAGCGAGATCAGCGTCGGCGAGGCCAACGGCATCGTCTACGTCCCGGTGGTCCGCACCGGGGATCTCAGCGGCTCCGCCGTCGTCAACTACGGCGTGACGGGAAACAGCGCCACCGAGGGCGTGGATTTCGTCGCCGGGAACGGCAGCGTCACGATGGCCGCCGGACAGGACCGCATCCTGGTCCCGGTGCAGATCCTCAACGACGGCCTGTCGGAGCCCACCGAGACCATCGCCTTTTCGATCATCAGCGTGGACAGCGGATCGACGCTGCTGTTCCCGCGCACGGCGACCGTGGCGATCCTGGACGACGAGAATCCGGTGGTCGACCCGCCGGCGCCGCCGCTCAGCTCGCCCTACGCCGTCACCCAGCAGACGCTGATCACCGGGCTCGAGAATCCCATGCGGCTGGAGTTCTCGCCGCACGACCCCTCGATCGTCTTCATTCCCCAGAAGGACGGCGTGCTGCGGGTCTTCGACCTCGACACGGGCACCTATCTGCCGAACTTCGTGAACCTGAGCGCGGAGGTCAACCACGCGGCCGACCGCGGCCTGATGGACATCGCGTTCCACCCCGACTTCGCGAACAACCCCTACCTCTACGCCTTTTACGTGGTCGACCCGCCGGACACCGCCGGGCGCACGGGCAACGCCGGCCCGGACGGCGACGGCAACCGCTTCGCCTGGGTGGTGCGCTGGACGCTCGACCCGGCGACCGGCTACACGACGCCGCTGCCGGGCAGCAAGACGATCCTGGTCGGCGGCGCCGGCGATTCGCTCTCCGACATCAGCGGCGGCGGCACCGTCAACAGCACCGACAACATCAGCCAGGCGGAATCCGGCTACAACGCGCAGACGGGCGTCTACACCGACAACTACATCAAGGTCGATTCGCTCAGCCATGCCGGCGGCGCGCTCGCGTTCGGCCCCGACGGCATGCTGTACATCTCGGTCGGCGACGGGACCTCCTACAACACCGCCGACCCGCGTAGCCACAGCGTGCAGCAGATCGACAGCCTGTCGGGCAAGATCCTGCGCGTCGATCCGATCACCGGCCTCGGCCTCGCCGACAACCCGTTCGTCCAGCCCGGCGACGACCTGTCGTCGAACCACGCCAAGGTCTACCAGCTCGGCCTGCGCAACTCCTATTCCATGGGGTTCGACTCCGACGGCCGCCTCTACATGACCAACACCGGGTGGAACACCTGGGAGGAGATCGAGAGCGGGCCGCCGGGCGCCAACTTCGGCTGGCCGTACTACGAAGGCGGCGACAACGGCGTCCTGGAGAAGACGCCGAGCTACCAAAACCTCTCCACCGCGCCGGCGTTCTATGCCGCGGTCGCCAACGGCTCGATCGATATCACGCCGGCCTATCGCGCCTTCAACCATTCCGAGGGCGCGCCGGGCTACGAGGTTCAGGCGATCGTCGGCGGCGACGTGGTCTATTCCGGCTCGCGCTATCCGGCCGAGTTCCTCAACGACTACTTCTTCAGCGACATCGTCGACGGCGAAGTCTACGTCATCGACGTCAACGACCGCCGCGAGGTCCGCTTCCTCTATTCCAGCAATGATGGCCCGGTCCACTTCACGCAGGGCCCGGACGGCTATGTCTACTATGCCAACCTGTTCTCGGGCGAGGTGGGGCGGCTGCTGATCGCCGACATCGACGAGCTCGACCTGGTGGCGCGCGGCAACGCGTTCTACAACCCCGACGACGACGTCTACACGCTGACCACCGCCGCCGGAAGCCACCAGGCCGGCATGGTGTCGTCCACCGACCGCATCGACGTGCGGGAGGACTTCACCATCGCGTTCGACGCCTACCTGGGCGCCAGCGACAGCGGCGCCGACGGCATCGCGTTCGTCGTCCACAACGACCCGCTGGGCTACAACGTCGTGGGCGTCGACGGCAGCGGCCTCGGCACCATGCTGATCAAGAACGGCATCGGCATCGAGTTCGACACCTACAACAACCTGCCGATCGACTGGGTTTCCGGCGTCGCCGACATCGCGGCCGACCATACCGGCTTCTTCGACACCGACAGCAAGACCGGCACCACGCCGGTCGCGCTGGCCAACCTCGAGGACAACCAGTGGCACTCCGTCGTGGTGAGCTGGGACGCGTCGGCGCAGACGCTGTCCTACACCCTCGACGGCGTGTCGATGGGGTCGCTGACGACCGACCTGGTCACCACCTTCCTGGGCGGCTCGTCGTTCGCCTATTTCGGCGTCGGCGGCGGCACCGGCGGGCTCGCCAATCTCCAGATGGTGAAGCTGACCAGCATCGCCGCCACCTACGAGAACGAGACGCCGGGCAACGGCGCGCCGGTCGCGATCGCCGACAGCGCGAGCACGGCGACCAACACCCCGGTCAGCATCAACGTCCTGGCCAACGATTCCGACCCGAACCTCGACCCGCTCAGCATCATCTCGGTGGCGAACCCCGCGCACGGCACGGCGACCATCAACGACAACGGCACGCCCGCAAACGGCGCCGACGACTTCATCGTCTACACGCCGGCGTCCGGCTACGCCGGACCCGACAGCTTCACCTACACGATCTCCGACGGGACGGCCTCGACGGTCGGATCGGTCAGCGTCACCGTGAACGCGGTGCCGCCGCCCAACACCCCGCCCGTGGCCAACCCCGACACCGCGTCGACCGCCGCCGGCACGCCGGTGACGGTGAGCGTGCTCGCCAACGACAGCGACGCCAACGCCGACCCGATCACCATCATCGCGGTCTCCGCCCCGGCGCACGGCACCGCCGTCATCAACAACAACGGCACCCCCGCAAACCCGGCCGACGACACCATCGTCTACACCCCGGCGGCCGGCTATTCCGGGCCGGACGGCTTCACCTACACCATCTCCGACGGCAAGGCCTCGACCGTCGGCAGCGTTGGCGTGACGGTCACCGCGCCGCCGCCCGCGACGCTGTCGCTCAAGGCAAACGGCAGCACGACGTTCGACAGCGGCACCGGCGTCTACACCCTGACGTCGAGCACCGGCCAGGCCGGCACGGTGATGACCACCGCGCGCGTCGACGTGCGGCAGAACTTCTCCCTCGCCTTCGACCTGAACTTCGGCGACCGCGACTGGGCCGCCGACGGAATGGCGTTCGTGATCCACAACGCCGCCGCGGGGGCGAACGCCGTGGGCGGCGGCGGCAGCGGCCTGGGCATCGCGGGCCTCGCCAACGGACTCGCGATCGAGTTCGATACCTACAACAGCCCGGCCGGCAACCGCACGATCGGGGTCGCCGACATCGCCGCCGACCATACCGGCTTCCTCGACACCGACAGCCTGACCGGCACCACCCCGGTCGCGCTGGCGAACATCGAGGACGGCCTGTGGCACGCCGTCTCGGTCAACTGGAACGCCGCCACCAAGGTCCTCAGCTACACCTTCGACGGCGTGTCGATGGGCTCGCTCGCCACCGACATGATGTCGCAGTACCTCGGCAATTCGGAGTTCGCCTATCTCGGCTTCGGGG
This sequence comes from Rhodospirillaceae bacterium, assembly GCA_050249455.1. Lineage (GTDB taxonomy): Bacteria > Pseudomonadota > Alphaproteobacteria > MPNO01 > VGEU01 > JBFWQM01. The sequence continues at coordinate 60,541 of JBFWQM010000002.1, read as the reverse complement.
CCGGTACCGGCGGCCTCGACAACGTGCAGAAGCTGCGCGTCCACAACATCAGCGCGACCGTGCAGGGCCAGGCGCCCAATACCCCGCCGGTCGCCAACGCCGACTCCGCGACGACCGCCGCCGGCGCGCCGGTCACGGTCAACGTGCTCGCCAACGACAGCGATGCCGACGCCAACCCGATCACCATCGTCGCGGTCTCCGCGCCGGCGCACGGCACGGCGACGATCAACAACAACGGCACGCCCGCCAACCCGGCCGACGACACCGTCGTCTACACGCCGGCGGCCGGCTATTCCGGACCGGACGGCTTCACCTATACGATCTCCGACGGCACCGCCACGACGGTGGGCAACGTCGGCGTGACGATCACCCCGCCGCCCAATACGCCGCCGGTGGCGAACACCGACACCGCCGCCACCGTCGCCGGCACGCCGGTCTCGGTCAACGTGCTGGCCAACGACAGCGACGCGAACGGCGACCCGCTGACCATCGTCGGCGTGACCACGCCGGGCCACGGCACCGCCGCGATCAACAACAACGGCACCGCCGCCAACCCGGCTGACGACTTCATCGTCTACACCCCGGCCGCCGGCTACTCGGGCCCCGACGGCTTCAGCTACACGATCTCCGACGGCAAGGCCTCGACGGTTGGGGCGGTGAACGTCACCGTCAATGCCGTGCCGCCGCCCAACAGCCCGCCGGTGGCCAACAATGACAGCGCGACGACCGCCGCTGGCACCCCGGTCTCGGTCAACGTGCTGGGCAACGACAGCGATCCGAACAACGACCCGCTGACGATCGTCGGCGTGACCGCGCCGGGCCACGGCACCGCCACGATCAACAACAACGGCACCGCCGCCAACCCGGCCGACGACTTCATCGTCTACACCCCGGCCGCCGGCTATTCCGGTCCCGACAGCTTCAGCTACACGATCAGCGACGGCGCGGCGCAGCGCGCGGCCACCGTCAGCGTCACAGTCACGCCGCCGCCCGCCGTCACCCTGGTCGCGCACGGCAGCGCGACGTTCAACGCGGCGACGGACACCTACACCCTGACTTCCACGACCGGCCAGTCTGGCGGGGTGACGACCTCCGCCCGGGTCGACGTCCGCGAGGACTTCTCCGCCAGCTTCAAGCTCAACTTCGGCGACGCCGACTGGGCCGCCGACGGCATGGCCTTCGTGATCCACAACGATCCGGCCGGCGCGACGGTCAACGGCGGCGCCGGCAGCGGCCTGGGAATCGCCGGCATCCGCAACGGCCTCGCGATCGAGTTCGACACCTACAACAGCCCGGCGGGCAACCGCACCATCGGCGTCGCCGACATCGCCGCGGACCACACCGGCTTCCTCGACCCCGACGCCCTGACGGGCACCACGCCGGTCGCGCTGCCCAACATCGAGGACGGGCTGTGGCACACGGTCGTCGTCAACTGGGACTCGGCGCTGAAGGTGCTGAGCTACACCTTCGACGGCGTGTCGCGCGGCTCGCTCGCCACCGACATGATGTCGAGCTACCTCGGCAACTCCGAGTTCGCCTATCTCGGCTTCGGCGCGGGGACCGGCGGGCTGGCGAACATCCAGCAGCTCCAGGTGCTCGCCATCGACGCGACGTTCGTCTGACCGGCGGCCGGGCTCAGCCGGCCGCCCCGATCTCGCGCCGCACGATCCTCGCCCCGTCCGCCATCGCCTTCAGCTTGCCGAACGCGGTCTCGCGCGGCAGGTACTTCATGCCGCAGTCGGGCGCCAGCACCAGCCGTTCCGCCGGCAGCACCTTCAGCGCGGCACGAATGCGGCCCGCCACCGTCTCCGCGGTCTCCACCGCCGGGTCGCCGTTGTCGATGACGCCGAGCACGATGGTCTTCGACGGCAGCGCCTTCAGGATCTCGAGGTCGAGCTTCGGCTGCGCCGCCTCGATCGAGACCTGGTCGGCCGCGCAGGCCTCCAGCTCCGGCAGGAACGAGTAGCCGCCGGGCTTGCCGAACACGACATAGGCGTAGCCGAAGCACAGGTGGACGCAGGTGGCGCCGAGACCCTTCGTCCCTTCCAGCGCCCGGTTGATCGCCGGCACCGCGTAGGCGCGCGCCTTGTCCGGGTTGGCCTGGACGTAGGGTTCGTCGATCTGCACCACGTCGGCGCCGGCGGCGAACAGCGCCTTGACCTCCTCGTTCACCGCCGCGGCGTAGTCCATCGCCGCCGACGCTTCGTCCGGATAGTGCTCGTTGACCGCCTGCTGCAGCATGGTGAACGGGCCGGGGATGGTGATCTTGATCGCCCGGTCGGTCGCGGCGCGCAGGAACGCCACGTCGCGCACCTCGACCGGGCCGGTGCGGCGGATCGGGCCGGTGATTCGCGGCACCAGGTTTGGCCGGCCCGACCGGCCGGGGATCACCGCCGGATTGGCGTTGTCGATGCCGCCCAGCGCGGTCGCGAACCGGTTCGAATAGCTTTCGCGCCGGATCTCGCCGTCGGTGATCACGTCAATCCCCGCGCGCTCCAGGTCGCGCACGGCGAGCAGCGTGGCGTCGTCCTGCGCCGCCTCCAGCCACGGCGGCGGGATGCGCCAGATGTCCTCGGTGCGCACCCGCGACGGCGACCGCCCGATCAGCTTTTCGCGGTCGACCAGCCAGTCGGGCTGCACGTAGCTGCCGACGACGGTAGTGGGAAGGATGGGGATCGACATAGGGTCTCCAAAAAATTCACCGGTGAAACGCATGCGCTGCGGCGTTGTAGCACATCGTTCGGAGTCGAAACTTCGTTGCCTAAACACAACGACTCAACATAGAACTTGCGGTCTTTTTTGTCCCATGGCCCCGCTGTCCTAGAGAAGGCCGAACCGCATGCGTGACCAGTCTCTACGGGCCCACGTCCGGAACCTGGAGCAGCAGGGAGAGCTGCTTCGGATCACCAAGGAAGTCGACCCTCATGAGAACCTCTCGGCGGTCGGCTGGAAGGCCTACGACCGGCTCGCGAAGTCCACGCTGTTCACCAACCTGAAGGGCTTCCCCGGCTGGCAGGTCGTCAACCAGGCGATCGCCGACCGCACCAAGTGGTCGATCGCGCTGGGGGTGGAGCCGGACCGCCTGATCTCCACGCTGGTGGAGCGCATCAAGAAGCCGGTCAAGCCGGCGATGGTCGAGCGCGCGACCGCGCCGTGCAAGGAGGTCATCAAGCTCGGCAAGGACGCCGACCTCACCAAGCTCCCGGCGATGTGGACCTCGCAGGCCGACCCCGGCCCCTACATCGCCGCCGGCATGGTCATCATCAAGGATCCGGAGACCGGCATCCGCAACATGTCGATCCACCGCCAGCAGATCCTGGGGCCGGACCGCACCGGCTTCCTGATCTGCCCGCGGCACGCGCTGCGCATCTACGAGATGTATCAGAAGAAGAAGCAGCCGATGCCCGCGGCGGTGGTGGTCGGCGCCCATCCGGCGCTCTACTACGCCGCCGGCTTCACCTCGTCCTACGGGCTCGACGAGCTGGAGGTGGCCGGCGGCCTGCTGGAGGATCCGATCCGGATGGTCAAGTGCGAGACCATCGACATCGAGGTGCCGGCCGACGCCGAGCTGGTGATCGAGGGCGAGATCCTGCCCGAGGAGATGACGCCGGAGGGCCCGTTCGGCGAGGCCAGCGGCAACTACGCGATGGAAGGCTCCACCGAGGTGTTCGTCGTCAAGGCGATCACCCACCGGCGCGACCCGATCTTCTACGGCATGCAGTGCGGCGCGCCGATGACCGACACCCAGTCGATCACCGCGACCTGCATCGAGACGGTGATCACCGACCACCTGAAGAACGTCGAAGGCGGGCTCGACCTGCTCGACGTGCGCTGCCTCGGCATCGCCGGGCTGATGGCGGTGGTGCTGAAGATCCGCCCGCGCGTGGCCGGCCAAGCCAAGACCGCGCTGATCGCCGCGCTGTCGAGCCCCTACATGCATCCCAAGCTCGCCATCGCGGTGGACGACGACATCGACGCGTCCGACCTGCGCCAGGTGTTCTGGTCGCTGACCACACGGGTGCACGCCGAAGACGACATCGTGAAGCTGCCGAACAGCCGCATCTGGTCGCTCGACAACATCTCCGACATCGTGCCCGGCATGAGCGCGATGTACCGCGTCGGCACCAAGTGGATCATCGATGCGACGCGGCCGCCGGTCACGTCGCCCGACCGGGCGCGCTTCGCCAAGGCGATGCCGACCAACCATGGCCAGATCGATATCAGCGAGTTCTTGACATGAACGTCCATGAGTCCGAAGACCCCGAATTATCGTTAGGCTATATCGTGCGCGACACCGACAACCTGATGACCAAGGCCCTGCGCACGCGGCTGCACCCCTACGGCCTGACGCCGGGGCAGTGGTTCGTGCTGCGCATGCTGTCGCTGGAGGAAGGAGTCAGCCAGCGCGAGCTCAGCCGCCGCGTCGGCACCACCGAGCCCAGTACGGTCGCGGCGCTGCGCCTGCTGGAGCGCGACGGCATGATCCGGCGGGTGCGCAATGCCGCCGACCGCCGCACGATCAACGTCTTCCTGACTGACGAGGCGCGCAGCCTGCTGGCGACCGTCCACCACTGCCACCTCGAGGTGAACGCCGTGGCGGGCGGCGACATCGGCGCGGACGAGCTGTCGGGCTTGCGCTCGACGCTGCGCAAGATCCGCGACAATCTCTCCCGCGACGTCGAGGCCCAGCGCTGACGGGCCGCCTCCCGCTGGAGACGGCGATGGCGAGCTTCCCCTACGGCTACGATCTCTGGTGGATCGACGAGGACCGCCTTGCCGGCGGCGCCAATCCGTCGATCGAGACGCTGCGGACGTTGCGCGAGAACGGCTTCGCGACCGTCATCAGCCTGCTCGACGAGCCCGGCCAGCCGCCCGGCTATCCGGTGGCGGAGGCGGTGGCGCTCGGCTTCGCGCGCCACAACCTGCCGGTCCGCGATTTCGGCGCGCCGATGCCGGCCCAGTTCGACCTGTTCTATCACTTCGTGGGCGACGGGCTGCGCGCCGGCAAGGTGTTGGTCCACTGCTACGCCGGCGTGGGGCGAACCGGGCTGATGGCCGCGGCCTACTGGATGCGCCGCGCGCGCCTGAGCGCCCCCGAGGCGATCGAGCGGGTGCGCCGCGCCCGTCCCGGCGCGGTCGAGGCGCGCGGACAGCAGGACGCTCTGGCGGCGCTCGCCGAGCGGCTGGCCGCCGAGCGCGGCTGAGCCGCAGGCACTACGCCGGCGTGCACGCGCCGGCCGCAGGGTGTACGATGCGCACCATGCGCTGCCCCGCTTGCGGTTTCGACAATGCCCAGGCCAACCGCTTCTGCGGCGGTTGCGGCGGCGCGCTGCCCGGCGCATCGAGCGGCCCGACCGGCGAACGCCGGCACGTCACCGTGCTGTTCGCCGATCTTGCCGACTTCACCCGCCTGACCGCCGCGCGCGACCCGGAAGACACCCGCGACATGCTCGGCCGGCTGTTCGAGACGCTGGACGGCATCGTCACGCGCTACGGCGGCCACGTGGACAAGCACATCGGCGACAACGTCATGGCGGTGTTCGGCGCGCCGGTCTCACACGGCAACGACGCCGAGCGCGCCTGCGCCGCGGCGCTCGCGATGCACGAGGCGGTGGCCGCGCTCGGGCGCAGCATCGCGCTGCCGCTCGAATTGCACGTCGGCGTCGCCAGCGGCACGGTGGTGGCCAGCACGCTGGGCAGCGCGCGGTTCAGCGAATACACCGTCACCGGCGACGCCGTGAACCTGGCGTCGCGCCTGCAGGGCGAGGCGGGCGCCGGCGAGACGCTGGTATGCGCGGCGACCGTCGAGGCGGCGCGCGGCCGCATCGATTGCGCGCCGGCCGGCGAACGGCAGATCAAGGGCCTCGACCGGCCGGTCGGGGTCCACCGGCTGCACGCGGTGGGCCGCATCGCCGAGCCGACCGACCGACCGCTGGTCGGCCGCGAGCGCGAGCTCGCCCGGCTGCGGGCGCTGATCGACGGCTGCGCCGCGCGCGGCGCCGGCGGGGTCGCCGTGCTGCGCGGCGAGGCGGGCATCGGCAAGTCGCGGCTGACCGAGGCGGCGCGCGCCGCCGCGACCGCCGCCGGCCTGGCCGTCGTCACCGGCCTCGTCCTCGACTTCGGCGCCGCACGCGATGCCGGGGCGATCGGCGCGACGGTCCGCGGCCTCGTGACGGCCGCCTGGGACGCGACCGCGGACTCGCACGGCATCGACACGCTGCGCGCCGCCGGCCGCCTGGCGCCGGAGGAAGCCGCGCCGCTGCGCGCCGTGCTGGGCCTCGCGCTGCCCGACGACGAGCGCGGCCTCTACGAATCGATGGCGCCGGCGATCCGCGGCGCGCGGCAGCAGGCCGCGATCGACCGCGTCGCGCGCGCCGCGGCCGAGCGCCGGCCGGTCCTGCTGGTCATGGAGGACACCCATTGGGCGGACGACGCGACGGCCGACGCGCTCGCCGCGCTGGGCCGCACGGCGCGTGCGGCGCCGATCGCGCTGGTCGCCACCACGCGGCTCGAAGGCGAGCGGACCGGCCCGGACTGGTGGGCGTCGCAGGGCGTCGACGACGTCGCGGCGATCACCCTGGCGCCGCTCGACGCCGGCGACGCCGCGGCGCTTGCCGCAGCCCACGGCGCCGATCCGGAGGCGGTGGCGCGCTGCGTCGCGCGGGCCGGCGGCAACCCGCTGTTCCTGGAGCAGCTCGCGCGCACCGCCGACCGCGGCGGCGAGGCGATGCCGGAGACGCTGCACGGGCTGGTGCTCGCCCGCCTCGACCGGCTGCCGCCGGCCGACCGCCGCGCCGCGCAGGCGGCGGCGGTGTTCGGCCAGCGCTTCCCGCCCGACGGCCTCGCCGCCGTGCTGGCGGCGCCGGGCGATGCCTGCGCCGGGCTGAGCGCCGCCGGCCTGGTGCGGCCGCTCGGCGCCGAGATGCTGTTCGACCATGCGCTGATCCGCGACGGCATCTACGCCTCGCTCACCCGCGCCAGCCGGCGCGAGCTGCACGCCGCGGCCGCGCGCTGGTACGACGGCCGCGACCCCCTGCTCCGCGCCGAGCATTTGGAGCGCGCCGAGGCGCCGGAGGCGGCCGGCGCCTATTTGGCCGCCGCGCGCGGCCTGGCCGCCGACTACCGCGGCGCGGAGGCGACGGCCGCGGCGCGCCGCGGGATGGCGCTGGCGGCGACGGACGGCGAGCGCTTCGCGCTGCTCGCGCTGGTCGGCGAGATCGAGCGCGAATCGGGCGACGCCCGCGCCTCGCGCGCCACCTACGGCGAGGCGCTGGCGCTGGCGCCCGACGACCGGGCGCGCTGCGCCGCGCTGATCGGCGTCGCGGCGGCGGAGCGGCAGCTCGGCGCGGTGGACGAGGCGCACGCCGCGCTGGACCGCGCCGAGGCGATCGCCGCGCGCGACGGACTGACCCCCGACCTCGCGGCCATTCACTACCACCGCGGCAGCCTGCACTTCGCGCGCGGCCTGACCGAGGAATGCCGCATTGCGCACGAGGCGGCGCTGGCCGCCGCGACCGCCGCCGACGCGCCGGAGCTGCAGGCGCGCGCGCTGAGCGGGCTGGGCGATGCGCTCTATTCGGTCGGGCGCATGCGCTCGGCGCGCGACATGTTCGCGCGCTGCGTGGCGCTGGCCGAGCGGCTGGGCCTCGGCCGGGTCGCGGCGTCCAACCGGGTGATGATCGGCCATTGCCTGCTCTATCTCGGCGAGCCCGATGCCGGCGTCGCGCTGATCCGCGAATCGGCCGAGGCCGCGCGACGCGCCGGCAACCGGTTCGGCGAGATGTTCGCCCGCCAGTCCGCCGGCATGATCCTGACCTTCTGGGGCGCCGACGAGGCGGCGGAGGCCGAGCAGGCGCCGGCGCTCGAGATGGCCCGCGCGCTCGGCTCGCGCCGGTTCGAATCGATCCTGCTGGTCCAGCGCGCGGCGTGCGCGCTGCGCCGCGGCGACCGCGCCGGGGCGCGCGGGCTCGCCGAGGAGGCGATCGCGGTGTGCCGCGACATCGGCTACAGCTTCGGCGGCGCCATGGCCTTCGCGGTCCTGGCGAGCGCCATCGACGACCCGGCCGGACGGCGCGCCGCGCTGGCCGAGGGCGAGGCGGCGCTGGGCGGCACCGCGGCCAGCCACAATCACTTCTGGTTCGCCTATTTCGCCATCGACGCCGCCGCCGGCCTGGGCGACTGGGCCGCCGCCCGCCGCTTCGCCGACGCGCTGGAGGCCTATACCCGCGCCGAGCCGCTGCCGCTGTCGGACTTCCTGGTCGCCCGCGGCCGCGCACTGGCCGACGCCGGGGGGGCCGCCCCGGACGACGCCGTCCGCGCGCGGCTCGCCGCCGTGGCGGCGGAGGCCCGCCGCCTCGACATGGCCGCCGCCCTGCCCGCCCTCGACGCCGCGCTCGCCGCCGGTGCGACGGTTCGCCCGGTTTGACCCCGGCTTACCGGCCGTTTACCCTTGGAACGGGAGTCTAAGTTCCGGGATATGAGCGCGCGCGAGCCGATCTGGCTGACCGAGGCCGAGGTGGTTTCCCTGATGACGCTGGGGGACGCCATCGACGCGCTTGAGCGCACGCTGCCGCTTGAATCCCAGGGCGCCGCGGTCAACCTGACCAAGACACAGGTCGGCTTCAACGCGCATGACAGCCTGCACGCGCTGGGCGCGGCGGTGCCCGGCGCCGGGCTGGTCGGCACCAAGACCTGGGCGCATACCGAGGGCGGCGCGGCGCCGACGCTGATCCTGTGGGATTCGAAGACCGGCGCGCTGAGGGCGGTGGTGGAGGCGTTCGCGCTGGGCCAGATGCGGACCGGCGGCATCTCCGGCCTCGCCACCCGCTGGCTCGCGCGGCCGGACGCCGACGAGATGGCGGTGATCGGCACCGGCCCGCAGGCAGTGACCCAGGTCGCGGCCGTGCACGCCGTGCGGCCGCTGAAGCGGCTGCGGGTGTTCAGCCCGACCGCGGCCAACCGTCGCTCCTTCGCCGAGCGCATGGCGGCGCAGTTCGGGTTCGAGGCGGTCGTCGCCGAGACGGCCGAGGCGGCGGCGAAGGACGCGCCGATCGTCACCGTGGTGACTCGCGCGACCGCGCCGATCCTGTCGGCGCGCATGCTGGCGGCGGGAACCCACGTGAACGCGGTCGGCGCCATCGTGCCGGCGCGGATCGAACTGGCGCGCGACGTGTTCCCGCGTTGCACGGTGGTGGCGGTGGACGAGCCGGCGACGGTGCGGAACCTGTCGCAGGAGTTTCGCGACTACTATGACGGCGGCGGCGGCGACTGGGCCGACGTGCGGCCGATCTCCGCCATCGTCGCCGCCGGCGCGGGACGCCCGGCCGGCGCCGACCTGACCCTGTTCAAGGCGATGGGCATGGGCCTGTCCGACCTTGCGATGGGAATCGAACTTCTGGCGCGCGCCGAACGGGCGGGCGCCGGCCGGCCATTGCCGACGCGCGAGCGGGCGGCGCCGCGGCTGCAGGCCGCGGAATGACATTCAGAGGAGGACTTCGAGCATGAGCGCCAACCCGTTCTTCATGGACCGCACCGGCTGGACCGCGCCGGATATGAAGCTGTGGCCCCCCGTGGTGATCCCCAAGTCGGCGATCGACGACGAGATCGGCCGGCTCAGCGCGCTGCCGCGCCCGGCCAATGGCCGCCGCCATTCGCTGATCGTCCATCCGCAGTGGCAGGAACTCGGCGTCGGCCCCGGCCTGGCGCCCGGCATCCGCGTGACCTTGGAGGTGCTGAACCCCGGCGAGCAGTCGGCGCCGATCCGCCACAACTCGACCCAGGTGAACTTCTGCATCCTGGGCGGCGGCCACTCGATCGTCGGCGGCAAGCGCATCGATTTCAAGCAGTACGACGTCTACAACTTCCCGTCGATGCTGACCTATCGCCACGTCAACGACACCGACCAGGTGCAGGCGCGGTTCAGCTACTCCAACGCGCCGCTGCTGGAGAAGATGAACGTCCACATCATCGACGAGGCCCCGCCGGCCGAGCTCGAGGCGGTGGGCGGCGAGAGCCACGAGGAGGCGCACGCCGACGACCCGACGCGCAAGAGCCCCTACGGCACCTTCCAGCTCACCGACGACGGCGCCTGGCTGATGCCCTACGAGATCCTGATCAACCCGCCGTCGGTCGAATCGAAGGCGCTGCACTGGCCGTGGCAGACGGTGAAGGCGGAGCTCGACAAGCTGGTCGCGCTGGGCAAGGACTACAAGGGCCGCCGGCTGTATCTGCTGTGGAACCCGATGACCGGGCGCACCAACGGCACGACGCCGAACTTCTTCGCCACCATGACCATCCGCCCCGGCAAGATCGTCGACCGGCCGCACCGCCACATCTCGGCGGCGATCAACTACTACTTCGCCGGCAGCGGGCGCTCGACGGTGGACGGCAAGGTCTACGAATGGAGCGCCGGCGACCTGATGCTGTCGGCGCCGGGCTGGGGCGTGCACAACCACGCGTCCTACGACGACCCGGTCTATGAGCTGACCATCCAGGACCAGCCGCTCAACATCATGATGGAGTCCCTCCTCTGGCAGGAGGACCTCAAGCTGCCGTTCCACGTGCTCGGCGCCGAGACCGGCTTCGACACCAACCGCGCCAAGGTGGGCGCCAAGCGATGATGTCGCTCGACAAGGACTTCCTGCGCGGCTCGTACCCGCCGATCATCACGCCGTTCAAGGACGGCGCGGTCGACTACGACACCTACCAGAAGCTGGTCGAGATCCAGGCCAAGGACTCGCACGGCATCCTGGTGTGCGGCACGACGTCGGAGCCCTCCACCCTGGCGGTGGAGGAGCGCAAGAAGCTCCTCGAGATCGCGGTGGCGATCGCCAAGGGCAGGAAGCCGATCGTCGCCGCCACCGGCTCGCAGTCGCACGCCGAGACGGTGGAGCTCACGACGCATGCCGACAAGGCGGGCGCCGACGCGCTGCTGATCGTCACGCCCTACTACATCCGCCCGCCGCAGCGCGGGCTGGTGGAGTACTACGCCGACCTCGGCAAGCGCACCCAGCTGCCGATGATGATCTACCACATCCCCGGCCGCGCCGCGGTCAACGTCACCGTCGAGACGGTGGCGGCGATCTGCGACCGGGTCCCGCAGCTGGTCGGCATCAAGCACGCGGTCAACGACCTGGAGTTCGTGACCAAGTGCCTCGACCGCTTCGGCATGGACTTCCGCATCTTCGTCGGGCTGGAGGAGCTGTCCTACCCGATGATGGCGGTCGGCGCCTGCGGGCTGATGAACGCGGTCGGCAACGTGCTGCCTAAGAAGGTCTCGCAGCTGTGCGAGCGTGTCTTCGCCGGCGACATGAAGGGCGCCCGCGACCTCCACTACGAGCTGTTCGAGCTCAACCAGGCGGTCTTCTTCGACACCAACCCGATCGCCATCAAGTACATGATGAAGAAGCTGGGCGTCATCCCGCGCAACGAGCACCGCCTGCCGATGGTGCCCGCCACGAAGGAGCTGGAGGAACGCCTCGACGGCGTCCTGAAGCGCGCCAAGCTGCTCTGAGCGGCGAGGTCGCCCGCCTCGCTCAAGGCGAAGGTGACGGAGGGCGGGTCATCGACCCGCCCTTTTGTTTGTCCGGAGCCGGCGGCGTCCCTCGTCACCGCCCGGCCGCTTGCCGGCGCGACTCACCCGAAACCGCAGATGGCGCGTTACAGGGGAGACATTGACGGACGACGGGCCTCGCCCTAAGTGTACAAAACATGAACATCTCGGTCTCCGACAACGCCGATCCGCTGGCCGCGAAGCTCGCGGTACTCGCCGACGCGGCGAAGTACGACGCCTCCTGCGCGTCGAGCGGCGGGGAGCGGCGGAACTCGTTGGGGGGCCACGGCATCGGCTCGACCAACGGCATGGGGATATGCCACGCCTATGCGCCGGACGGGCGCTGCATCTCGCTGCTCAAGGTGCTGCTGACCAATTTCTGCATCTACGACTGCGCCTTCTGCATCAACCGGTCGTCGAGCAACACGCCGCGCGCGCGTTTCACCACCGACGAGTTGGTCGGCCTGACGCTCGCCTTCTACCGGCGCAACTGCATCGAGGGGCTGTTCCTCTCCTCCGGCATCATCCAGAGCCCCGACTACACGATGGAGGCGCTGATCGACGTGGTCCGCACGCTGCGCGAGGGCCACGACTTCCGCGGCTACATCCACTTGAAGGCGATCCCCAATGCCGACCCGGCGCTCCTGCGCGAGGCGGGGCGGCACGCCGACCGGCTGTCGATCAACATCGAGCTCGCCTCCGCCGCGGCACTGCAGAGGCTGGCCCCGGAGAAGGACGAGCGCGCGATCGTCGGCGCGATGGGCCGGCTGCGCGGCTGGATTGACGCGGCGAAGCCCGACCGGGCGGCGCGCGCGCGGCCGCCGCGCTTCGCGCCCGCTGGGCAGAGCACGCAGCTCATCGTCGGCGCCGACGGGCTGGACGACGCGCGGCTGCTGACGCGCAGCGCCGGTCTCTACCGCGACCACGGGCTGAAGCGGGTCTACTACTCGGCGTTCAGCCCGATCCCCGACGCCAGCCCGCGGCTGCCGCTGCAGCCGGCGCCGCTGCGGCGCGAGCATCGCCTGTACCAGGCCGACTGGCTGATGCGATACTACGGCTTCGATCTCGACGAGGTGGTGGCCGGGACGGACGGCGGCATGCTGGACCTCGACATCGACCCCAAGCTGGCGTGGGCGCTGAAGCACCGCGGCGCCTTCCCGGTCGACGTCAACCGCGCCCCGCGCGAGGTGCTGCTGCGCGTGCCGGGCCTCGGCGTGCGCGCGGTCGACCGCATGATCGCCTCGCGCCGCCACGCCCGGCTGACGCTCGCCGACGTCGGCCGACTGACCCGCGCGCTCGGCCGCGCGCGCCCGTTCATCGTCGCCGACGGCTGGCGGCCGACCGGCCTCGCCGACCGCGCGTCACTGCGACCGCCCCCGCCGCGGCCGCGCCAGATGGCGCTGTTCTGATGCACCAGGTCCGCCTCGCCGCGCCCGACGACTTCGACGGCTGGCGCAATGCCGCCCGCGCGCTGGTGCGGGCCGACGTGGTGCCCGACGCGGTGAGCTGGGTGGCGCCGGGCGAGTCCGAGGACCTGTTCGCCGACACCGTGCTGCCGCCGGCGGCGGCACCCGACGCGAGCTTCACGGTGCCGCGCCGGTTCCGCGACCTCGCCGCGGACGTCGTGTGCCACCGCGACGCGGAGCGCTTCGCCCTGCTCTATCGCCTGCTGTGGCGGCTGCGCGCGGTGCCGCAGATGCTCGACTACGCCGCCGACCCCGACGTTGCCGCCGCCGAGGCGATGGCGAAGGCGGTGCGCCGCGACGTGCACAAGATGCACGCTTTCGTCCGGTTCCGCCGCGTCGACGCCGACGACGGGCCGCATTATGTCGCCTGGTTCGAGCCGGAGCACCACATCGTCGCGCGCGCCGCGCCGTTCTTCGCCGAACGCTTCGCCACCATGCGCTGGTCGATCCTGACGCCGGAGAAGTGCGCCCACTGGGACGGCAAGACGCTCGCCTACTCGCCCGGCGTGGCGCGCCGCAGCGCCCCGCCGGACGACGAGCTGGAAGCGCTGTGGCGCACCTACTACGCCAGCACGTTCAACCCGGCACGGCTGAACGTGGACGCGATGACGCGCGAAATGCCGAAGAAGTACTGGCGCAATTTGCCGGAGGCAGCGCTGATCCCGGACCTGGTCGCCGACGCCGCGCGGCGCACCGACGCGATGGTCGCCGCGCCGCCCGGCGCGCCGCCGCCGTTCCACGACCGGCTAGCGACGCGGCGCGAGCGCCTGGCCGAGCTCGACGTGCCGGCGCTCTCGGTCGAGGAGCTGCGCCGTTCGGCAGATGGCTGCCGCCACTGCCCGCTGTGGCGCGACGCGACGCAGACTGTGTTCGGCGAGGGGCCGGCGACGGCCGAGCTGATGTTGGTCGGCGAGCAGCCGGGCGACCAGGAAGATCTGCAGGGCCGGCCGTTCGTGGGGCCGGCCGGCGGCGTGCTCGACCGCGCGCTGGCTGCCGCCGCAATCGACCGCAATGCGGTCTACCTGACCAACGCGGTGAAGCACTTCAAGCACGTCCGCCGCGGCAAGCGCCGGCTGCACCAGCGCCCGGAGGCCGCCGAGATCGAGGCGTGCAAATGGTGGCTGGCGGAGGAGCGCCGCCTGGTCGCGCCGCGGCTGACGGTGGCGCTGGGTGCCACCGCGGCGCGGGCGCTCCTCGGCCGGCCGGTCGCCATCGCGCGGATGCGCGGGCGCATCCTGGCCGCCGCCGACGACAGCGGCCCGGTGCTGGTCACGGCGCACCCGTCCTACGTGCTGCGGCTGCCGGAAGAGTCGGCGCGCGCCGACGAACTGGCGCGGCTGGTCGGCGACCTCGAGACCGCGCGGGCTTGGCTGACCGACTCGCGGGCGGCCTAACGGTCAGTGCCGCGGCAGCGCGCGCGGCGGTGGTTCCGCCGCGGCCGCCGCGAGGGGGTCAAGGCTGGTCAGCAGCGCCCGGTACTTCGCCGACAGCCGGCGCGCGGGGCCGTCGGGGTCCGCCGCGCAGGCGGCGCACATGTTGACCGAGGTGAACGGTGCCGGCGCCATGTCGAGCGCCGCCGCCATCGTCTCCCGCTCCGCGTCGGTCGCCGGCTCGATCCAGGTGCCGGCGCGCAGGATCTGCTGCATCGCCGCCACGTCGCCGCCGGCCGCGCGGTCCAGCATGGCGAGCCACAGCTCGTGGAAGATCCGCGCACGCTCGTAGTGCGCGCGCACGCAGCATTCGGGATAGCCGAGCAGGCGCGCCTCCTGCGCCACCGTCGGCCGGCCGGTCGCGGCGAGCCCCTGCAGTTCCGCCGCGACGGCGCGGGCGCGGCAGATGTACCAGGCCGACAGCCCCGTGGTCTCCGCGCGCACATGCGCGGCGTACCAGTCGGGCCACGTCCCCTCGGTGCCGATCGCCTGCCAGAACGGGCCGATCACGACGTGGAGGCCAAGGTCCCTGGCCAGGTTCAGCACCGCCTCGCGCCACGTCGGGTCGTCGTAGCCGCGCCCGAGCAGGTAGGCCGGCTTGAGCCCGGCCAGCATGGCGACGAAATCGAGCCGTTCCTGCGCCGCCTCGGCCTGCGTGTCCGCGTCGGACGCCGCAGCCGGCACGGCGGCGAGGCGCCGCCAGATCTGGCGCAGGCGCGGCTTGTCGAACGACGGCATGGCGGACAGGCACCCCGCGGCGGCAGGAATATCGCGGCGCGGATAAGCCGGCGGCCGCCCATCTCACCCGTTCGCTGCGCTCGCACCCTCTCCCCCAATGGGCGGAGAGGGCATGAAGCGTCCCTCTCCGCCCGCCATGGGGGGAGAGGGAGGGGACCCATCGCAACGCGATGGGGAGGGTGAGGTGGGCGGCCGCCAGCCTCTCCGCAACACCGCGACGCCGTTGTTAGCAGATGTGCGCCGCGCCCCGCTACCGCGCCGGCCGGGCGCCGATGCGCAGCCAGATCAGGAACGGCAGCATGGCGACCGACATCATCAGCATCAGGTTGAAGTCGGCGAGGTAGCCGATCATCGACGACTGGCGGTCGATCTCGCGCGCCAGCGCCGCAAGGCCGGTGGTGGTCGCCGGGTCCCACTGCGACGGCACGTCGGGCGCCGTGAGGATGCTGTTGAACGGGTTGACGTGGTCGACCAGCCGCGCCCGCGTCTCGGTGCGTGTGGTGATCTGCAGGTTGTTGAGCAGCGAGATGCCGACCGCGCTGCCGTAGATGCGCACCAGCGACCACAGGTTGGCCGCCTCGTTGCGCAGATGCGGCGCCAGGGTGGCGAACGCCAGCGTGGTCAGCGGCACCCACACCAGCCCGATCCCCATGCCGTTGCCGATGGAGGCGAGGATGAAATGCCACGCCTCCACCTCCAAGTTCATCACCGACAGCTCCCACGACGACAGCGCCACGGCGACGAAACCGGCGGCGGTCAGGATGCGCGGATCGATCCGGTTGACCAGACGGCCGGCGACGAACAGCGCGATCAGTGTGCCGACGCCGCGCGGCGCCATCAGGAGGCCTGCCGTCTGCACCGGATAGCCCGCGAGGTTCTGCAGGAACAGCGGCATGATGACGTTGGACGAGAACACGATCGCCCCGACCAGGAAGACGAAGATCACGCCGAGCACGAAGTTGCGGTCGGCGAACAGGGCGGGGCTGAGGAACGGCCGGTCGGTCGTCATGCTGTGCACCACGAAGGCGTAGAACCCGAACGCGGCGAAGCTGGCGGCGATGACGATCTCGCTCGAGTCGAACCAGCCCTTTATCTGGCCGCGGTCGAGCACGAGCTGCAGCGCCGCGAGGCCGATGGCGAGGAAGCCGAAGCCTTTCCAGTCGAGCGGCCGGCGCGAGTCGCGCTCGCCGCCGGGGAAGAACGCCCACACCCCGACGCAGGCGAGCACCGCGAACGGCGCGCCGATGAAGTAGATCGCCCGCCAGCTGTAGGCGTCGGTCAGCCAGCCGCCCAGCACCGGCCCCATCACCGGCGCCACCGTCACGCCCATGCCCCACACCGACAGCGCGATGCCATGCTTCTCGCGCGGGTAGATATCGAGCAGCACCGCCTGCGACAGCGGCACGATCGGCGCGCCGAACGCGCCCGGCATGGCGCGGAACAGCACCAGCTCGCCGAGGCTGGACGACTGCGCCGCCAGCAGCGAGCAGACGGAGTAGCCGATCAGCGCGATCATGTAGAGCCGCTTGCGCCCCAGCATGCCGGCCAGCCAGCCGCCGCACGCCGTCATCAGCGCCTGGGCGACGAAGAACGCCGTCATCACCCAGATGATCTGGTCCTGGCTCGCCGACAGGCTGCCCTGCATGTGCGGCAGCGCGATGCCGGCGATGTTCATGTCGAGGATGATCACGATGGTCGCCAGCGCCACCGTGATCGAGATCAGCCGCCGCTCCGACGGCGAGACGTGATGATGCGCGCCGTCGGTCATGGCGGCGGCGCCGACTCTTCACATGGACCGATGCCCGCGCGACAGCGCGCAGAAAGCATTGCGCGCCGCCGCGTCACTTCCCGAACCCGGTCCACGCCACGGCGGGCGCGAGGAAGTCGCCGAGCGAGGTTTCGCGCTCGGTGTCGATGCGCACGGTGGCGGTCATGCCGGCGCGCAGCGGGACGCGTTCGTCGAGGCCGTCGAACTCGAGGCGGATCGGCACCCACTGGACGATCTTGACCCAGTTCCCGGTCGCGTTCTGCGGCGGCAGGATCGCGAACTCCGCGCCCGTGGATGGGCTGATCGACTTCACCCGCGCGCGGATCGCCAGGTCGGGGAACGTGTCGAGCGTGATCGTCGCGCGCTGCCCGACCCGCACGTGGGTCAGCCGGGTCTCCTTGACGTTGGCCTCGAGGTACGGCTCGTGGCTCTGCACCAGCGCGATCACCATCTGGCCGCGGTTGACGAACTCGCCGAGTTCGACGTTCACCTTGCCCGCGACGCCGTCGACCGGCGCGCGCACCACCGCATGGTCGAGGTCGAGCGCGGCGCGGTCGCGCTTGGCCACCGATTCCAGGTACATCGGGTGCTCCGCCGTCGGCAGGTCGATGCGCCCGCCCAGGCTCGCCTGGATGCCGTTCATCTTCTGGCGCAGCGCGCGCACCCGCTCGCGATTGGTCGCCAGCGCGTTCTGCGCCTCGTCGTAGCGCGCGCGCGAGGCGACGCCGGCGCCTTCCAGGGTGCGCTGGCGCTCGAACGCCCGCTGGTTGTACTGCAGGTTCTGCTCGGCTTCCGCAAGCGCCATCGAGGCTTCGCGCCACGCCGCGCGCATCACCTCGATCTCGTTGCGGATGCGCCCGATCTCCGCCTCCGACTTAGCGAGCTCCAGCGCGAACGGCTCCGGGTCGATGCGGAACAGCACGTCGCCCGCGCGAACCCGCTGGTTGGTGTCGACCGGCACGGCGATCACGCGGCCCGACACCTCGGCGCTGACCGCGACCTGGGTCGCCTTGACGTAGGCGTTCTCGGTGGTCACGTAGCGGCTGTTGGCGAGGTAGTACTGGACGCCGGCGAACACCACGGCCAGCGGCACGACCACCAGCAGCAGGAAGCGGATCAGCCCGCGGCGCAGCCGGACCATCGCTCAGCCCCGGCCGTTGCCGCCGCCGTCGGCGGCGATGCGCGACAGGTTGCCCTTGATGTGCAGCAGGATGTCGACCAGCCGCTCGGCGTCGCCGGCGGGCAGGCCGTCCAGCGCGTCGGCGTGGACGCTTTCGGCGAGTTCCATCATGTCGTGCAGCAGCGGCTGCACCGCCTCGGCGATGAACACGCGCCGCGTGCGCAGGTCGCGATCGTCGGCGCGCCGTTCGACCCAGCCCTTCGCCTCCAGCCGGTCGATCAGCTGCCCGGCGGTCGGCCGCTCGATCTCCAGCGCCGCCGCGAGCTCCGACTGGGTCGGGCCCTCGCGCCGGCGCAGGTGGACGAGCAGCCGCCATTGCGAGCGGGTTAGCCCCAGCGGCTCCACCCGGCGGTCGTAGACGATGCGCAGCAGCCGCGACACTTCCCCGATGAGGAAGCCGATGCTGCGTTGCACATCGTCGCTTTCCGGCACGTCGCCGCGCATGGGTATCCCTTGCCAAGCTTTTGTAAGCTAGCTTACTATCCCGAACGGGTGCAACGCCAGCGCCGACCGGTGCTATAAGAATTCGCGTTGCCGGACTATTCGGCTAAGCAGGTAATCGACTTCCGGAGAGGATGCGCATGACGCTCACCACCGCCACGCGGACTTCGGCCCTGGAGATCGTCCCGCTGTCGCCGGCGATCGGCGCCGAGGTCCGCGGCGTCGACCTGGCGAAGCCGCTCGACGCCGCGACGTTCGCCGCGATCGAGCAGGCGTGGCTCGACCACGTCATCCTGCTGTTCCGTGGCCAGACCATCGACCAGGACCAGCAGCTCGCCTTCGCCGGGCTGTTCGGCCCGCTGGGCGCGCGCTCGCGCCCGGTCGAGCGGCGGCCCGAAGGCGCCGAGATGAACCCGGCGGTGATGCTGATCTCCAACATCCGCAAGAACGGCGTGCCGATCGGCTCGCTGCCGGACGGCGAGATGTGGTTCCACCACGACATGTCATACGTGGAGGCGCCGTATCGCGGCACGTTCCTGTACGCGATAGAGCTGCCGTCGACCGGCGGCAACACGCGCTTCGCCAACATGTACAAGGCCTACGACAACCTGCC
This sequence comes from Rhodospirillaceae bacterium, assembly GCA_050249455.1. Classification (GTDB taxonomy): domain Bacteria; phylum Pseudomonadota; class Alphaproteobacteria; order MPNO01; family VGEU01; genus JBFWQM01. The sequence goes on along the minus strand of JBFWQM010000002.1, from coordinate 41,354 downwards.
GTCGAAGACGAAGGAGCGCATCCGCGGCCTGAAGGCGATGCACCTCTACGACTACGGCACCAGCGAGAAGCTGAAGCGCGAAGCCGACCTGTCCAAGGTGGCGCACCGCGCGCAGCCGATCGCGATCACCCACCCCCTGACCGGCCGCAAGGCGCTCTACGTCAACCGGCTGATCACCGGCTGGATCGAGGGGCTGGAGCCGGCGGAGAGCGACGCGCTGCTGGAGGAGCTGTTCCAGCACGCCGAGGATCCGGCGGTGTACTACGAGCACGTCTGGCGCAAGGACGACCTGATGATGTGGGACAACTGGTGCTCGATCCATGCGCGCACCGATTTCCCCGCCAGCGAACGGCGGCTCTTGCGCCGCTGCACGATCCTGGGCCAGCCGCTTCACGAATAAACCTGCAGGGAGGCTATCGATGACGATCGAGGTGGTGCCGCTGTCACCGGCGATCGGGGCGGAGATCCGCGGCGTCGACCTGACCAAGCCGATCGACGCCGCCACGAAGCGCGCGGTCTATCAGGCGTGGCTCGACAACGTGATCGTCCTGTTCCGCGGCCAGAACCTGGCCGAGATGGACCAGATCCGGTTCACCGAGATCTTCGGCACCCCCGGCATCCGCCCGCGGCCGAAGGAGTTCCGCGCCGAGTCCGACGACCTGCACCCGGCGACGATGCTGATCTCCAACATCCGCGAGAACGGCAAGCCGATCGGCTCGCTGCCCGACGGCGAGATGATGTTCCATCACGACATGATGCATATCGATACGCCCGACAAGGCGACCCTGCTGTATGCGATCGAGGTGCCGTCGGTCGGCGGCAACACGATGTTCGCCAACATGTACAAGGCCTACGAGACGCTGCCGCAGCGGCTGAAGGACAAGCTCGCCGGCCGGCGCGCCTATGTCCACTACCACTACGGCTCGACGCAGCGCGGCGACGGCAAGGGCACGCCGGCGTTCGGCAAGAGCGAGCACCCGGTTGTGTGGACGCACCCGGAGACCGGGCGCAAGGCGGTCTACATGAACCGCCTGATGACCCATCACATCATCGACATGGACCCGGCCGAGAGCGAGGCGCTGATCGCCGCGGTGTGCGACCACTGCGAGAACCGCGCATTCGTCTACGAGCACCGCTGGCGCCCGGGCGACCTCGTCATGTGGGACAACCGCTGCTCGACGCACGCGCGCACCGATTTTCCCGAAACCGAGCGGCGCCTCCTGCGCCGCACCACCGTCCAGGGCCAGGACCGCCCGGTCGAAGCGGCGGCATAGCGGAGGGCGTCATGGGAAGAGTTCTGAGCGACGAGCAGGTCGCGCGCTACAAGCACGACGGGTTCCTTGCGCCGGTGCCCCTGCTGAACGGCCCGGAGGCGCGCGAGCTGCGCCGGCGGTTCGAGACGCTGGAGGCCCACATCGGCGAGGAGGCGCAGGTCCGCTACAAGATCAAGGCGCATCTGCCGTTCCCGTGGCTGTGCAACCTGATCCGCCATCCCAAGCTGCTCGACGCGGTGGAGGACATGATCGGCCCCAATATCCTATGCTGGGGCTCGAGCTTCTTCTCCAAGAACGCGCGCGACCCGCGCTACGTCTCCTGGCACCAGGACACCACCTATTACGGGCTGAAGCCGCGCGATACGCTGACCGCCTGGGTCGCCTTCACCGACGCGAACACCGAGAACGGCTGCATGAAGATGCTGCCGGGCAGCCACCGCGACGGCACACAGGCGACGCACGACGAGACGTTCGACCCCAACAACCTCTTGTCGCGCGGCCAGACCATCCGCGGCATCGACGAGTCCAAGGCGGTCGACGTCGTGCTCAAGGCCGGCGAGTTCTCGTTCCACAGCGAGCTCACCTTCCACGCCTCGCCGCCCAACGGCTCCGACGACCGGCGCATCGGCTACTCGATCCACTACATCGCGCCCAACGTGCGCCAGACCCTGTTCGAGGGCGCCACCGCCATGGTCTGCCGCGGCCGCGACACCCACGGCTTCTGGAACGTCGAGCCGACCCCGACGCGCGACTTCGACCCCGACTGCCTCGCCGCCCTCGACACCGCCTACGGCCTCTACAAGGCCGCATCGCAGAAGGCGACCGCGGCCTAAACTATTAGCCCCCTCCCCTCGTGGGAGGGGGTTGGGGGAGGGGGCGCCAGCCACGGACTCGATCCCACCCATTTCCAAATCCCGCGCCCTCCGCGTCGCCATGACCGACGCGGAAAAGAAGCTTTGGCAGGCACTCCGATCGAAGCAGATCGCCGGCCTGCGCTTCCGCCGCCAGGTACCGTTCGGCCCCTACATCGCGGATTTTGTCTGTTACGGAGCCCGCGTCGTCATCGAGATCGACGGCGGACAGCACAACACCGATGCGGGCCGTGACGCGAATGGCAAGCGCGACGCCTGGTTCGGCCTGAGCGGGTTCATCGTTCTCCGCTTCTGGAACAACGACGTAATGGAGAACCTGGAGGGCGTCCTGCAGCGCATCGATTCCATCGTGCGCGATAGAGCATCTCTGGGGCAGGCACCCCCTCCCCCCAACCCCCTCCCACGAGGGGAGGGGAAGTAGTGGCGCCGCTCCGGAAAGCTCGAGTCGACGGCCGCACCATCGCCTTCCGCGAGGCCGGCGCCGGTCCCGCGCTGGTCCTGCTGCATGGGATCGGCGGCGCGTCGCAGACGTGGGCGAACCAGCTCGACAGCTTCGCGGCGCGGTTCAAGGTGATCGCGTGGGATGCGCCGGGATATGGCGGGTCGGACGACCTGGCCCACGAAACGCCGTCGCCGGACGACTATGCGCGGGCGCTGGCCGGCCTGCTCGATAAGCTGAAGGTCGAGCGGGCGCACGTGGTCGGGCAATCCGCCGGGGCGCCGATCGCAGCCGCGTTCTGCCGGCTGTTCCCGCCCCGCGCGCTGAGCTTCACGTTCTGCCATGGCCTCGCCGGCACCGCGATGCTGGCCCCCGAGGCGCGCGAGGCCGCCAGGCGGGCGCGGCTGGAGCCGTTCGCGGCGCTGGGGCCGGCCGGCTTCGCGGCGGCGCGCGGGCCGGGCGTCCTGGGGCCCGGCGCCGCGCCGGCGCTGGTCACGGACGTGGTGGCGACGATGGCGGCGGTGCGCCCTGCCGGCTATCGCGGCATGGTCGAGATGCTGGCGCGCGCCGACGTGATCGCCGACGCGCCGCGCATTGCGGCGCCGGCGCTGGTGATGTGCGGCGGCGCCGACAAGGTGGCGCCGGAAGCCGCCTGCCGCGCGGTGGCGGATGCGCTGGGCGCGGCGTTCGCCCTCCTTCCCGGCGTCGGACATTACGGCTGCCTGGAGGACCCGGCGGCGTTCGATACGGCGCTCGCCGCGTTCCTCGACCGCGCCGGCGGCGGGTGCTAGAACGCCCGCGACAACGGATCAGCGCAAAGGAGGCTTCCATGCCCTTCGTCGAAACCGATGGCGAACGCATCGCCTACGTCAAGGAGGGCACGGGCCCGGCACTCGCCTTCATCCACAGCCTGGGCACCGGCCTCTACCTCTACCGCGACCAGATCGACGCGCTGAAGGACCGCTACACCTGCATCGCCTACGACACCCGCGGCCATGGCGATTCCACCTGCAACGGCGGCCAGTGGACGGTGGCGAAGGCGGCGGCCGACCTGAAGGCGGTACTGGACGCCTGCGGCGTCAAGCAGGCGCACATCCTGGGTCTCTCGATGGGGGGGCCGATCGCGCTCGCCTTCTACGACAAGCACCCGCAGATGGTGCGCTCGATGATCATCGCCGACTCGTTCGCGGAGCAGAACATCGGCGGCCAGGACCGCATCAAGGGCATGGAGACCGCGCTCGGCAAGACCACGATGAAGGACTTCGGCGCGTGGTACGCCGACGACCGCCTGCTCAAGACCACGTCGAGGGCCGCGCACGACGATCTCGCCGCCGCGATCGCCAAGATCGACAAGGCGCACTACCTCGCGACCGTGCGGTCGGTGTTCACCGACGACCTGTCGCCCGTGCTGCCGAAGATCACCGTGCCGACCAAGGTGCTGATCGGCGACCAGGACAAGTCGACCCCGATGCCGATGTCGGAGAAGATCCGCGACGCCGTGAAGGGCGCGACCCTGGAGGTGATCCCAAACGCCGGCCACCTCGCCAACCTCGACAACCCGGCCGGGTTCACGACGACGGTGGCGAAGTTCCTCGACGCCCAGCCGCGCTGAGCCGGGACGCACGTTCACACCGATTTTTTTGTAGGGGCGGGTCTCAGACCCGCCCTTTCGCCGTGCGCACGGAGAGGGTCACGGGCGGGTTTGAAACCCGCCCCTACGCAACATTCTTCAAACTTCGCCCCGCATCAGCGCATCGCGCCAGTAGCGGTAGAAGCCGACATAGATGCCCTCGTGGTCCCAGCTCGCGCCGTGGTAGGGCGGGTCGATGCCGAGCTCGCGCGCCGCATCGTCGGGGCCGGGCCTGAGGCCGGCGAGGCCCCGGGTCATGTCCGACCACCGCGCATGGCGGGCGAAGTAGCCGGCGTGCGCGGTGTCGAGCGAGACGATGTCGTCGGAGGTCGACATGCCGGTGGCGAGGAAGAAGTCCTCGAACTTGCGCAGACGGGCGTAGCGCGCCTCCTTGGACTCGCCCTTCGGCGCGACGCACCAGATCGTCACCTCCGTCTTGTCCACCGCCAGCGGCCGGTGGGTGCGCATGTGGGTGGAGGCGAGGTCGTTCAGCACCATGTTGGGGAACACCAGCAGGTTGCGGCCGCGCTTGAGCATCCACTTGGCTCGGCCGGGCGGCACCCGCGCCGCCACCTCGGCGGCCAGCGGCGCGATCGGCGCCGCCTCCGGGCTCGACCGGTCCGCCCACAGCGCGTTGTGGCCGCGCCCGAGGTCGTACTGGCCGTTCATCACGCCGCCCTGGATGCGCCCGACCTCGGTCTTCAGGAGGCCCGAGGTTCCGTCGCGCTCCTCGCGGTGCAGCACGGTGGTCATGAAGTTCCGGTGCACGGTGGAGACGTGGTAGCCGTCGGTCACGTTCTCGGCCTGGAGCTTCCAGTTGTGGTCGCAGACATAGGTCTGCGCGCCAGGCAGCACCTCGATGCCGGCCGGCGACTGGTCGGCGAACAGGTCGATGAACGGCCGGGTGTCGCCCAGGTGGTCGCCGAGCGGCGCCGCGTGCGCATCCAGGCAGCCGAACACGAAGCCGCGGTAGTGCTCCACCTGCGGCACCGCGGTCAGGTTGTACTTGCTGCGGTCGAAGCCGGGGCCGGGGAAGCCGGTCTCCTCGTTCTTGATCTTGATGCAGCGGCCGTCGAGGCCGTAGGTCCAGCCGTGGAACCGGCAGGTGAACGCCTTGGCGTTGCCGCACTGGTAGGGCGTCAGCACCGCGCCGCGGTGGGCGCAGGCGTTGATGAAGGCGGCGAAGCCGCCATCGGGCTTGCGCACGGCGAACACCGGCTGGCGGCCGATCCAGGTGGCGAAGTAGTCGCCGGCCTTGGGGATCTGGCTCTCGTGGCACAGGAACACCCAGCCGCGCTCGAAGAACAGGTCAATCTCGGCCTCGTAGATCGCCGGGTCGAGGTAGATCGAGCGGTCGACCCGGAACACGCCGTCTTCGAGGCGGTCGTCGACCAGGGGCGCGAGGTCGAGGCGGCGTCCGTTCCCGTCCATGGCGGCTTCCCCTTATGATGCCTGTCGGTCATCCACTTTTGCGTCGCCGCGCGAGCGCGGTCAAGCCGGTCGAGCCTTTCATTTCCGCCGCCCGCGGCGCTACAGTGCGCCCGCCATTTCGATAGGGAACTTACGAATGAACCGCGAGGAAGCGCTCAAGAGCCTCAGGACCACGCTCGACTGGCTCGGGCCCGACGTGAAGAAGGTCGCCGCCCCGGTCAGCCCGGTGCTGGAGGCGACCGCCATCAACAAGGCCTTCGACGACGGGCCCGCGTTCCTGATGGAGAACGTCACCGGCTATCCCAACGCGCGGCTGATCGCGAGCCTGTGGGGCCGGCGCGAGCGGCTGTGCAAGCTGCTCGGCGTCGACCACATGCGCGACACCAAGTTCAAGGTGCTGGACGGCATCAAGAACCCGCTGCCGCCGGTCGAGGTCAAGGACGCGCCGTGCCAGGAGGTGGTGATCCCGCGCGAGGAGGTGAACCCCTTCGCGGTCCTGCCGATGGTGCAGCACACCCCGCTCGACGGCGGCCGCTTCTTCGGCTCCGGCGTCCACTGCATCAGCGGCAAGTGGGCCAATGGCGGCAACCAGCTGTCGTTCTACCGCATGAGCTTCCGCGGCAACGACTACGCCTCGATCAACATGGTGCCGGGCGGCCACGGCGACCAGATCGCCGACGCCAACTACGACCAGCGCATCCCGTGCACGGTCAACGTCTCGCCGCCGCCGATGGTCGAGCTGATGGGGATGGGCTTCCTCAACGCCGCGATCTTCCCGACGGTGGACGACGAGCTCGGCTGCGCCGGGCGGATGGGCGGCGCGCCGATCGAGATCGTCAAGGCGAAGACGGTGGACGCCTATGCGGTGGCCAACGCCGAGTACGTGATCGAGGGCTACATCGTGCCCAGCCAGCGGGTCTGGGAGACCGAGGAGGCGGAGCGCACCGCATCGCAGGGCACCGCGATGTTCCACCCGGAATGGGCGCGCTACATGGGCCGCGCCTACCGCGCGCGGCGGTTCGAGGTGACGGCGATCACCCATCGCAAGGACAAGCCGATCTACTTCGTGCCGCATCTCGGCTCGATCTGGCAGTGGGTGCCGTTCGCGGCGGCCAACTACTTCGAGCTGTGCGAGCGCATCGCGCCCGGCTTCGTGCTGGACGTCACCGCGCCGACCGCGTTCATGATGTGGGGCGGCATCGTGATCCAGGTGAAGAAGCGCCGCCGCTCCGACGAGGGGCTGCAGCGCAACCTGCTGGCCGCGGTGATGGGCCTGGCGCGCGGCATGCGCATGGTGGTGGTGGTCGACGAGGACATCGACATCTACCAGCCCGAGGACGTGCTGTGGGCGATGTCGACCCGGGTCAACCCGCACACCGACATCATCACCGGTGCCGCCGGCGGCAAGGGCCACGCCTACATGCCGGCCGAGCGCATGTCGGCCGCCGAGCAGGTCTCGATGTTCGACGGCGGCCTCGGCATCGACGCCACCGTCCCGCTCGCCGCCAAGGAGCACTTCACCCGCGCGGTCTACCCGGTCCAGCAGATGGACTTCACCAAGTGGTTCACGCCCGAGGAAATCCGCCAGATGAAGGCGCAGCAGTCGGAATATCTGCGGTTCATGGGCGACACCGGGTTCGCGTGAAGCAATGAGCCCGACCGCGCGAGGAAGAGCCCCCTCCCCTCGCGGGAGGGGGTTGGGGGAGGGGGCGGTGCCGTCCGCCGACCTCACCGGGCGGGCACGCTCGCTGCGCAAGCGCATGACCGAAGCCGAGACTCGTCTGTGGTTTGCGCTCCGCCGTCACGCCCTCGGCGGACTGCGCTTCCGCCGTCAAGTACCGCTCGGCCCCTACGTTGTCGACTTCGTCTGCTTTCCCGCGCGCATCGCGGTCGAAATCGATGGCGGACAGCACACGCGTGCACCGGATCGTCGGCGCGATGCGGAGCGCGACGCGTGGCTTGTCGCGCAAGGTTACGAAATCATGCGATTTTGGAACCACGACGTGCTGACCAATCTCGAAAGCGTGGTGCAGACGATCGCGGAGACGGTCGAGCGGCGATGCGCTTCGGACACCCCCTCCCCCAACCCCCTCCCGCGAGGGGAGGGGGCTTTCGCTCCTGGGAGACGCGCGTGAGCTTGACCGCAGACATCCCCGCCGCCCCGCCGCCGGGCAGCTTCCGCAGCGTGCTCGACCTGCTGCGCGCCGGCGCGGCGCGGCACGGCGGGCGGACGTTCCTGCATTCGATCGACCAGGGCACCTCGGTCGGCTGGGACGCGCTCTATCGCTTCGCCAACCGGTTCGCCCGGTTCTGCGCGGACCGGGGCATCGGGCCGGGCGACCGCATCGCCGTGATGACGGACAACTCGCTGGAGAACGTCGTCCTCTATTACGCGGTGATGCGCGCCGGCGCGACCTACTGCACGGTCAACGTCGAGATCCAGTCGGCCCATCTGAAGGAGATGCTGTCGCGGCTGCAGCCGAAGCTGGTGCTGTGGGACAGGACGCTCGACCCGGAGGCGCTCGGCGTCGGCGCGCCCGGCGACTGGATCCCGTTCGGCGCGTTCGGCAGCGACGACGGCGGGCTGTTCGCGGCGGTCGATGCGCTGCCGGATGCGCCGGAGCTGGCGTGCACCGCGGCGCCCGACGACCTCGCCTTGATCAGCTTCACCTCGGGCACGTCCGCCAAGCCCAAGGGCGTGATGCACAGCTTCGACGACTACCAGCGCATCGCCGAGCAAACGGTCGCGATGTGGGGACTGAGCGAGGCCGACCGCATCCTGGAATACCGCTCGTTCAGCTGGGCGTCGTCGCACATGCTGTGCCTGCACCCGTGCCTGCTGTCGGGCGCGACATTGCTGTTCGCAAAGCGCTTCTCGCAGAGCCGGTTCTTCGACTGGGTGCGCGACCTGAAGCCGACCATCGCGATCGGCGTGCCGACCGTCATCAACATGCTGCTCGACCGCCCGGTCGACGTGCGGACGCGGCAGTTCGGCAGCCTGCGCTTCATGTCGTCGTCGACCGCGCCGCTGATGCTCGACCAGCACCGCCGGTTCGAGGAGACCTACGGCATCCGCCTGGTCCAGCTCTACGGCATGAGCGAAGGCGGCGTGGTCGCCGGCAACAGCCCGGAGACGCGGCGCATCGGCTCGGTCGGCCGGCCGGGGCTCTACCAGAACCTGCGCATCGTCGGCGAGGACGGCCAGAAGCTGCCGCAGGGCGCGGTCGGCGAAATTGAGATCGGCGGCGCGCAGAACGCCTTCGGCTACCTGCTGGAGGACGGCACCGTGCAGCAGATCCGCGGCAACCGGCTGAAGACCGGCGACCTCGGCTATCTCGACCCGGACGGCTTCCTCTACGTGACCGGCCGCGCCAAGGACCTGATCATCCGCGGCGGCGTCAACATCGCGCCGCTGGAGATCGACAACCTCTTGATGACCCATCCCGACATCGCGGAGGCCGCCACCGTCGGCGTGCCCGACCCGATCTACGGCGAGGCGGTGGTGTGCTACGTCGCGCCGAAGGCCGGCCGCGCGCTGGATGCCGCCGCCGTGCAGGCACACTGCGCCGCCGCGCTGCCGGATTTCAAGCGGCCGAAGGAGATCGTCTTCGTCGAGACCATCCTCAAGACCGACCGCGGCAAGGTCGACCGCAACGGCCTGGTCGCCCTGTGGAAGCAGGGGCGCGGCTGAAGACTCCATTTTTCCGCCCCCTCCCCCCAACCCCCTCCCGTGAGGGGAGGGGAAGTCTCTACTAGCCCCCCCCTCGCGGGAGGGGGCGTCACCGGGTCCGGTACGCGGCCCGCGATTGACCAAACCTTCACCCCCGGGCGACAACCTGCCGCCATGCGCCTGATCGTCCGCCTGATCGTCCTGGTCGTCATCCTGGTGCCGCTGGCGCTGCTCGCCGTGCCGGCGGCGCTGGTGCTGTGGGGGCTCGACAAGGCGCCGATCTACACCAAGACCGGCGACCTCGCGTTCGACGAGGTGACGCGCGCGCGGGCGCTGCTGCAGCGCGCCGACCCGCGCGAGATGCCGCCCGACCGCGTCTCCACCGTCACCGCCACCGACCGCGAGGTCAACGCCGCGATCGCCACCGCGCTGACCGCCGTGTGGCGGGTTTCCGGCGGGGTCGCGGCGTCGCGCGCCGGGGTGCAGATGGGCGCCACGGTGGAGCTGCCGGGCCAGCTCGAGCGGTTCGGCCGCTACCTCAACCTGCACGCCATCGTCGCGCCGTCGACGGCAGGCCTCGAGATCGCGCAGTTCTCGATCGGCCGCATCGAGGTGCCGCCGGCGCTGGTGCGCTATGCCGCCGCCCGCGCCTTCGACCGGCTGGCCGGCCCCGGCAAGGGCGAGGAGATGCTGGCGAGCGTGCGCTCGGTCGCGGTGACGGGCAACCGCATAACCGTCGGATTCCGCCCCCCGCCGACGTTGGCGGAGGACGTGAAGTCCGCCGCCCGCCGCGCGCTCGACATCGCCAACGCCGAGACGGTGCGCGCGTACTACGCCGAGATCGCGCGCCTCGCCAAGGCCAACCCGGGCCCGCGGCCGGTGTCGTTCGCCGCCTTCGTGGGCCCCCTGTTCCAGCTCGCCGCCGAACGGTCGCGCAACGGCGACCCGGCGGCGGAGAACGGCGCCCTCCTCCTGGCGCTGGCGACGTATTTCGGCGACGACCGCTTCGAGCGGGTGGTCGGCCCGGTGCGCACCGGCGCATTGGCTGGCCCGATGCCGGACAGCCGCCACGTCAAGCTGGAGGGCCGCCACGACTGGGTGCAGCATTTCACCATCTCGGCGGCGCTCACCGTCGTCGGCGGCACCGGCGCGGCCAACGTGATCGGCGAGGTGAAGGAGATCAAGGACGCCGACGGCCCGTCCGGCTTCAGCCTGACCGACATCGCCGCCGACCGCACCGGGGTGCGGCTGGCCGAGCGGGCGACCGCGGGCGCCGACGCCGCCCGCCGGGTCCAGCAGGCGCTGGCCGGCCAGCCGAAGGAGGCCGACTTCTTCCCCAAGGTCGGCGACCTGCCCGAGGGCCTGAGCGAGGCCGTCTTCAAGCGCCGCTACGGCGACCTGAACAGCCCGGCCTATGCGGCGGCGATCCAGGAGATCGACCGCCGCATCGCCGCGGTGCCGCTGTACCGCTGACCGCCCCCCGCTAAAGGACGAACGAGTCGGCGTCGGCGCCGCTCAATGTGACCCCGACCAGCACGACGCTGTGGCCGCCGCCGAGGTCGATCGTGCTGTCGCCGCCGGCATAAGCGGTCGCCGCCAGCACCGCGGCGAAGTCCGCGAAGGCGAAGGCCGACAGATCGACCTGGTCGCGGTCGGCCGCGTAGTCGTGGATCGTGTCGTCGCCGCAGCCGGCGGCGAGCACGAAAACGTCGTTGCCGGCGCCGCCGTAGAGATCGTCGTCATCGGCGCCTCCGTTGAGCGTATCGGCGCCGAGGCCGCCGACCAGTTCGTCGCCGCCCGAACCGCCGGACAGGCTGTCGTCGCCGTTGCCGCCGTCGAGCGTGTCATCGCCGTCGCCGCCGATCAGGACATCGCTGCCCAGGCCGCCGGCGAGGTCGTCGTTGCCGACGTCGCCGTCGACCGAATCGTCGCCGGATCCCGCCACGACGGTATCCTGGCCGGCGGCGCCGATGATGGAATCATCACCCGCGCCGCCATCGATCGTGTCGTCGCCTTCGCCGCCCAGGATCGTGTCGGCGCCGTTGCCACCGGCGATCGAGTCCCGGCCGCCGCCGCCGTCGATCGAATCGTCGCCGAGCCCACCCAGGATGGTGTCGTTGCCGCTGCCGCCGGCGATGGCGTCGGCGCCGCTGCCGCCGTCCATCGAGTCCGCGCCGGCGCCGCCGTCGATCCAGTCGTCGCCCGAGCCCCCGGCGACCGTGTCGTTGCCCGGGCCGGCGGAGACCGAGTCGTCGCCCGAGCCCGCGTCGAGCGAGTCGGCCCCTGCGCCGGCGACGATCGTGTCCGTGCCCGCCCCGGCGCTCACGGTGTCGGCCCCGGTGGTGCCGAGATGGGTGTCGCCGTCCTCGCCCGGCACGACTTCCGCCTCGTCCGGGCCGATCGAGAAATTGAACGTCGTCGGATCGGCGATGCCGGCGAACGGCGTGCCGAGCAGGTCGGTCACCGCCTCGTCGCCGACCAGGACGTAGTAGCGCTCGCCGATCCGAAGGTCCGCCGTGGGGTCGAGGGTCACGGTGTCGCCGTCGAATGTCACCTGCGCGCCGTCCGCCGCCAGCACGCGGCTGTCGTCGGCGTCGTCGGCGTTGACGATCGTGATCGACCCGGTGCCGGCGATCACGTCCTCGTCGAAGGTCAGCACGATGTCGGCGGCGGCGGCCACGTCGCCGGCGTCGTCGGCCGGCGCGGTCGATACCAGCTCCGGCGGCGTCACCGCGTTCTCCGCGATGAACAGCTGGGCGCGCCCGTCCCATGCCGCGGTGACCGCCCCGGTGTCGTTGTTGTCGCGCCATGCGACGACGAAGCGGCCGTCGTCGAACACCGCGATGTGCGGGTTCATCTGGACGCCGGCGGTCGTGGTGTTGACCAGGAACTCCGAGCCCACCTTGTCGCCGTCGGCATCGAATTCCTGCCCGCGCACCTCGCCGGTGTCGTACTCGGAAACGCCGGTATTGAAATGGACGTCGCCCCACACGACGACGAAACCGCCGGTCGGCAGCGCCGCGACCTCCGGATGGTTCTGCGTGTCCGTAGTCGTGGTGTTGACCGTGAACTCGCCGCCAACCGCGCTGCCGGATGCGTCGAACACCCGGCCCTTCACGTCGCGCGACCAGGTGCCGCTCGAATGGTCCTCCCAGACCACCACGAAGCCGCCGCCAGCCAGGCCGGCGACGGACGCTTCCTGCTGCGCGCCCGAAGTGGTGGAATTGACCAGGAATTCGCTGCCGACCGCGCTGCCGGAGCCGTCGAAGCGCCGGGCGCGGATGGCGTAGCTGCTGATGTCGCCGCCGGATTGGCTGAGGTCGTTGTACACGGCAACGAACCCGCCTCCCGCCAGGCCCGCCACGTAGCTGTGCTGCTGGTTCGAAGACGTCGTCGCGTTGACCAAGATCTCGCTGCCGACCTTGTCGCCGTCGGGATCGAAGATCTGGGCGCGCACCGCCACGCCCGAGGTGTCGCCGCCCGAGGCGCTGTAGTCGTCCCAGGTGACCAGGAAGTTGCCGTTGGTCAGCAGGGTCGCGCGCGGCCACATCTGGCTGTTCGCCGTGGTGGTATTGATCAGGAACTCGCTGCCGACCTTGTCGCCGTCGGAATCGAAGACTTGGCCGCGCACGGCGTCGCTGCTGGAATCGCCGCCGCCGTTGGAGCCCCAGTCGGACCAGGTGGCGACGAAACGGCCGTCGCCCAGCGCGGTGACGCGCTCGTGCCCCTGTTCGCCCGAGGCGCTGGTGTTGAGCTGGAACTCGCTCCCGACGGCATCGCCGTCGCCGTCGAATATCTGGGCCCGCAGCGCGGAGACGGACGTGTCGGCACCGGCGCCGCTGGTGTCGTACCAGCCGGCGACGAAGTGGCCGTTGCTGAGAGCCGTGACGCCGCCGGGCACCTGTTTGCCCGAGGTGGTGGAATTGACTGCGAACTCTGACCCGATCTTGGTCGCCATCGAAGCCTCCCAATTGATTAAATATCTAAAAAACCTGCAGACGCAGGCTTTTTATGAATACTACTTATACGTGTAAGAACGGAAGATAGGGAGGCGACGCCCTACGCGCTCATCCGGATCGGGCCGGGGCGCAGAATCGACGGTTTCGAAACCAACCGGAAATAACCATAATGCACTCTCCGTGCCGCAGGCATGGAAGGCAACCGCATCATGAACCGATATCCGTCCCGTCCGGCGTCGCTGCGGCGCATCCTATCCGCCGTCTCGGTCGCGGCGCTGCTGGCGCTGTCGCCTGGCCTGGCGGGCGCCGCCGACGAGGGTCCCGGGATCGCCGCCTATGAGCGTGGCGAGTTCGACGCGGCCTATCGCGATTTCCAGCGCGCTGCCGAGACCGGCGACGCGGTGTCGCAATTCAATGTCGGGGGCATGTTTTTCGAAGGCCGCGGCGTCGAGCGCAACATGCGCGAGGCGGCCTTCTGGTTCCGCAAGGCCGCCGAGCAGGGCGTGCCGCTGGCCCAGCACGGCCTGGCGGTCCTCTACTACCGCGGCGCCGGCGTCGCCCGCGACTACGCCGAGGCCGCGCGCTGGTTCGCCAAGGCGGCCGAGCAGGGCGTGCCCAACGCGCAGTTCAACCTCGGCGTCCTCTATTATCGCGGCGAAGGCGTGCAGCGCGATGTCGGCGAGATGCTGGGCTGGATCCAGAAGTCGGCCGACCAGGGATTCATGCCGGCGGCCTACCAGCTCGGCGTGATCTACGAGAACGGCGTCGGCGTCGTGGCGGACCCGGCGCGGGCGCTGAACTGGTACCAGCGCGCCGCGGCGGGCGGCCACCCGCGCGCCCGCGAGCGGGTCAAGTCGATCATCGCGCGCACCGGCCTGGCGAACCTGGAAGACCTGCCGCCGATGCGAGCGGCGAGCCGCGAGGATGCGCGGCGCAATGATGCGCTGGGCGGCATCCCGACCTTCATCCGCACGGCGAAGGAGACCGGCCACGCCGCCGTGCCGCGTGCGGACAAGCCGGCCGTCACGATGACCGACGCCATCCCCGGCCGGCCGGCGCCGGCGTCGCAAACGGCCTCGGTGGTCAAGCCGGAGCCGTCTCGGCCCGCCGCCCGGCCCGCCGAGCCCCAGCCGGCCAAGCCTGCCGCGACGCAGACCGCCGCAAAGCCGGCCGAGCCGCCGCCCGCCGTAAAGCCGGCCGCGCCGCCGCCCGCCGTAAAGCCGGCCGCGCCGCCGCTGGCCCCCGTCAAGGCCGCCGAGCCGGCGCCCGCCAGGCCCGCCGAACCGTCGCCGACCCCTGCGGCAGTCGCCGCGTCCGAGGCCACCCCCAGCGTCAAGATCCCGACGCCGCGCCCGGCCGAGGCCGCAGCGAAACCTGCCGACCCGGCGCCGGTCGCGGTCGCCAGCGCCACGCCGGCCCCCCGCGCAGGCAGCCGCGTCTTCATGGTCCAGCTCGGCTCGCAACCGTCCGAGGCTCTGGCGCGCGAGACCTGGACCACGGTCAGCCGGGCGTTTCCCGACGCCCTGGCCGGCCAGACGCCCGTCTACAAGACGGTGGAGCTGAGCGGCCGCGGCACGTTCACCCGCGTCTACCTGGGTCCGTTCGAACAGCGCGACCAGGCCAGGACGATCTGTGCTAACATCCAGTCGCGTGACTCGAAACAAGGCTGCCTCGTCCTCTCGATGACCCAATAAGGCGTCGTCGGACCGCCGGGACGGGGCCCGATCTTTGATTCACGTTCGTTTCACCCCATGTGAATAGGGTTTGCGCTATACCTCCGGCGGGGGCCCGAGGGTCAGGGCAGTCGAATTGCGTAGCGTCGTAGCGCGGGTAGAGCGGGGTAGTCGCATGTCAGGCCGGCAGGTCAAGGTCTGGGACATCGAGGAAGCGGCGACGCTTTCCAACCCGCATGTCGGGGCGGTCCCGGCCGGCGCGGCACCTTCGTTGCGTCAGCCGACCGCGTTCACCCGATGGGCGATCGCGCGCGCGCGCATGGAGGCGCGGCTGGAGCGGCGCACGCCGGACGGCCGCCGCAGCCTGCGGCCGTGGGAGCTGTTCGACCGCGCCGTCCACAAGGCCGGGGTCGGCCTGTGGTGCCTGGGGCTCTACGAGCGCGGCGTCCGCAATGCGCTCGACATCAGGGTCAACCGGATCGAGCTCGGCTTTCCCCACCTGCCCGCCGCGTTCGACGGCTACACCGTCCTGCACCTGACCGATCTCCACATCGACGGCCTGCCCGGCCTCGCCGAACGGCTGCGCGCCCTGTTCGACGGCGTCGCGGTGGACCTGTGCGTCATGACCGGCGACTACCGCTTCCGCAAGCGCGGTCCCTACCAGGGCGTCATCGACAACCTCGCGCACTTGCTCGACGGGATCGCCACCGCCGACGGCGTGCTGGCGACGCTCGGCAACCACGATTCGGTGGAAATGGTCGAGCCGCTGGAGTCGATCGGCGTGCGCGTGCTGGTCAACGAGACGGCATCGGTTGCGCGCGGCAACGCCGCCATCCACCTTACCGGCGTCGATGACGTGCACAACTACTATTCCGACGAGGCGCACCATGCGCTCGGCGCGATGCCCGACGGCTTCCGCATCGGCCTCGTCCATTCCCCGGAGCTGGCGCAGGCGGCGGCCGACGCCGGCATCGCGCTCTACCTGACCGGCCACACCCACGGCGGCCAGGTCTGCCTTCCCGGCGGCCGGCCGATCATCCGGAACCTGACCGCGCACAAGGAATTCTGCGCCGGTCTGTGGCAGTGCGGCCCGATGGTCGGCTACACCAGCGCCGGCGCGGGGGTGTCGTGCCTGCCGGTGCGCTTCAACTCGCGCGGCGAGGCGACCCTGTTCACCCTGCGCCGCGCCGCCCGCTGAATCCGCGACCCTTCACCCTCTAACGGCTGCTGCACCCGCGAAAGGGCGGCAGCCGCGCTAATTCGCGTGCGGCCTCAGGCCGGACTCGATTTTGCCCGCCGGTTTGGCCATCATCGCGGCAACGAACGCTACCGATGGGGAGGCACGACATGGCGGAACTGGCGTACAAGGCGCCGGACACACTGGACGCGGCGGTCGCACTGCTGGCGCGCGGCGGGGGCAAGGCCAAGGTGCTGGCCGGCGGGACCGACGTCCTGGTCCAGCTGCACGCCGACCTGATCGAGCCCGAGCTCATCGTCGACATCAAGAACATCCCGGAGCTGCGCGCCATCGCCGCCGAGAACGGCGGCTTCCGCATCGGCGCCGCCGTGCCGGGCATGGCGATCCTCGACCACGCGGCCTTCCGCGCCGCGTGGCCGGGCGTGGTGGAGGGAGTGGCGCTGATCGGCTCGATCCAGGTCAAGGGCCGCGCCACCATCGCCGGTAACCTGTGCAACGCATCGCCGGCCGCCGACAGCGTGCCGGCGATCATCGCCGCCGGCACGGTCGCCACCATTGTCGGGCCGAACGGCCGGCGCGAGGCGCCGGTGGAAAGCATCGTCACCGGGCCGGGCAAGACCTCGCTGGCGCCGGGCGAGATCATCACGTCGTTCTTCTTCCCGAAGCGCCCGCCGCATTCGGGCGACTGCTACCTGCGCCTGACCCCGCGCACCGAGATGGACATCGCCGTGGTCGGCGCCGGCGTCAGCCTGACCCTCGACGGCTCCGGCACCTGCACCGCGGCGCGCGTGTCGCTCGGCGCGGTGGCGCCGACCCCGCTCCTGGTGAAGCCGGCGGCGGACGCGATCGTCGGGACCAAGGTGGACGCCGCGGCGCTGGCGAAGCTGGGCGCGGCGGCGAGCGCGGCGTGCAACCCGATCAGCGACAAGCGCGGCACCAAGGAGTACCGCATCAAGACTGCCGCGGTCATGGCGCGGCGCGCGGCCGAGAAGGCGCTCGAACGCGCCCGCGCCAACTGAGGAGGACCGAACGGATGGCCAAGAAGGCTCACGTCACGATCACCGTGAACGGTGACGAGTACGAGGTGTTGTGCGAACCCGGCCAGACGCTGGTCGACGTGCTGCGCAACGAGCTCGAGCTCACGGGGACGAAGGAAGGCTGCTCCACCGGCGACTGCGGCGCCTGCACCGTCCTGGTCGACGGCGCGCTGGTCTGCTCGTGCCTGGTGCTGGCGGTGGAGGCCGACGGCAAGTCGGTCGACACCATCGAGGGCATGGCCGACGGCGAGACGCTGCACCCGCTGCAGCGCACGTTCCTGGAGATGAACGGGCTGCAATGCGGCATCTGCACCCCCGGGATCCTGATGGCGGCGCGCGCGCTCCTGGGGCGCAACCCGAATCCGACGGAAACGGAAGTCCGCTTCTGGCTGGCGGGTAACCTGTGCCGGTGCACCGGCTACGACAAGATCATCCGGTCGGTCCTGGCGGCCGCCGAAGAGATGAGGAGGGCCTGACGATGGCGACGATCCTGGAGAAGCCCGATTTCAATCCCGACCGCAAGCTGAAGATCGTCGGCAGCAACCCGGTCAAGCAGGACGGCCCCGACAAGGTCACCGGCCGGGCGAAGTTCGGCGCCGACCTGATGCTGCCGGGCATGCTGTTCGGCAAGGTGCTGCGCAGCCCGCACCCGCACGCGATCATTCGGTCGATCGACACCTCGGCCGCCGAGGCGCTGCCCGGCGTGCGCGCGGTGGTGACGCGCGACGACTTCCCCGACCTCCCCGCCGGGACCAATGGCGGCGACATGACGCGCAACGCGCTGGCACGCGAGAAGGCGCTCTATGACGGCCATCCGGTCGCCGCGGTCGCCGCCACCAGCGAGGCCATTGCCAAGCGCGCGCTCAAGCTGATCAAGGTCGACTACGAGGTGCTGCCGCACGTCATCGACCCGGTCGAGGCGATGCAGGCCGGCGCGCCGATCCTGCACCCGCACATCCGCACCAAGGGCGTCGAGGGCGCGGCCGACAAGCAGACCAACGTGGTCGAGCGTCTCGCGCTCGCCATCGGCGACGCCGACAAGGGCTTCGCCGAGGCCGACGTCATCGTCGAGTACGACTACGACAGCCAGCCGATGCACCAGGGCTACATCGAGCCGCAGGGCTGCGTCGCCAACTACGGCGACGACGGCGAGATCGAGCTGTGGTGCTGCACCCAGGGCACCCACGTGTTCCGCGACCGCCTGGCCGAGATCCTGAAGATCCCGTCGGCGAAGATCCGCGTCACGCAGTCGGAGATGGGCGGCGGCTTCGGCGGCAAGACGGGCTTCTACGGCGAGCCGCTGGCCGTCGTGCTGTCGAAGAAGGCGCGCCGGCCGGTCAAGATCGTGCTGACCCGCAACGAGGTTTTCCGCGGCACCGGCCCGGTGTCGGGCACCCGGTCGAAGATCAAGATGGGCTGCACCAAGGACGGGCGCATCACCGCCGCCGAGGCGGAGCTCATCTTCCAGACCGGCGCCTTCACCGGCTCGATGTTCTTCAACGCGCCGCACGCGATGTTCACACGCTATGCGCTGAAGAACATCCGCACGGTGTCCTACGAGGTGGTGTCGAACCGGCCCAAGGTAAATTCCTTCCGCGCGCCCTGCGTGCCGCAGATCGTGTTCGGCGTCGAGCACGTCATCGACGAGATGGCGAAGAAGGTCGGCATGGACCCGATCGACTTCCGGCTCAAGAACGCGATGAAGGAAGGCGACACCACCATCTACGGCCAGACCTTCGAGGTGATCGGCTTCGTCGAGACCCTGGAGGCGGCGAAGAACTGCGACCACTACCGCTCGCCGGTGCCGAAGGGACAGGGCCGCGGCGTCGCGGCCGGCTTCTGGTTCAACCGCGGCGGCGACACCACCGGCTCGCTGACCGTCACGCCCGACGGGTCGGTGACGATCATGCTCGGCACCTCCGACGTCGCGGGCTCGCGGCTGTCGATCAGCATGATGGCTGCGGAGGAGCTCGGCGTGCCGCTGGAGAAGGTGCGCGCGATCCTGGCCGACACCTCGTCGATCGGCAACAACCGGGTCACCGCCGGCAGCCGCACCACGTTCTCGTCGGGCATGGTGATCGTCGACAGCGCGCGCAAGGTGATCAAGGAACTGTGCCGGCGCGCCGCCATCCTGTGGAAGGTGCCGGAGGAAGGCGTCGTGTTCGAGGACGGCTTCTGCCGCCCGGCGAGCTCCAACGTCGGCGAGTTCCCGCCGCTGTCGATCGCCGAGATCGCGGCCAAGACCAGCGCCAGCCACGGCGCCATCGCCGGCCACTCGGAGATGAACGTCACCGGTGAGGGCCCGGGCTTCGGCCTGCACATCGTGGACGTCGAGGTCGACAAGGAGACCGGCAGGGTCGACATCAAGCGCTACACCGTGGTGGAGGACGCCGGCAAGGCGATCCACCCGCTGCAGGTGGAAGGCCAGTACCAGGGCGGCGCGGTGCAGGGCATCGGCTGGGCGCTGAACGAGGAGTACGTCTACGGCCCCGACGGGCGGCTGCAGAACCCGACCTTCCTCGACTACCGCATGCCGGTCGCCTCCGACGTGCCGATGGTCGACACCGTGATCGTCGAGGTGCCGAACCCGCGCCACCCCTACGGCCTGCGCGGCGTCGGCGAAGTGCCGGTGGTGCCGACCATGGCCGCCATCGGCAACGCGATCGGCAACGCCATCGGCGTCCGCCCGCGCTCGCTGCCCATGTCGCCGCCGAAGATTCTCGAGCTGATCGAGGAGGCGGGGAAAGCCTAGGCCGACTAAACATCGGCGGGTCGAAGGGGCGGGTCTCGGACCCGCCCCTTCTTCTTTTCACCGCTCGTCATATGCGGGCTCGACCCGCGGCTTACCGGTAGCCGCCGACACACGGTATTGGAATCGCCATCTGCCCCAGTAATGGAGTCGTACGCGGGCATCGGTGACCTTCGGTCCCCGATCCGCGTATCCAGCAGCGCGGCCTTGCGGCGCAGACGAGTCTCTTGCGCACTGACCGTGCGCGCTGGATGCGCGGATCAAGTCCGCGCATGACCACTATTATTCCGGAACGAGCCCCTCGCCCACGCCCGCGCATGACTCCTTGGTAAAGCAAGGACAACGCGCCCCCCGCGCCGCCGAAACCTGCTAAACCTTCAGCCATGAACGCCATCCGCTCCGCCGTCGCCCGGTTCGAGGCGCTGCCGGCCAACGTGCGCGCCATCGTGTGGGCGGTGGTGTCGACGGCGGTGTTCGCGATCGTGCCGATCGGCGTGCGCATGGCCTCCGAGTCGGTGCCGACGGTGGAGATCGTGTGCCTGCGCGGGTTCCTCGCCTGCCTGATCCTGCTGCCGTTCTTCGCCGTCTCCGGGTTCCGCGGCATCGGAACGCGGCATACCGGGCAATATCTCACCCGCTCGTTCATGCAGGGCACCGGGATGGTGATGTGGTTCTGGGCGATGACGCAGATCGCGCTCGACCAGGCCGTCGCGCTGCACTTCACCCTGCCGCTGTTCGCCATCGTGCTGGCGGTGTTCCTGCTGAAGGAGCGGCTGACCATGAGCCGCGTCGTCGCGACGATCGTGGGCTTCGCGGGCGTCGTGATCATCCTGCGTCCCGGGGCGACGGAGGTTGGGCTGCCGGCGCTCGCCGTGCTGGGATCGGCCGCGCTCTACGCCGCGTCGATGATCATGACCAAGGTGCTGACGCGCACCGACTCGCCGGCGGCCGTCATCCTGCACCAGCATCTGTGGCTGGGGCTGCTCACGCTGGCGCCGACGGTCTACTACTGGCAGACGCCGGACTGGCGCGGCCTGCAGGGCCTGCTGATCATCGGCGTCGCCGGCACCATCGCTCCCTACCTGTTCACGCGCGGCCTGCGCATCGCCGACGCCAGCCTGGTGATCTCTCTCGACTTCCTGCGGCTGCCGTTCAACGCGATGGTCGGTTTCTTCCTCTACGACGAGATTCCCGACGAGTGGGCGTTCGTCGGCGGCGCGGTCATCTTCGGCGCGACGTACTACAACACCATGCGCGAATCGCGCGCCGGGCGGCCGCCGGCCAAGGGATCATGAGGCGCGCGGCCGTCTTCGCGCTCGCGCTGTGGGCCGGCGCGGCGGCGGCGCAGGCGCCGGTCACGCCGGATCCGATCCCGCAGCGCATCGCGCCGAGCGGCCGGGCGGCGGAGCTGGTCGACGTCGTGCGCATCCCGCCGTCGAGCCCCGACCCGCCACGCGCGCGCCTCGACTTCCTGACCCACGCCGGCGACGGCTCGGGCCGGCTGTTCGTGGTCGACATGCGCGGGCGCATCTACGTCTTCCGCCCCGGCATGTCGCGCCCCGCCGTGTTCCTCGACCTCGCCGTCGCGCGCGGCGACCGCTTCCTCGACGACAGCCGCGAGAAGGGCGCCAAGACCATCGCCTTTCACCCCGACTATGCGCGGCGCGGCGCGCCCGGCGAGGGCCGGTTCTACACCGTCAGCTCGGAGCGCCCGGACCCCGCGCTGCCCGCGCTTGGCGAGGCGCTGATGGCCAAGGTGAACCATGTCGACGTGGTCGCCGAGTGGCGGGTCGACCCGGCCGCGCCCGACCGCGCCGACCCGTCGTCGCGGCGCGAGCTCTTGCGCGTCGCGTTCCCGAACTTCGGCCACAACGTCGGCCAGCTCGCGTTCGACCCGACCTTGCGGCCGGGCGATGCGGGCTACGGCATGCTCTATGTCGGCGTCGGCGACGGCACCTTCCCGCCGTCGGGCAGCCGCGCGCAGGACCTGTCGGCGCCGCTCGGCAAGATCCTGCGCATCGACCCGCGCGCCGCTGGCAGCCGCGCCTACGCGATCCCGCCGGACAACCCGTTCGCCGCGCAAGGCGGCGCATTGGGCGAGGTCTGGGCCTACGGCCTGCGCAACCCGCAGCGCTTCGGCTGGGACGTCGGCCACAGCGGCGCGATGCTGATCGCCGACATCGGCGAGGACAACGTGGAGGAGATCGACCTGGGCCGCGCCGGCGCCAACTACGGCTGGCCGCTGCGCGAGGGCCGCTTCGTGCTCGACCGCGCCAACCCGGAGACGCTGTATCCGCTGCCTGCCGACGACGCGCGGCACGGCTTCGTCTACCCGCTGGCGCAGTACGACCACGACGAAGGCCGGTCGATCGTCGGCGGCTACGTCTACCGCGGCGCGCGCGTGCCTGACCTTGCCGGCGAGTATGTGTTCGGCGACCTGTTCGGCGGCCGCGTCTTCCATGCGACCGCGGCCGACCTGATCGCCGGCCGCGACCCGCGGATCGGCGAGCTGACCCTGCTGCGCGACGGCCGCGCGGTCACGCTGCTGTCGCTGATGGGCGACGCGCCGCGGGCCGACCTGCGCTTCGGCATCGGCGAGGACGGCGAGGTCTACGTGCTGACCAAGTACGACGGCATGGTCCGCCGCTTCGCGCCCGCCGCCGCGACGCCGCGGCGCTAGCCCGACGCGCCGAGCCAGCCCTTGCGCGAGACGTCGAAGATGATCCCGTCGGGGTCCTTGAACTTGCGCTCGAAGTTCTCCTTCTCCGGGTCGTCGCCGAGGTCGAAGAAGAACGTGCCGCCGGCCGCCTCGATGCGCTTCTGGGCGTCGGCGATGTCGTCGACCTGGAAGCCGAAATGGTGCGCGCCGACGAACTTCGCCGCGTCGTCCAGCCCCGATCCGCGCTTGCCGAAATAGTTGAGCAGCGCGAGGTTGATCACGCCGTCGCTGAGGTAGATCGCGGCGGCGAAGTCGAGCTTCTCCTGCCCGACGCGCTTGAGCTCGAACACGCTCTCGTAGAACGCCGCCGACTTCTCCAGGTCGCCGACGACTATCGCGAAGTGACGCAGACGGGCCATTGGTTTCCTCCTGTTGCGGGATGGCCGGCGGCGCCCGCCGGTCAGATCGGCGTGCCGAGCATGGTCGGGATCGAGAACGTGTCGACCACCGCCGTGCGCGCGGCGAAGCGGGCGGCGCCGTTCGCGATGCGGATGCGGTCTTCGTAGACCCCGGCGCAGAACAGCTTCGACAGCCCCGACAGGCTGGTCTGCACCACCATGAAGCTCGACTGCACGGTGGCGACGCCGTCGTCGCAGCCGGTGACCAGCGACCGGCTGACGATGTGGCGGTCGACGTGCGGGTTGACCTTGCTGGCCTGGCGCAGGCAGACGATGCGGTCGCGCAGCCGCGCCTTGGTCGCGCAGTGGATCAGCGCCACCGGCAGGCCGAGGTCGCGGTTGTCGCGCGGCATCACGATGTAGCTGCCGTCGTCGTCGAAGCAGTCGAGCCACGCCTCCAGCTCGTCGTTGTCGATCAGGTAGGCGCTCTTCAGCACCAGGTCTTCCGCCAGCGCGCGGACTTCCGGCGTCACGGTCATCGCTGCGCTCCTGCCGGGGCGTTGCCCATCAGCCGGCTATAATAGGCCCAGAAGCCGCGGATCGTGTTCTCGCACACCCGCGTGTCGAGATCGACGATCGGTCCGGTGCCGCCCATCTCCACCACGCCGGCGTTGTCCTGGTCGGGCGCGGTGGAGCGCTGGATCAGCTCCAGCGCCTCGCCGTCCTCCATCGAGATCAGGCCGGACGGGCCGACCATGTTGCACTGGTTGACCCGGTGCGCCGTCATCGTCTCGTCGTCGTCTTCGTAGCCGAACAGGGTGAACACCACCTCGAACTCGCCCGGACCGATCGGGCGCACGCGGCGCATCGCGAGGCAGTTCGAGATCTGGTTGAACACCGCCGACGGGAACACCGAGATGATCCGCGTGGTGATGCCGCGCGGGTTTTCCGGCACGAAGGTGACGATGTCGTTGTCCTCCAGGGTCAGGTAGTTGCCCTGATGCACCCGTTCCTGCGCGTAGGCGCCGCGCGCAGCGCCGGTGTCGTCGGAGCCGGCGAACTGGAACAGCACGCTGTGGCGATGCTCGGCGTCCATGTAGCTGTGCGCCACCTGGGTCAGCCGGCTGAGCCCGAAGGTGCGGTTGAATTCGTGCAGCAGGCTGCCGTGGTAACCGTCGCGCACGTTCTCCAGGTAGAGCTTCCAGTTGGCGGCCACCCGCTGGCGCTGGTAGCCGATGATGCGCACCGGTTTGTCGAACAGCTCGCCCAGGTGGTCGACCAATAGCGGTCCCAGGTAGCCCTCGATCGGCTCGGCGTCCGGGCTGAAGCTGCCGAAGACGATCCCCTTCCACACCGAGATGCGCAATGTCGTGAGGCCGTGCTTCTTGCGGTCGAAGCCGGCCGGCATGCCGCCCTTGCCGTTGGCGCCGCGCTGGAACGGCACGCCGAGCAGCTCGCCGGTCTGGCTGTAGCACCACGCGTGGTAGATGCAGGTGTGGTCCGGGGCGTTGCCGCGCGGCACGCGCACGATCTCCGCCCCGCGGTGGGCGCAGCGGTTGACGAAGGCGGCGATGGCGCCGGCGGCGGTGCGGTTGACCACCACCGGGATGTCGCCGACGTGGCTGACCAGAAAGTCGCCCGGCTTCGGCAGCTCCGCCTCCAGCGCCAGCACGCACCACGTCGGCCCGCGGAAGATGCGGTCGTGCTCCTGCCGGTAGACGTCGGCGTCGTGGTAGAGGCCATAGGGTACGCGCGAGAAGTCGTCGGCGGGCCAGACTGTGGCGGGCTGGGTCATCGGGCGGGCTCCGTCCTGCTCAGGCGTATACGTTTGGGAGATCGTGTATACAAAGTCAAGTCGCGCCGGCCCGCCGCGCGGCCGGACCCGGCGCCGCCTCGCCGGCGAAATGCTCGATCACCAGCACGCTGGCGCTCGCCATGTGGCTGCGCATGGCGCGATAGGCGCGCTCGCCGTCGGCGGCCGCGATGGCGGCGGCGATCTCCTCGTGCTCGACGAAATAGTCCTCGGTGTGGCCGCGCACGAACTGCAGCACCCGGAACGGGGCAAGGCGCTGGCGCAGCCCGATGGCCAGCGCGGCGATCGTCGCGTTGTGCGCGCCCTGGTAGATCAGGTCGTGGAACTCGTCGTTGAGGCGCGCGTAGTCCGGCGGCCTCTCCGCCTGCAGCGCCGCCTTGGCGCGCTCGCCGAGCATCTCCAACCGGCGCCGCTCCATCATGGTCATGCGCTGCGCGGCGAGGCGGGCGCACAGCCCCTCGAGCTCGCCCATCGCGTCGAACATGTCGGTGAGCTGCTCCACCGCGATATGCGCCACCGCCGCGCCGCGGCGCGGCCGCAGCTCGATCAGCCCGGCGCCGCCGAGCCGGCGCAGCGCCTCGCGCACCGGCGTTCGCGACGCCCCGTAGCGCTGCGCCACCGCCTGCTCGTCCAGCTTGGCGCCGGGCGCCAGCGCCCCGGTCACGATCTCGTCGGCCAGCCGGCGGAAGATCTCGTCCGCCAGCGTCTCGGCCGCATCCTGCGGCGCCATCGCGGCCACCCGAGCGGTTGTCCCCGCCCCAATGATATACAAACTACGATTTATGTATACAAAAACTCAGGTCCGCTTCGGCGCCGCGCTGATATAGGTGTTGGGCGCCACGTCGCCGCGGCGGTCCTGTGCGGCGCGGCGGGCGTTTTCCTGATAGTCGCCGGCGGCGGCGCGGGCGGCGTCCTGGTCCCACTTCTCCGACCAGTCGCCGAGCTGGTAGCCGTGCCACGGCGATTCCGGGCGCAGCGCCGGCAGGCCGAGCTTCTCCCACAGCGCGCGCGCGTTCTCCATGTAGGGCCGCGTCGGCAGCGCCACCGGCGCCGACGCCGCCTTCAACGTGGCGTCGATCAGGAGCGCGGACTCCTCGTCGTTGCCGTGCTTCGGCCCGTGGCCGGGCGGGCGGTGGTGCAGGAGCTGGCTGTCGCGCCCCGGGTCGGCACGGTAGGCCATCGCCCAGAACACCGCGTCGGCGTTGTCGGGGTCGATGTCCTGGTTCACCGCGATCACGTACTTGCCGCAGATCGGGTCGTAGCTCGCCGCGCCGTAGAGCGCGCGCCACACCTCGGTCCGCGGCACCCCGGCCTCGAACTGCACGATCATCAGCTTGCGCAGATTGGTCAGCGGCTCGTGCATCGCGACCCGCGTCACGCCCTTGACGCCCAAGTGGTCGCGCAGGTGGGCGAGGAAGCGCGGCTCGTAGGCGACCCGCTTGATGACCGAGGATTCGCTCGGCGTCACCTGCGAGATTATGGAGCACAGCACCGCGTCGCTCTTCATCGTGATCGCGGTGACGTCGACCACGAAGTTGTATTCCTCCAGGTTGACGTGGCCATGCGATTCGCCGAACGGACCTTCCGGCTCGAGGATCGCGGTGTCGACCAGGCCCTCGATCACGATCTCCGATTCCGCGGGGACGTTCAGGTCCACGGTCTTGGCGCGCACGACGTGGATCGGCTCGCCGGCGATGCCGCCGGCCACGGTGATCTCGTCGATCCCGTGCGGCAGCTTCTGCGGGCCAAGATAGGCGACCGGCGGCGGGCAGCCGACCACGATCGCCATCGGCATCGGCTCGCCCTTGGCCTTGTACTTCCTCCAGTGCTCGTAGCCGCCGGCGCGGATGTTCAGGAACATCTTGAGCCCCAGCTTGCGCGAGCCTTTGATCTGGCAGCGATAGGTGCCCATGTTCTGGACCCCGGTATCAGGGTCTCTACTGATGCAGCAGGTCGCGGTCAGGAACGGCGCCGCATCGAAGCCGGGGGTCGACACCGGCACCGGCAGCGCGTCCAGCCCCCTGCCCTCGCCGTCGAGGTCGGCGCCGGTCCACACCACCTGCTGGCAGGCCGCATCCTCGACCACGACCGGCGGAATCGGGCTGGCGATCGCACGCGTCCACGTCGCCCCGATGTCGGCCACTTCGGCCCGCATGCCGATGCCGTAGATCGCCGGGTTGGTGGCCAGCGCGCCGACCACCACGGGCATGTCGTAGCGCCGCCCCTTGCCGTCGACCACGTGGGTGAACAGGAACGCCGTCCGCTCGGCTTCCGCGATGCCGCCGCGGAACTGCCAGCGCACCAACGGGTGCAGCTCGGTGTCCTTGTTCACCGGCGCGTCGATGGTGCGCAGCAGCCCCGCCTCCTTCAGCGCGTCCAGGTGCTCGCGCAGGTCGCGGTACCCGCGCGGCGGCGGGATCGGGGCGACGCGTCGGGCGGTGGTGGCCATGGGATTACCTGCACTCAGCGGAACGGGCGGGCATGATCCGCGCCGCCGCCGCAGGATGTCAACTCGCCCAAGTTCTGCTAGAAGGGGTTCAAGGGATAAGTCTGGGAGAGTGAATTATGCTGAACCGTCTTTTTGCCGGCACCGTCGCGGCGGCCGCGATCGCAACGCTCTGCGCCGCGCCGGCGGCCCGCGCCGACGCCGTCTCCGATTTCTACAAGGACAAGGACATCACCGTCGTGGTCGCCTTCGGGGAAGGCGGCGGCTACTCGATCTACGCGCGCACGCTCGCCCAGTTCTGGGGCAAGCACATCCCGGGCCACCCCAACGTCATCGTCCAGTTCATGCCCGGCGCCGGCGGGGTGAAGGCCGCCAACTACCTGTTCAACGTCGCGCCGAAGGACGGCTCGTATGTCGGCATGCCGTCGAATTCCTACGCGCTGGGACAGGCGCTGCAGGAAGGCGGCATCAAGTACGACGCGGCGGAGGCCTATCACCTGGGCCGCATCGACAACATGAACAGCGCCATCATGGTCTGGCACACCGCGCCGGCGACCACGCTGAAGGAGATGGAGACCAAGGAGGTCCTGTTCGGCGGCACCGGCAAGGCGAGCCAGGACTACATGAATCCGACCCTGATGAAGAACCTGCTCGGCATGAAGTACCGGGTCGTCCTGGGCTACACGGGCTCGAAGGAGGTCAACCTCGCGATGGAGCGCGGGGAGGTCCACGGCATGGCCAACAGCTGGGCCAGCGTGAAGTCGGTGATGACCCAGAAGCTGGAGAAGAAGGAGCTGATCCCGGTCGCCATGGTGTCGCTGACCCCGGCGCCCGACGCCAAGCACATCCCGGTGGTCAAGGACCTCGCCAAGACGGAAGAAGCCCGCGACCTGCTCGAGCTGATGGCCTCCACCACCGCCGTCGGGCGCGTCTTCATCCTGCCGCCCGGCGTGCCGGCCGACCGCGCCGCCGCCCTGCGCAAGGCCTTCGCCGACACCATGAAGGACCGCGATTTCATCGCCGAGGCCGAGAAGCGCAAGATGGACCTCGACCCGATGAGCGGGGAGGAGGTCCAGAAGATCGTCGTCAAGGCCGCAAAGACCCCGGCCGAGATGGTCGCCAAGTTCAAGAAGGCGATCGAATAGCCATCGCCGCGCCCGTGGCCGCCGAAAGGGGGTCACGGGCGCTATGCCGCAGCCGGTGGCCGCTTGCATCCGGACGCCGCCGGCCCGACAATCGCGCCGCTTTAAGCGGAGAGCGGAGTCGCGGATGGATACCGACCGGACCGTCGAGGAGCTGATCGCCGTCGCCCGGCCGTTCTGGGATGCCGAGGCCGAGGTGGCGCGCCGTTTCTGCGCCGGCAGGCCGACGCGCGAGGACTGGGTGCGCTACCTGCGCGCGGCGATCTACAAGGAGCTCAACCCCTCGATCGGCTACGGCTCGACCGAGGGCTACGCCAACGCGCTGCACATGGAGTTCGCCGAGGTGTGCGCGATGTTCCCGCAGCTCGACCGCGGCATCGACCGGCGCGAGATCTACGCCCGCATGCACATGATGACCGACGAGTTCAACCACTACCTCGTGCTCGCCGAGGTGCTGGAGTACCTGCTCGGCCGCGACCTGACGCCCGACGATCCGCAGCAGCTGCCGGAGGACAAGATCCTCAATGCGATGCGCAGGCGCTACGTCGAGTCGGGCGACCCCTGCCTGAAAGCGGTGATGGGCCTGACCGAGGGCGGCGGCTCGAGCACCTTCCGCGAGATGTCGCGCCTTTCCGGCGGCGCGTTCGAGGAGCTGCTGGCGGCGGCGATGAAGGTCATCTACGTCGACGAGAAGGACCACTACACCCGCGCCGCCAGGGACGCCGCCGCAGCAGCAGCAGCGCCGGACGACCTCGCCCGGATGAGGACGGCGCTTCACGAGGTCAGCGTCCAGCGCGTGCGGATGCGCAGCGAGATGCTGGCCTGGGCGATGCCGGCCGAGGAAATCGACGCCCTGACGACGGCGCACCCGCTGCGCTAGCGCGGCGTCAGCCGGCGAACATCGCGAGCTGGCTGGTCATCTGCTCCGGCGTCAGCGGGTAGTCGATGCCGTGGCGGGCGTTCAGCAGCTCGGACGGCGCCACCCCGCCCAGGGTCCGCTGCACCTCCATCGCAAAGCGCATCGTGAAGCCAGCCTTCCAGCACAGCGCGGTGATCGACCGCGGGCTGCGCGAATCGAGGATCCGCCGGACCGCGTCCTGGCCGAGGCCCGCCTTGAGCGCCAGCGATTCGACGGCGAATTCCCGCCGCCCGTTCTCCAGCGTCATGGCGACCAGCTCCTCGGTGAGCTGGCCCGCCGCGAACAGCCGCCGTGCCCGCTCGGTGGGCGTCTCCCAGCCCCGCGCCGATCGCTCGGCCGGCGTGCCCTTGGCCCAGTCGGCGGCCCCGGCCGCGGCCGGACGCCGGGCTTCGCCGCCCGGGGCGTAGACGGCCGCCTTGGCCGCAGCGGCGCCGCGCCGCGGCATGGCTGCCAGCAGGCCGATCCGCTCCAGCAGCCGCTGCGGCATCGACGGGCGATGCGCCAGCGGCGCGTGCCACGCCTCGACCCCTTGCGCCTGGTCGACGATGCGTTCCAGGGCCATATCGCTGATCGACGCATTGCGGTTGTTGAGCAGCGTCGCGATCGCTGGCACCGAGCCGCGGGCCACCAGCGCGTCGCACACCGCCGCCGACACCGTCGGGCGGTCGGCGATCGCCGCCTGGGCCCAGTCGGTCGAGGCCTCCTGCACCAGCTCGATCAGGTCGCTGTCGGTCAGGGCGGGCGAGCTGCGCAGGATCGGCACCGCGACGTCGGGCGCCGGGTCGCGCGCCAGCTTGAGAACCACCGCGCGCGGCGCGTCGGCCAGGCTGCGCAGGGCATCGCTGAGCGAGCGACGGACCTGGACGACCGCGTCGGTCGCCAGCGTTTCGAGCAGTGTGAAGGTCATGCGCCACAGCGATTTCCGCTCGCCGTCGGACAGGCCGACGCCGACCGCCTTGCGCGCCAGCGCCACCCGCACGCCGTGGTCGGAATCGCGCGACAGCATCGAATCCGCCTGGCGCGGCGTCGCCGGGTTGCCGGCCACGGCCCGGCGGACGGCGGCGGACGCGTCCTGCGACAGGAAATAGAGCAGCTCCGGCGCGGTCGCCGGGTCGGCCGCGAGCGTCGCCCGCGCGCCTTCCGCGCCGTTGCGGGCGATCTCCTTGGCGGTTTCGTAATCGAGCGCGAGTTCGCTCATCATCGGTCCCGGTGCGCAGGTCCGGCCACGCTATTGCGACAGGGTTAACGAACGGTTGGCCGGCCGTCGCGAAGGCCCTTCCACGCAGCGTCGCAAACGCCTACACCAAGCGGGGAACCGGGGGGCCACATGCGCGCCTTGTCGATCGCACTGCTGATCGGATTGGTCATGGCCGCCGTCGCGGCCCGGGCGGGGGCGGAGGACGGCTATGTCGTGGCGATCAACTGCGGCGTCGTGCCGGCGGGGGCGCCCATCGACCTGGTGCTGCCCGACAACGCGCCGGAGTACGTCGACCTCGCGGCGGCAATCGGCGAGGCGCTGACGCGCGCCGGGCATCAGGTCGCCCCCGTGGCCGGTTTGCGCGCCGGATTCGAGGTTTCGGTGAACAACGGCACCGGCCTGCGCGGCGGCCAGGCGGTCGACCCGGCGGACGTCGAGAGCTACCGCGAGGGCCAGGAGCGCGTGCGCGTGCCCCTTTGGACCGGCCCCTCGGGGCGCGGCGGCGCGGCGGCGCGCGACGACACGGTGCGCCTGACGGTCATGATCCACGACAAGGCCAACGGCCGCTGCCTGTGGCAGGGCGAGGCCAACCACGACCTGCGCGGCATCGACTCGTGGACGGTGGCGCGGAAGCTGGTGCCGTTCCTGGTGCCGCGGGTCGGCGAGCGGGTGGACCGGACGCCGGTGGCGCTGGACTGACGGCGCCCGGGCCCGGCGGCTCCTGCTACCCCCGCGCGGTCAATCCGAAGGCCGCGGCCAGCAGCTCGTAGGAGCGCAGCCGCGCCTCGAAGTCGGCGCAGATGGTGACGACCACGAACTCGTCCACCTCGTACTCCCGCCCCAACGCGAGCAGGCGGTGGCGCACCTGGGCTGGCGTCCCGGAGATGGTGCGGCCGGCCTGGTGGTCGAGGAAGGCGCGCTCGCGCGGCGAGTAGTTCTGCGCCAGCGCCTCCTCCGCGGTCGGGAACGCGCGCAGCTCGCCGCGCGCCAGGCGCAGCATCCACAGCTCGCGGCAGGCGCGCAGCCGGTCGGCCTCCGCCTCCGTCTCGGCGCAGACGCAGAACACGCCGATGCCGCCGGCCGGCGCCGCGAGACTCTCCGACGGCTGGAAATGGTGGCGGTAGCCGCGCATCACGTGCTCGCCGCCCTGGTGGTTGATGAAGTGGGCGAACGAGAACGCGCAGCCGAAATGGGCGGCATAGGCGGCGCTCTGGTCTGAGGAGCCGAGCAGCCACAGCTCCGGCTGGGTCTCGATGCGCGGCATGGCCTGGATCTGGCGGAACGGGTGGCCGTCCGGCAGGTCGTCGTGGAGGTAGCCGATCACGTCGCGGATCTGGGCCGGGAACTGCTCGATCCCGAGCGCGCCGGGGCCGTGCTGCAGCGCCGCCGCGGTCAGTCCGTCGCTGCCGGGCGCGCGGCCGATGCCGAGGTCGATCCGCCCGGGGTAGAGCGCTTCCAGCAGGCGGAAGCTTTCCGCCACCTTGAGGGCGCTGTAGTGGCTGAGCATCACCCCGCCGGAACCAACCCGCAGGTTGCGCGTCCGGGCCGCCACCTGGCCGATCATGATCTCCGGCGCGGTGCCGGCCAGGCCCTGGCTGTTGTGGTGCTCGGCCAGCCAGTAGCGGTGGTAGCCCAGCCGATCGGCGGCCTCCGCCAGCGCCAGCGTCTCGCGCAGGGCATCCGCCGGGGTCGCGCCGTGGCGGATCGGCGACTGGTCGAGCACGCTCAGGATGGGCATGGCGGGACAGTCATGGTGCGACGGTCATGGAAGGGCCGCAATCATCGGGTGCTATGATGCACCCTTAACAAAACCGGCCCGCCGGCGCCAGCGACCCGCCCGGCAGGGCCGCCGGGAGGACGCCATGCTGAAGCCTGCGAGGTGGCTGGCTGCCGCGCTGATCGCCGGCGCGACGGTCCCGGCGCGTGCCGCCGACGAAGCGCCGAAACAGGAGCCCGGCGGCGAGCTGCAGCGCGAGCTGGAGCGCGGGGCCGCCCGCATCATGGACGCGGTGCGCGACATGCTGCGCGCGATCCCGCAATACGAGGCCCCCATCGTTAACGATAACGGCGACATCATCATCCGCCGCAAGCGCGAGCCGGCGCCCGCCGAGCCGCCCCCTGCCCCGGCGCCGCCGCGAGCCGACGAGCCGAGCCGGACCTGACCGCGGCGGTTGCCCTGCGCGGGCAAACACGCAAGACTTGGCTCGACCGCTTGCCCGCCGCACAGGTGACGGCTGCATGAAAACGATCGTTCGCATTGCGATGGCCGCGGCGGCGCTGGTGCTGGCCACCACGCCGGGCCGCGCCGGCGGCGTGCCGGTCGACCTCGAGCTGGTGCTGGCGATCGACACCTCGCGCAGCATCGACGAGGACGAGCACAAGCTGCAGATCGACGGCTATGCGCGCGCGCTGACCGACCCGGACGTGCTGAAGGCGGTGCGCAGCGGAGTGATCGGCACCATCGCCGTGACCATGGTCGAGTGGTCGGGGCCGGCGGAGCAGCGCGTCATGGTCGGCTGGACCGCCGTGGGCGACGACGCCAGCGCCAGCGCGTTCGCCGCCGCCCTGCGCGGCGCCGGGCGGAGCTTCAACGACGGCACCTCGATCAGCGGCGGGCTCGACTTCTCCATGCGGCTGTTCGGCGAAAGCGGCTTCGAAGGCACCCGGCGGGTGATCGACGTGTCGGCCGACGGGGTCAACAACCGCGGCCGCCCGCCTCAGCTGTCGCGCGACGAGGCGGTCGCGGCCGGCATGACGATCAACGGCCTCGCGATCATCAACGACCGCCCGTCGCGGCTGCCTTATCCGGAGCCGCCGCTCGACGAATACTTCCGCGACAACGTGATCGGCGGGCCGGGGGCCTTCCTGATCGTGGTCAAGGACTTCGCGAGCTTCGCCGAAGCGGTGCGAAACAAGCTGATCCGCGAGATCTCGCACGCGCCCGGCCCGCCCGACCGGTCGCTGGCGACGCTTCCCGCCGTTCCGGACGACGTCGTTCCCGGCCCCTGACACGGGGCTGCGTTGCCCCTCCGTTCGTCCTTCGGATGCCGCCTGAGAAGGCAGGAAAAGCCCGTCAAATCGCCATTAACAGGGTATTCAGCCGCCCCCCTTCGCGCTAGTCTTGATCGGCCATAAGGGCAGTCCCACGAGGTGAAGATGGCGCTTGAGCGGATCGCGATCCTGAGTCCCGGCGACATGGGCAACGCCGTCGGCGCGAGTCTGCGCAAGCAGGGACGCGAGCTGCTGACATGCCTCGCCGGGCGCAGCGCGGAGACGCGTGCGCGCGCGGCGCGCGCCGGATTCACCGACGTGCCGGATCTCGAGACGCTGGCGCGCCGCAGCGACGCGATCCTCTCGATCATGCCGCCGGAAGCGGCGCTCGCGACGTCGCGCAAGGTCGCCGCCGCGATGGCCGCCGCCGGCGCGACGCCGGTCTATGCCGACTGCAACGCGATCGCGCCGGAGACCGCGCATGCGATCGCCGCGGAGATGGCGCGCGTCGGGGCGACGTTCATCGACGGCGGCATCGTCGGCGCCGCGCCGGGACGCACCGAGCAGCCGACGCGCATCTTCGTCTCCGGCCCGCAGGCGGAGATGCTGGCGGCGCTGAGCGCCGACGACATCCGCTTCGTGCCGTCGGGCGCGGAGATCGGCCGCGCGTCGGCGATCAAGATGTGCTACGCGGCGATCACCAAGGGCACGAACATGCTGCACCTCGCCGCGCTGATGACCGCCGAGTCGCTCGGCGTCGGCGGACCGCTGCGCGAAGAGCTCGCCTACTCGCAGGCCGGCTACTACAACCGGATGAAATCGACCCTGCCGTTCATCCCGGCCGATGCCGCGCGGTGGATCGGCGAGATGACGGAGATCATCAAGACCTTCGAGTCAGTCGGCGTGACGCCGCACTTCCATATCGGCGCGCGCGACGTCTACGAGGTGCTCGACCGGACGCCGTTCGCGGCCGAAACGCGCGAGACGATGGACCGCGGCCGGACGCTCGAGCAGGCGTTGAAGGTGTATCTGCAGTACCTGAACAAACCCAGAGCCGCAGCGGAGTAGGTCGTTGCATTCGGGGGGCCGAAGTGACGCCGCGAACGAATACGAACAAGAGAAGCTGCCTCGCGCTGCCGAGCGGACGCGAGATCGACGTCACCGTACGTCATAGCCAGCGCGCCCGGCGCATCCTGCTGCAGGTCGTGCAGGCCAGCGGCACGGTCGAGCTTGTGCTGCCGCGCCGCGTGTCGGTGACCGAAGGCATGAGCTTCGTGCACTCGAAGGCGCGCTGGATCCAGGCGCGGCTCGACCAGGTGCCGCCGCCCGTGCCGTTCATCGACGGCGCCACCCTGCCGCTGCTCGGCCGCAATCTGCGTATCCGCCACTACCCGCTGCTGTCGCCGGGTGCGCGGCGCGAAGGCCGTGAGATCGTCGTCGGCGGGCGGCCGGAGGACGTGTCGCGCGCGGTGATGCAGATGCTGCGTGCCATCGCGCTGGCCGAGATCTGCGAGCGGGTGGAGGAGATGGCGGCGCGGCTCGGGCGCAACTACCGCCACGTCTCGGTGCGCGATCCGGTTACCCGGTGGGGAAGCTGCTCGGCCAAGGGCTCGCTCAGCTTCTCGTGGCGCCTTGTCCTGGGGCCGCTGCACGCGCTCGACTATGTCGTGGCGCACGAGGTCGCGCACCTGGCGGAGATGAACCACGGCCGCCGCTTCTGGCGCCTGGTCGACCAGCTCTCCGACAATTCCGACCGGGGCCGCGAGTGGCTGCGCCTGCACGGCGCCTCGCTGCACCGCTACGGCCGCGGGCACGCGTAGGCGGCCGGTTCCCCTTCTACTTCACCACCTGCCCCGCGCCGGTCAGCGGCTGGCCCTGCCCGGTGAAGGCGTTGGCGCGCAGCGTCGCAGGCTGTGGGCTGGCGTTGCGCACGAAGGTGGTGGCGCCGGGAAAGTCGTTGCGGAAGGTGTTGCCTTCGATCCGGTAGCCCTTGCCGGGGTTCGACGCCCCTTCCTCGCCGATCGAGATCAACGCCATGCGGTTGTGCGCGTTGGGGCCCTTCTGCAGGTAGTTCTGGCGGATCACCGCGTCGCCGCCGTTGGGCAGGTTGATGACGTAGCTCGCGGTGCCCTTGAGCCCGTCTTCCAGGTGGCAGCCCACGACCTCGGTATAGAGCGCGCGCGACTTGATGTGATGGCCGACGTGCTGCTCGCGGAAGATGGAGCCGAACACGCGCAGGCTCCTGATCCGCCCGGCGTAGATGCCGTGGGCGCATTCCGGCTCGCACTTGCCGTTCCGCTCGAAGCGGCTGTCGATCACCGTCACCATGCTGTCGGACTTGTGCGCGGTCAGGATGCCCTGCTCGTTGTCGTGGAAGTGGCTGTTGCGCACCACCATGTTGACGCCCTCGTGGACGATGGCGGCCCCGTTGTTGTTCTGCACGTCGGCGCCGGAGAACTCGATGCCGTCGATCGTGGTGTTGCGGCCCCAGATGATCCAGATGCCGCGGCCGTCGCACGACACGTCCTTCACGTGGACCTTGCCGCCGCCGCGGATGGTGAGGTTGTCCGCGCGCCACACGGCGCAGTCGGCGTAGGCGCCGGGGTCGATCTCGATCACATCGCCGCGCTGGGCGATGCGCGCGGCGGCGCTCGGCGTCTTGAGCTCGCGCGCCGGGCCGACGGCGAGCACCCGCGCCGCCGGCTTGGCGGCGCCGCCGGCCTGGGCGTGGACAGTCGCCGGCGTTGCCGGCACGCCCAGCGCCAGCGCCAGCGCCAAGGCGAACCGGCGGCGGCGTGCCGACATGGCTACCCCATGGCCGCGGTCACTTGTCCATCTGGGCCAGGATCGCCTTCACCAGCGGGCCGTCCGGCTTGTTGAACAGCTCCTGCGTGTCGAAGTGGTTGAGCCCGGCGAACTCCATCGCCTGGCACGGGAAGCCCTTGGCGGTCCACGCGGCGGCGAACTCGCGCGGGTGGCGGCGGAACTCGTCGGTCTCGATGCCGCCGGCGCCGATGATCAGCGGCATGCCCTTGGGCGGCAGGCGGTGGATCGGGCTATTGCGCAGCGCCGTCGCCATGTCGAGCTTCAGGATGTCGTTGCGCGCCGACAGCCGTACCGGCTCCAGGTCGTACATGCCCGAGATCGTGGTGACGCCCTTCAGGACGTCCGCCGGGATCTCGTAGTCGCCGGCCCAGTCGGTCGTCGCCAGCATGGCGGCAAGGTGCGCGCCGGAGGAATGCCCGCTCAGGTAGATGCGGCCGGGGTCGCCGCCGAAGCTCTCGGCATTGCGCCACACCCAGGCGAGCGCGGCGCGGTTCTGGCGCACCACCTCGTCCATCTGCACGTGGGGATACATGCGGAAGCCGACGGAGACCCAGGTGACGCCGGCCGCGACGAAGGTCTCCGCCGGATAGGAGACCGCCGCCTTGCTCTGCATCTGCCAGCGGCCGCCGTGGATGTAGACCATGACCGGGGCCTTGGCGCGCTTGGCGGGGAAGATGTCGAGCTTCTCGTCCTTGGTCGCGCCGTAGCGGACGTCGAGCGTGCCCTTCAGCGCGGCGCGCACCCGCTCGCTCTCCTTGCGGGTGCGCTCGATGTATTCGTCCGCGTTGAGGACGAACTTGCGGTGCTCGTACTGGGTGTCGAGCTCTTCCTGGGTGTAGTTGCGATAAACCTTCACGGGAGCGGATTCCGGATTCTGGTTGGGGTTGGCGGGAGTGTCGGCCAGCGGGCGACGGGGCGCAACCGCAAACCGCCGGCTCAGACCTTTGCCGCCGCCGGGCGCCGCCCCGCCCGCTCAAGGTAGGCGACGTAGATGACGGAGCCCGCGATCACCGCGCCGCCCACCATCGTCAGCAGGTCCGGATACTCGGCGAAAAAGAAGATGCCGATGGCGGCGGCCCAGATCAGCTTGGTGAAGTCCACCGGCAGCACCGCCGTGACGTCGGCCTGGGTGAAGGCCTCGCCCAGGGTGAGCTGGCCCACCGTCGCCAGCCCGCCGACGATCGCCATCAGGGCGAGCTGTTCCCAGGTCGGCCACGACCAGTAGGGCACCGCCGCGGCCAGCGACATCGGCACCATCATCAGCGCGGCGTAGAGCGCGATGGTGGTGCTGGATTCGGTCCGGGTCATCACCTTGATGTCGACCAGGGCGATG
This sequence comes from Rhodospirillaceae bacterium, assembly GCA_050249455.1. Classification (GTDB taxonomy): domain Bacteria; phylum Pseudomonadota; class Alphaproteobacteria; order MPNO01; family VGEU01; genus JBFWQM01. The sequence goes on along the minus strand of JBFWQM010000002.1, from coordinate 3,697 downwards.
CACCAGATGAATGACGAGAACAGCACCAGGATCGAGCCCAGCGACAGCGGCTCCAGCCCCGGCCGCAGGATCAGGAGCGCCCCCGACAGCCCCACGGCAAGGCCCAGCCAGCGGCCGATCCGCGCCCTTTCGCGCAGCATCACGATCGCGAGCATGCTGGCGAACAGCGGGGTGGTGAAATTGAGCGCGGTGACCTTGGCAAGCTGCTCGATCTTCAGTGCGTAGAAAAACGACAGCATCGAGGTGATGTTGAGCACGCCGCGCACCACATGCAGGTGCATCTTGCGCGTCTTGAGGGGCGCCGTGCCGCGGCGAACCAGCAGCGGCACGAACAGCAGCACGCTGAAGAAATTGCGGAAAAAGGCAATCTCGAACGGGTGCACCTCGGCCGTCAGGTAGCGGATGACACCGTTCATCCCCGCCATGCACAGGGTCGAGACGAGCATCAGCAGCATGCCCCGTACAGTCGCGGGCAGCCGGGTGAACGCGGCGGGGAGCGGCATCGGAAAGCCGGTTGGCGGTTGCCGGGGACACGGTTAAAAGTTGGGCGATTAGCGCACATCGCCGGCACTGCCGCAACGGTGCGGCCAACGGAACCCGGACGGAGCCGACGTGCTCGAAAACCTCATCCTCGCGGCCCTGGTCTCGGTCACCGTCTGGCTGATGATGCGCCGGTGGCGCATGAACCGGATGCGCAAGCAGGCGGCGGCGGAGGCGCAGTCGGGCCCGCGGCCGACCATGCCGCGGATGGGCACCCCGGGAACCATCACCAACGACCAGATCAAGGTGCTGAAGGAGTACAATTTCGAGCCGTCGCCGCAATGGAGCGTGGAAGAGGCGGCGCTGATCCTGGCCGGCGCCACCTACGCCCGCGCCGTGCTGACCGAGGTCACCGGCCGGCGCGAGCACGCGGTCGAGCTGCAGAACCAGGTCTTCACCTTCATCATGGGCGAGGAGGCGCTGCGGCAGTACGTTGCCGACTGGGCGCGCAACCTCGCCCGCCTGCGCCCGACCGACCGGGTGCCGCCGCCCAAGCACAACGAGCAGTTCGAACGTGTCGCCGCCTACGTCCGCAGCCTGCCCAACAAATAGCGCCGCACCCGCGATGCGCACCGACGCGTTCGACTTCGACCTGCCGCGGCACCTGATCGCCGAGCGGCCGGCGTCGCCGCGCGACGCGGCGCGCATGCTGGCGGTGCGCGACCGGCTGGAGGACCGCGTCGTGCGCGACCTGCCGGCGTACCTGCGCGCCGGCGACGCGCTGGTGGTCAACGACACCCGCGTGATCCCCGCCCGGCTGCGCGGCCGGCGCGGCGCGGCGGCGGTCGAGGTGACGCTGCACCGCGCGACCGGCCCGGCCGAATGGCGCGCCTTCGCGAGGCCGGCCAAGCGCCTGCGCCCCGGCGACCAAATCGAGTTCGGCGACGGCTTCGCCGCAACGGTGGAGGCGCATCACGGCGCCGGCGAGGTCGGATTGCGCTTCGCCTCCCCGGAAGCGCTCGCCGCCGGGCTCGCACGCTACGGCGAGACGCCGCTGCCGCCCTACATCCCGCGTTCCGCGGGCGCCGATGCGCGCGACGCGGCCGACTACCAGACCGTCTACGCCCGCCACGACGGCGCGGTCGCCGCGCCCACCGCCGGGCTGCATTTCACCGACGCGCTGCTGGAGGCGATCCGCGCCATGGGCGTGCGCGTCGTGACGGTGACGCTGCATGTCGGCGCCGGCACCTTCCTGCCGGTGAAGGTGGAGAACGTCGCCGACCACCGCATGCACGCCGAGGCCGGCGTGGTGAGCGCGGCGGCAGCGGCGGCGCTGAATGCCGCGCGCGCCGACGGCGGCCGGCTTGTGGTTGTCGGCACCACGGTGCTGCGCATCCTGGAGGCCGCGGCGCGCGACGACCGCAGCATCGCGCCCTTCGCCGGCGAGACGCGCCTGTTCATCACGCCGGGCTACCGCTTCCGCACCGCCGACGTCCTGATGACCAACTTCCACCTGCCGAAATCGACCTTGTTCATGCTGGTGTCGGCGTTCGCCGGGCTGGCGCGGATGAAGGCGGCCTACGCACATGCCGTGCGGGAGGGCTACCGCTTCTATTCCTACGGCGACTCGACCCTGCTCTTCCCGGATGGCGCGCCGTGACGGCGTTCGGCTTCACGGTGCTGGCGACCGACGGTTCGGCGCGGCGCGGGCGGGTCGCCACCGCGCACGGCACCATCGAGACGCCGGCGTTCATGCCGGTCGGCACCGCCGCGACGGTGAAGGCGATGACGGCGGAGGCCGTGGCGGCGACCGGCGCGGAGATCGTGCTGGGCAACACCTACCACCTGATGCTGCGGCCGGGCGCGGAGCGGATCGAGCGGCTGGGCGGCCTGCACGCGTTCATGAACTGGCCGCGACCGATCCTGACCGATTCCGGCGGCTTCCAGGTCATGTCGCTGGCCGGCCTGCGCAAGGTCGGCGCCGACGGCGTCGAGTTCAAGTCGCACATCGACGGCAGCACGCACGTCCTGACGCCGGAACGGTCGATCAACATCCAGCGCATGCTCGATGCCGACATCACGATGTGCTTTGACGAGTGCACGCCGTTCCCGGTCGCGCACGCCGACGCGGCGAAGTCGATGCGGCTGTCGATGGCGTGGGCGGCGCGCTGCAAGGCGGCGTTCGCGGCACGGCCCGGCTACGGCCTGTTCGGCATCGTGCAGGGCAGCGTGTTCGACGACCTGCGCCGCGAGTCCGTCGCCGCACTGGAAGAAATCGGCTTCGACGGCTACGCGGTCGGCGGGCTGGCGATCGGCGAAGGCCGCGAGACGACGTTCCGCGTGCTCGAAGCCACGGTCCCGCTGCTGCCGGCCGACCGGCCGCGCTACCTGATGGGCGCCGGGATGCCGGAGGACATCGTCGGCGCGGTGATGCGCGGCATCGATATGTTCGACTGCGTGCTGCCGACCCGGTCGGGCCGCACCGGCCAGGCGTTCGTGCGCACCGGCAAGCTCAACATGAGGAACGCCCGCCATGCGGAGGACCGCGGCCCGCTCGACCCCGACTGCTGCTGCCCGGCCTGCCGCGGCTACAGCCGCGCCTACCTGCATCACCTCTTCATGGCGAAGGAGATGCTGGGCGCCATCCTTCTGACCACGCACAACCTGCATTACTATCAGGACCTGATGGCCGGCCTGCGCGGCGCGATCGAGGCGGGCGCGCTGGCGGCATTCGCGCGCGACTTCGCCGCCCGGCGCGCGCCGGCCGAACCGGACGAGGAGGTTGCATGAGCGACGGCCTGACCCAGCTCGGCCAGCGCGTCGGCGCGCCGGCGTCGCCCGACGCGGCGGTGCTGGAGGCGGTCGCCAACCCGCACCCCGACACCGACTACCTGGTGCGCTTCACCTGCCCGGAGTTCACCGCGCTGTGCCCGATCACCGGCCAGCCCGACTTCGCCCACATCGTGATCGACTACGTGCCGGCGGCGACCCTGGTGGAGAGCAAGTCGCTCAAGCTCTATCTGTCGTCGTTCCGCAACCACGGCGCGTTCCACGAAGGCTGCACGCTCGCCATCGCCAAGCGGGTGATCGCGGCGATCGCGCCGAAATGGCTGCGCATCGGCGGCTACTGGTACCCGCGCGGCGGCATCCCGATCGACGTGTTCTGGCAGTCCGGCTTGCCGCCCGCCGGCCTGTGGCTGCCCGACCAGGGCGTCGC
>JBFWQM010000001.1:14136-88811 GCA_050249455.1 Rhodospirillaceae bacterium | reverse complement strand
CCCCCCCCCCCCCCACCCCCCGCCCTCGCGGGGGGGGGCAACGACCCCCTCCCCCTGGCGGGGGGTGGGTGGGGGGGGGGTGGGGCCGCGCGCCCGACCGTCGGAATATTGGGTCTAATCCGGCCGCGCCAAAATTGCACGCAAACCGCACAAAGCCAACGACGAAGGGGCCGGGAGACGTTAGCGGGTGCTGCCGAGCAGGCGGTCGGCGTCGAGCGCGACGCCGCGCATGACGGCGCCCTGCGGCCCGAGCGGCGGCAATGGCTGGCCGTCCACCACGATCTCCAGCCCGCCGGCGTTGCCGGTGGTCATCACGATGCCGGAGGAGAGCGGCACCCGGTAGGTTTCCCCGCCGGGGATGACCCGCGACAGGATGATGCCGCCTTCGCGCGAGCGCAGCTCCACCCAGCTGTCGGCGACGGCGCGCAAGGTGACGCGCGACGCGGCCTGGCCGGGCGGCGGATCGGCTGGACGCAGCGCCGGGGCGGCGGCGGCCTCGCCCGGCGAGGCGGCGCGCGGCGGCGGCAGCATCGGCGGCGGCGTGGTCTCGCGCACGAGGCTTTCGCCGCGCGACGCGGGCGGCGTCGATGCCGACGGCAAGGGCTGCAGCGCGGCCAGGCCGCCGCGGTCCGCGGGCGGCGCGGCGGGGACGCCGGACGGCGCGTGCGGCGGCGCCGGCGCGGCGACGGCCGGCGGCGGCGGCGCGGGGGGCGCCTGCATCGGCGCCGGCAGCGGAGTCAGCGCGGCAGACGGCGGCGGCGCGGCGGGCGGGGAGCCGGGCGGCGGCGGCGGCGGCGTTTCCTCTTCCCGCGAGCCGAACCCTTCGCTGGCGGCGGTCTCGATGCGCGTGGAGATCGAGCGCGCGCCGGCCTCGGTCCCCGACATGCCGTCGGCGGCATTGCCGAGGCCGATCAGCGCGGCGAGCCGCGCCGGCACCTCCGCGATCACTTCCACCGGGTCGCGGCCTTGCGAGGAGACGTAGTACCAGCCGCCATAGGCCGACAGCGCGATGATCGCGGCGACCAGTAGGATCGAGCCGGTCGGCAGCCGCCCTTCCTCGGTCGGCGCCGGCATGATCAGCGCCTGGTGCCGGCTGAGGTTGGTGTCCGTCTGGCGGTAGCGGCCGAGCACGTCCTCCGCGTTGAGGCCGAGATACTCCGCGTAGTTGCGCAGGAAGCCGACCGCGTAGGCGGCGCCGGGCAGGTCGTTCAGCCGGCCGTCCTCGATCGCCTGCAGGTAGACGTGGCGGATGCGCAGCTCGCCGGCCAGGTCGTGCAGGTCGCGCTGCTGCGACATGCGGACCTCGCGCAGCATGGCACCCAGCTCGCGCGCGTCCATCTGGCCTTCGATCTTGTCCGAGTTCTTGGCTGGCTTACGGTTGATCACGCCACCCGCCATCGCGGTTCTATGCGACGTCCGACTTGGTCGATCGCGTCCGCACACGGTCGGCCGGAAAAGGGGATGCCGTGCCGGCGACGCCGCGATCCGCCCCAATCGGACCGCCATGGAATTACTATCAAGAAAGGGCCGCGTCGTTCAACGACCCAATGATTCGAAAGCGCTAAATCTCAGCTTTCGACCACCACCCCGTGGTCGCGCGAGAATGAACGCAGCTTTTCGCGCAACGAATGGTCGGCCCCGTCGATCAGGGTTTCGAGGTAGCCGCGCAGCGGTGCCGCCTCCAGGCTGCGGACCATCGCCTTCACCGGGCCCATCATGGCCGGCGGCATCGACAGGTTGCGGATGCCGAGCCCGATCAGGGCCATCGCCTCCAGCGGCCGGCCGGCCATCTCGCCGCACAGCGACAGCGGCACCCGGGCCTGGGCGCACTGGGCGACCAGGGTGCGCAGCAGGGAGAGCAGGCCCGGGCTCAGCGGGTCGTAGCGGCCGGCGACCAGGGGATTGCCGCGATCGGACGCGAACAGGAACTGGAACAGGTCATTCGATCCGACCGACAGGAAATCGACCTTGGGCAGCAGCGCGCCGAGCTGCCACATCAGGCCGGGCACCTCCAGCATCGCGCCGACCCGCACTTTGGCCGGCAGCAGGTGGCCCAGCCGCTCCTCCCGCTCCAGCTCGCGCTCCATCAGGGCGCGCGCGGCGGTGAATTCCGCCACCTCGGCGATCATCGGGAACATGACTTCGAGCTCGCGGCCGGCGGCGGCGCGGATCAGGGCGCGCAGCTGCTGGCGCAGCATGCTGGGCCGGTCGAGGCCCATGCGCACCGCGCGCCAGCCCATGGCCGGGTTCTCCTCCACGTTCTCGCGCATGTAGGGCAGCCGCTTGTCGCCGCCGACGTCGAGCGTTCGGAACTTGACCGGCCGGCCGCGCGCCTGATCGAGCACGTTGGCGTAGAGCGCGATCTGGCCCGGCACGTCGGGCAGCTCGGCGCGCATCATGAACGGCACCTCGGTGCGGAACAGCCCGACCCCGTCGGCGGCGAACACCTCCAGGTTCTGCATGTCCATCAGGAGGCCGGCGTTGAGGTTGAGCGACACCGGCACGCCGTCGCGGGTCACCGCCGGCAGGGTGCTCATGGCGCGGTAGGCGGCGCGGCGCTGGTCGCGCAGGCGCATATTCTCCGCCACCGTCTCCAGGATGTCCTCGCCCGCGCGCACGAAGATCTGCGCGTTGGTGCCGTCCACCACCACCGGGTCGAGCGCGTCGATGCGGTTGAGCAGGTCGTGCACCTGGCCCACCACCGGCACGTCGAGCGCGCGCGCGACGATCGCGACGTGCGAGGTGGTGGTGCCTTCCTCCAGCACCACCGCGCGCAGCCGCCGCGGGTCGTAGTCGAGCAGCTCGGCCGGGCCGAGGCTGCGCGCCAGCAGCACGACGTCGTTGGGTAGCTCCTCCGAAGCCGCGGTGGAATGTTCGCCCGACAGATGCTGGAACAGCCGGTTGCCGAGGTCCTCCCAGTCCGACAGCCGTTCGCGCAGATAGGGGTCCGACACCGAGCCCATGCGGGCGCGGGTGTCGTCCAGCACCTTCTGCACCGCCGCCTCCGCGGTCAGGCCGCTGTCGATCGCCTCGCCGATCCGGCGCAGCCAGCCCTTGTCCTCGGCGAAGGTGCGGTAGGCCTCCAGCACCTCGCGGTGCTCGCCGCGCTCGGCCAGCGCGGAGGACGAGAACATGTCGTCGAGCGCGCGATGCATGCGCGCCACGGCGTGCGCCAGCCGGTCGTGCTCGGCCGCCGGATCGTCGGCGAACATCTGGCGGATCGAGATGCGCGGCAGATGCAGCACCGCCTCGCCCATCGCCAGGCCGGCGTTGATGGCGATGCCGGTCATGCGCAGCGGCAGGATGGCGTTGCCCTGCGCCGGCACCTGCTCGGACCGGCTGATCAGGTCGCCGCCGTGGATCAGCTCGGCGAGGATGACGCCGATCACCTCCAGCGTCTCGATCTCTTCCTCGGTGTAGTGGCGCCGAGTCCTGTTCTGGATGACCAGGACGCCGCGCACGCGGCCGCCGCGCAGCACTGGCACGCCGAGGAGGGAGTGATAGACCTCCTCGCCCGTCTCCGGCCGGTAGGCGAACTTGGGGTGCGCCTGCGCGTCCGGCAGGCTGAGCGGCGCGGCGTTCTGCGCCACCGTGCCGACCAGGCCTTCGCCGACCCGCAGCCGGGTCAGGTGCACGGCCTTGGGGTTGAGGCCCTGGGTGGCGAACAGCTCCAGCACCTCGCCGGCGCGCATGACGTAGATCGAGCACACCTCCGCCACCATCTCGGCGGCGATCACGCGCACCAGCTCGTCGAGGCGCTGCTGCGCCGGCGCCGGCGCGGCCATGATCCCCCGCAAGCGGCGGAGGACCCTTCTGGCGCCGCTCACGTTGGTCGTGGTCATGGCGCCTTCAGCTCCGGCCGGCGCTTCGTGCGACGATTGCGTCGAGCGCCTGGTCGACCAGCTCTTTGAGGATGTCGGCGATCGACTGCTCGCGGGTCACCATGCCGACGCTCTGGCCGGCCATCAGCGAGCCGTACTCCACGTCGCCGTCGATCACGGCGCGGCGCAGCGCGCCGGCCCAGAAATGCTCGATGGAAAGCTGCGCCGCCGCCTGGTCGGTCTCGCCGCGGCGCACCTTGTCGATGACCTCGCGCTGGGTGGCGGCGAACAGCTCCGTCCCCTTGTTCTGGATCGCGCGTACCGGGATGACCGGGAATTGCGGGTCGAGCTGGACCGACGGCATCGCGTCGCGCGCGGCGGCGCGCACGAACGCCTGCTTGAACCTGGCGTGGGCGATCGATTCATGGGCGCAGACGAAGCGGGTGCCGAGCTGGCAGCCGGCGGCGCCCATCTCCAGGTAGCCGAGGATGGCGTCGCCGCGCCCGATGCCGCCGGCGACGAACACCGGCACATCCGCCAGATGCGGCAGCACCTCCTGCGCCAGCACGCTGGTCGCGACCGGGCCGATGTGGCCGCCGGCCTCCGACCCCTCGACCACGATCGCGTCGGCGCCCAGGCGCACCAGGCGCTTGGCGATGCCGAGCGCGGGCGCGAAGCAGATCACCTTGGCGCCGCCTTCCTTGACCCGCGCGATGGTGCGCTGCGCCGGCATGCCGCCGGCCAGCACGACGTGGCCGACCTTGCGCTCGGTGCAGACGTCGATCAGCCGGTCGAGGTCGGGGTGCATGATGATCAGGTTGACGCCGAACGGCTGCCCGGTCAGTGCGTAGGTCCCCTCGATCTCGGCGGCCAGCAGGTCCGGGCTCATCGCGCCGCACGCCAGCACGCCGAAGCCGCCGGCGTTCGACAGCGCCGAGACCAGCCGGCGCTCCGAGACCCAGGTCATCGCCCCGCCCATGACGGCGATGTCGGCGCCCAGGAAGGCCCGCCCTCGCTGCCACAGCGCGTCAAGCTGACGGCGTGCTGCCGTCCGGTCCATTGCCGTCCTCCCAGGCGTCAGGCCGCGTCGAGACCATACGCGGTGTGCAGGGCGCGGATCGCAAGCTCCGTGTATTCCTCGGCGACCAGGACGCTGACCTTGATCTCCGAGGTCGAGATGACCTGGATGTTGATGTTCTTCTCCGCCAGCGCCGTGAACATGCGCAGCGCGATGCCGGCATGGCTGCGCATCCCGACGCCGATCACCGAGATCTTGGCGACGTTGGTGTCGCCCAGGATCTTGGCGAAGCCGATCTCGCCGCGGCGCGATTCGATCACCTTCACCGCGCGCTCGTAGTCGCCCTTGGAGACGGTGAAGGTCAGGTCGGTCGCCTTGCCGTCCTCCGACACGTTCTGGACGATCATGTCGACGTTGATGTTCGCATCGGCCAGCGGCCCGAAGATCGCCGCCGCCACGCCCGGCCGGTCGGCGACCTTGACCAGCGTGATCTTCGCCTCGTCGCGGCTGTAGGCGATGCCGGAGACGACCTCTTGCTCCACGATTTCCCCCTCGTCGACGACGAGCGTGCCCGGCTCGTCGGTGAAACTCGACAGCACCTGGACGCGCACGCCGTGGTTCATGGCGATTTCGACCGAGCGCGTCTGCAGCACCTTCGCCCCCACCGAGGCGAGCTCCAGCATCTCCTCGTAGGTGATCTTAGACAGCTTGCGGGCCTTGGCAACGATGCGCGGGTCGGTCGTGTAGACGCCGTCGACGTCGGTGTAGATGTCGCAGCGGTCGGCGTGCAGCGCGGCGGCCAGCGCCACCGCCGAGGTGTCGGACCCGCCGCGGCCCAGGGTGGTGATGCGCTCGTCCGGGCCGATGCCCTGGAAGCCGGCGCACACCGGCACCTGGCCGTCCTTCAGCCGGCGCACCAGCTCTTCCGCCTTGATCTCCTCGATGCGGGCCTTGCCGTGGGCGCCGTCGGTGCGGATCGGGATCTGCCAGCCGAGCCAGGACCGCGCGTTGACGCCGATCTCCTGCAGCGCGAGCGCGACGAGGCCCGCCGTCACCTGCTCGCCGGAGGCGACGACGACGTCGTATTCGCGCGCATCGTGCAGCGGCGCGATCTCACGGGTCCAGGCGACCAGCTGGTTGGTCGCGCCGGACATTGCCGAGACGACGACCGCGACCTCGTTGCCGTCGTCGATCACCCGCTTGATGCGGCGCGCGACCGACTTGATGCGCTCGACATCGGCGACCGAGGTGCCGCCGAACTTGACGACGATACGCGCCATGCGCGGATTCCCTGAAGGGCGGACGGCACCAAGCGGCCGGGAACGTCGTTGTGGAACGCCGGTCGGGACGGGGCTGGGTTGCCGCGGCAATCGGCGGCATACATACTCTTTCGGCGACGGCGCAGGCAAGTCCGCGCCACCCCAGGCCAGAGACCGCTTTGATGGACCCGACCCCGTCCCGCGCCAGCGTCGACGACGCCGAGATCGCCCGCTTCGCGGCGATGGCGGAGGCGTGGTGGGACCCCGACGGCAAGTTCCGACCGCTGCACAAGTTCAACCCGCCGCGGCTGGCCTTCCTGCGCGACCGGCTGTGCGCCCACTTCGGGCGGCCTGTCGACGCGCTGCGACCGCTGGACGGACTGTCCGTCCTCGACGTGGGCTGCGGCGGCGGGCTGGTGTCGGAGCCGCTGGCGCGGATGGGCGCGCGGGTGACCGGCATCGACGCGGCGGAGCGCAACGTCGCCGTCGCCCGCAGCCATGCGGCGGCGGTCGGCCTCGACATCGACTACCGCCACGCCGCGGCGGAGGATCTGGCCGCGGCCGGCGCGCGGTTCGACGCGGTGGTGGCGCTGGAGGTGGTGGAGCACGTCGCCGACCTCGACGCCTTCCTTGGCGCCTGCGCCGCGGTGGTGCGTCCGGGCGGGGCCATGGCGGTCGCCACCCTGAACCGCACGCCCAAGGCGTTCGCCTTCGCCATCGTCGGGGCCGAGTACGTGCTGCACTGGCTGCCGCGCGGCACCCACCAGTGGCGCAAGTTCGTCCGCCCGTCCGAGCTCGCCCGGCACTTCCGGTCCCACGGCCTGGCGCTCGGCGAACTGGCCGGGATGCGCTACGACCTCCTGACCGACGAATGGCGGCTCGGCGGCGACCTCTCGGTCAACTACCTCGCCTTCGCGACCAAGGCGGGGTAGGCCCGCCGGCCGGCGACGCCGCCTTTTTTTGGTTGTCGTCCTCCGGCTTGACCGGAGGACCCATGCGGGGACGGATCGGCACGCGGAAAGGTGGGTTCTCCGGTCAAGCCGGAGAACGACTAAAAAAACAGCAAACTGAAGCGATTACCCTACGCGTCGCCGCGGGGAACCCAGGGGACTTTGCCGAACTCGATTCCTTCCTCGGCCAGGGTCTCGGCCTCCTCGGGGGTGGCCTCGCCGTAGATGTTGCGCGCCTCGGCCTCGCCGTAGTGGATCTTGCGCGCCTCCTCGGGGAACTGGGGGCCGACGTAGTCGCAGTTCTCCTCGATCTTCTGGCGCAGCTCGCCCAGCATCTGCATGTACTTGACGGCTTCGGGGTTGGGCGGCGCGGCGGGGGGCTTGGGCGCGGCAGCCGGGGCGGCCTCGCGCGACTTCGCGACCCGCGGGGCCATCGGCGCCTTCGACACCTTCTTGCCGCCGCATGCCGGGCAGACCACCGCCTTGCGGGCGGCTTGCGCCTCGTAGGTGTCGCTGTCCTTGAACCACGCCTCGAAGACGTGACCTTTGCTGCACTGCAAATCGTAGAGGATCATCCGGGAGGCACCACGCACCATTGGCCGGGCGAAACGATGTCCTTATCTTGGGCCGATGTCACTGTTTTGCAAGAGTGTCGCCAGGGGTGACGCGGGTGCATGACGGACCGCCCTCGGCCTGGGTCGTCCGCTTCGCGGCGCTGATCGCGCCGGGCGGGGCGTGCCTCGACCTCGCCTGCGGCGGCGGCCGGCATGCCCGGCTTCTGGCCGGCCGAGGCCACCCGGTGACCGCGGTCGACCGTGATTCGGATGCGATCGCCGCATTGCGGACCGTGCCGGGGGTGGAGTCGACCGCCGCCGACCTGGAGGGCGGGACGTGGCCGCTGGCCGGCCGGCAGTTCGCCGGCGTGGTGGTGGCGAACTACCTGCACCGGCCGCTGTTCCCGGCGATCCTGGACGCGCTCGCCCCCGGCGGGGTCCTGATCTACGAGACCTTCGCCGCCGGCAACGAGCGGTTCGGCCGCCCGCGCAACCCCGACTTCCTGCTGCGCCCCGGCGAGCTGCTGGACGCCGTGCGGGGCCGCCTGACTGTGGTCGCCTACGAGCACGGGGTGACGGAGCGGCCGGCGGTGGTGCAGCGGCTCTGCGCGGTGAACGGACCCGGTCCGGCGGCGCTGTAAGGGCTTGGGGTCAGACACCAAACCCCGGTCGACTGCCCAATCTCGGCACGATCGTCGGGTTTGGTGTCTGACCCCAAGCCCTTGCTCCGTGCACGTCCCGGCTACAGCCCCTGGGTCAGCCCGCCGTCGACGTCGATGAGGGCGCCGTTGAGGTAGGTGCCGCCGCCGGCGGCGAGGAAGACGACGACGGCCGCCACCTCCTCCGGCTCGCCGAAGCGGATGGCGTGCGACCGCTGGCTCATCTGGGCCGCCGCGTCGTCGAACGACAATCCGTGCTTGTCGGCATACTTGCGGATGCGGGCGTCGAGCCGGCCGGTGCGGATCTGGCCGGGGCTGATGCCGTTGACCCGGATGCCGTCGCGCAGGCCGAAGTCGGCCAGCGCCTTGGTCAGGTTGTCGATGCCGGCATTGACCGCGCCGCCGATGGTGAACTCGCCGTAGGCGAGGTGGCCCGCCGTGCCGGCGATGTTGATGACCTGGCCCTTGGTCGCGCGCAGATGCGGCCATGCGGCGCGGGCCAGCCGGACCGCGCCGAAGAACTTGAGCGCGAAGCCGTCGTCCCAGTCGGCGTCGGTCAGCTCCAGGAACGGGCCGCGCTTGGTCGCGCCGGCGTTGTTGACCACGAGGTCGATCCGCCCGAACGTCGCCACCGCGGCTTCGGCCAGCGCCGCGGGCGCCGCCGGGTCGCGCAGGTCGGCGGCGTGGACCACGACGCGGCGGCCGGTTTCCGTGCGGATCGCGTCCGCCACCGCTTCGAGATCAGCGGCGCCGCGCGCGGCGAGCGCGAGGTCGAAGCCGGCGCGCGCCAGGCCTTCAGCAGTGGCGCGGCCGATGCCGCGGCTGGCGCCGGTCACGATGGCGACCCGCGGCGCTTCCATGCCGGTCAGCCGCCGGCGGCGCGGCGCGCGGTCGCGGCGGGCGCGGTCAGGCCATAGGGGCGGTCGTGGGTCAGCGACGGCACGGCGCGGCGGGCGGGGGCCACCGCCGCCGGGTCGATGTCGGCGAAAGTGATGCCGGGCGCGTCGCCGCCGTCGGCCACGATCCGGCCCCACGGGTCGACCACCAGCGAATGGCCATAGGTGCGCCGGCCGCCGGCGTGGGTGCCGCACTGCGCCGGCGCGAACACCCAGGCGCCGGTCTCGATCGCCCGCGCGCGCAGCAGGACGTGCCAGTGCGCCTCCCCGGTCGGGACGGTGAAGGCGGACGGCACCGACAGAAAGTCGGCGCCGGCCTTTGCCAGGTCGCGGTAGAGGTGCGGAAAGCGCAGGTCGTAGCACACCGTCATGCCGAGCCGGCCCCACGGCGTGTCGGCGACCACCGCCTCGCTGCCCGGCCGGTAGGTCGCCGACTCGCGGTAGCTTTCGCCGCCGGCGAGATCGACGTCGAACATATGGATCTTGTCGTAGGACGCGACGATGCCGCCGCCGGCGTCCAGCAGATACGACCGATTGCCCAGGGTGCCGTCGGCGTGGCGCACGGTGATCGACCCGGCGAGCACCCAGGCCCCGGTTTCCGCCGCCAGCGCCTGGAAGGCGCGCAGCGCCGGGTGGTCGGCGGCGGGCGCGGCCTTCTGCACGGCCAGCGCGCGGTCGGGCTCCATCATCGCCACGACCTCCGGATAGGCGATCAGGTCCGCCCCGCCGTCCCGCGCCGACCGCCCCGCGGCGCACGCGGCCGCCAGGTTGGCGGCCATGTCGTTGCCGGTGGTCGCCTGGACGCAGGCGAGGCGGAAGGCGGTCATGCCGCCAGCATGGCGTCGAGCTTGCCGGCGCGGTCGAGCGCGTAGAGGTCGTCGCAGCCGCCGACATGGGCGCCGCCGATGAAGATCTGCGGCACGGTGGAGCGGCCGCCGGCTTTGTCCACCATCTCGCGGCGCAGGTCGGGTTTGCCGTCGACGTCGATCTCGGTGAACGCCACGCCCTTGTTGGTCAGGAGACGCTTGGCCCGGTGGCAGAACGGACACCAGGAACTGGAGTAGATCAGGACCTCGGTCACGGCATGTTTCCGTATCGCAATGCGCCCGCGGCGGGCGCGAACATTTCTAATATGCGACGGGCTGGTTAATTTGTCAGGCCACGCCGGACCGAATCACCCGCGCCAGGGTCAGCACGTCGACCGCCGCCGCCCCGGCCTTCATGAGCGCGCGGGTGCAGGCCTCCGCCGTCGCGCCGGTGGTCAGCACGTCGTCGACCAGGACCACCCGGCGGCCGGCGACCGCATCGACGCGCCCAGGGCGGACGGCGAAGGCGCCGCGCACGTTCCTCGCCCGCTCGCCCGGCTTCAGCCGGCCCTGCGACGGGGTGTTGCGGGTGCGCACCAGTGCGTCCGGGACCACCGCCACCCCGGCCGCCTTGCCGGCGGCCAGCGCCAGCAGCGCCGCCTGGTTGTAGCGCCGGGCGATCAGCCGGAAGCGGTGCAGCGGCACCGGCACCAGGACGTCGGCGTCGGCCAGCAGTTCGACCCCGGCGCGGGCGAGCCAGGCGCCGAGTGCCGGCGCCATGTCGGTGCGGTCGGCGTGCTTGAACGAGACGGCGAGGCCGCGGCTGGCGTCGTCGTAGCGCAGCACGGCGCGGGCCCGGCCCCACGGCGGCGGGTCGCGCAGGCAGTCGGCGCAGCGCGTGCCGGGGCCGGGGTCGAACGGGAACGGCAGGCCGCAGGACGCGCAGTGCGGCGGCCCCAGGAAGGCGAGCTTCTGCCAGCAGGCGTGGCACAGGGTGCCGGGCGCCGCGACCTCGGCCCGGCAGGCGAGGCAGCGCGGCGGCAGCACGGTGTCGAGCGCGGCGCGGCCGAGCCGGGCGGCCGCGCGGCGGAGCGCGGGCGCGAGGGCGGCGGCCGCCTCAGCCGGGGACATGGCGGAAGCGGGTGGTGCCGTCGCGCTTGATCTGCGCGACGAGGTCGACCTCCCACGACAGATATTCCAGCGCCGCCGCGCGCTGGTCGCCCTTGCGCTCGTAGGGGCGCAGCCAGACGTCGTCGGTGACGTCGGCCATGTTCTCCTCCCCCTCCGCGAGCGGCAGGCCGGCGGCGATCCACGCCGCGGTGCCGCCCGCCAGCACCTTCACCCCGCCGCCGCGGGCGGCCGAGGCCGCGCGCGCGTTGAGCCGCGCCACCGTCCCGTCCTCCGACGTCAGCACCAGGTGGCGCGCCGGCGGCACCTTGGCGATGCCGGCGGCGAGCCGCGACGGCACCGCGAACCACGCGCCGGGGACGTGGCCCTTGCGGTAGGCCGGGCTGCGCGCGAGGTCGACCACCGCGGCCTCGCCCCGCTCCAGCAGCGCCTTCAGCCCGGCAGGATCGATGTCCTCGGTCACCAGGCCGTCGAGGCCGAGCACCGGCGGGACGTAGCGGCCCTTCTCCAGCGCGTCGTTGAGCAGCGCGCCGGCCAGGACGTAGACGTCCGGCCAGCCCATCTGCAGCAGCCACGACGCCGTCATGGTGGCGCGCACGCCGTTGTCGTCGACCAGGACGATGCGGGCGTTGAGCGTGCCGACATAGAGGTCGGTCGCCTGCACGAGCTGGCCGCCCGGCGCGGGGCGCGAGCCGGACAGGTGGCCGGCCTCGTACTCCTCCGGGCTGCGCACGTCGAAGACCAGGGTGGTGCGGCGGGTGTCCGCGAGCATCGGGCCGAGCTGGTCGAGATAGATCGTCTTGACGCCGAAGCGCTGCGCGACGTGCTGCGCCACGCCCTGGGCGCGGGCGAGGCCGCCGGCGGTGACGGCGCCGGCGCGCCGGGTCTGGCCGCGCTCGCACTGGAAGCCGGCGAGCTCCCAGCCCATCGTGCCGTTGCGCAGCGCGACGACCTTGTTGGGGATGCCGGCGTTGATCAGCGACTGCGCGCCGATGATCGAGCGGGTGCGGCCGGCGCAGTTCACCACCACCGTGGTGTCGGGCGACGGCGCGAGGTCGTGGACGCGCAGCGCCAGCTCGGCGCCGGGGCAATCGATGCCGGTCGGGATGTTCATGCGGTGGAATTCGTCGTAGGGCCGGCTGTCGAGGACGATCATCTTCTCGCCGCGGTCCATCATCGCCTTGAGCTCCTCGGCGGAGACCGACGGCGTGCCGGACTCGTGCTCGACGAACTCGCCGAACGCCTTCGACGGCACGTAGACGCCGCTGAACACCTCGTTGCCCGCCGCCGCCCAGCCGCCGACGCCGCCCTGCAGGACCGCGACGTCGGTCCAGCCCAGCGCGTTCATCCGCGCCGCCGCGCGTTCCGCCAGCCCGTCGCCGTCGTCGCACAGCACGACCGGCGTGTCGCGCCGCGGCACGAGGTGGGCGAGCCCGAGCTCCAGCCGGCTCAAGGGCAGCGTGCGCGCGTGCAGCAAATGGCGCTCGGAGAACGTCCCTTCCTCGCGCACGTCGAGCAAGGCGAGCTCGTCCGTCCCCGTCAGCCGCCGCTTCAACTCCGCCGCCGTGACCGTCTTCGCCGCCATCGCCGATGCTCCCTGTTCCTGTCGCCGCCGAAGTGTAGCGCGCCGCCGTGGCACCGGCCATCGCGCACGTTCCCTCTGCGCCCCGCGGGGCGGAGAGGGACAGGGTGAGGTGGGGGAACGCCGTCGAACACCGCGCAGCGGCGGCACCCACCTCACCCGCTCGCTGCGCTCGCACCCATCGACGAGCGTTGCTCGTCGATCCCCTGAAGGGCGGAGAGGGTTGGGTCCTGTCCACCGCCATGCCGCCATGCCATATAGCGTCCATGGCGCCGGACATCACGATCTTCGACCGCAAGCTGGTGCGCCGGCACCGCGACCGCGCGGCGGCGGGGTTCGCGGCGCACGGCTTCCTGTTCGAGGAGATCGCCGCGCGGGTGGCAGAGCGGCTGGACGACGTGCGGCGCGCGTTCCCGGCGGCGCTCGACCTCGGCTGCCGCACCGGCGGGCTGGCGCGGGCGCTGGCCGGACGCGGCGGGATCGAGACGCTGGTCGGCTGCGACCTGTCCGAGGCGATGGTGCGCCGCGCCGGCGGCGGCGTGGCGGCGGACGCGGAGGCGCTGCCTTTCGCCGACGGCGCGTTCGACCTGGTGGTCTCGGCGATGGACCTGCACTGGGTCAACGACCTGCCCGGCGCGCTGATCCAGATCCGCCGCGCGCTGAAGCCGGACGGGCTGTTCGTCGCCGCGATGCTGGGCGGCGACACCCTGGTCGAGCTGCGCCGCGCGCTGATCGAAGGTGAAACCGAGGTCGAAGGCGGCGCCAGCCCGCGCACCTCCCCGGTCGCCGACGTTCGCGACGCCGGCGCGCTGCTGCAGCGCGCCGGGTTCGCGCTGCCGGTGGTCGATTCCGACACCATCACGGTGACCTACGCGGATGCCTTCGCGCTGATGCGCGACCTGCGCGGCATGGCGGAGACGAACGCGACCGTCGCCCGCCGCCGCAACCCGACCCGGCGCGCGACCCTGATGGCAGCGGCGGCGCGCTACCACGCGCTCTATGCCGGCGCGGACGGGCGCATCCCGGCGACGTTCGAGGTGCTGACGCTGACCGGCTGGGCGCCGCACGCGGCGCAGCCGCGGGCGCTGAGACCCGGCAGCGCCGCCGCCCGCCTGGCCGATGCGCTGGAGGCGGAGGAGAAGCCGGCCGGCGACAAGCCGCAGCCGTGACGCCTCACGCCGGCTGCGGCACCGGGACCGGCTGCATCGGCGCCGGGGCGCGGCGCTCCTCGATGCAGAGCGTCAGCACGCCGGCCAGCATCGCCAGCACCAGGGCGGCGATCCACGTCCAGTCGTAGGTCGCGAGCAGGTCGAACAGCTTGCCGGCCATGAACGCACCCGCCGCGCCGCCCACCGAGTGCAGCCCGAACAGGAGGCCGAGGGTCAGGCCCATGATGCGCACGCCGATATGGCTGGCGACCATGCTGGCCACCACCGGCATGGCGGCGTAGTTCGACGCGCCGAACACCACCGCGAACAGGAACAGGAGCATCGAGTCGCCGGCGATGAACATCAGCAGGATGAACGTCAGGCCGCGCACGAAGTACACGCCGGCCAGCAGCATTGGCCGGCTCATGCGGTCGGCCAGGAAGCCGGCCAGGATGATGCCGCCCATGTTGACCGCCGACATGACGCCATAGGCCGTCGCGCCCTCGGTCGGGGTGAAGCCGCAGGTCGCGGCGTAGGGGATCAGGTGCATCTCCACCACGCCCGTCGTGGTGAAGCCGCAGATCCAGAAGCCGACGCCGAGCAGCCAGAACGTGCGGTCGCGGAACAGGAAGCGCAGCTTGGTCCCCATCGCCGCGTCGACCGAGGGGCCGCCGTCGTCCGGCGCCGCGACCCGTGCCTTGGCCGGGCCGAACACGAACCACACCACCACGGCGACGGCGATCATGATAACGCCGAACGCCGCCACCGACGTGCGCCAGCCGAGCGCGGCGATCACCAGCGCCAGCACCGGCAGCACCAGGAGCTGGCCGCCGGTCGCGCCCGCCGAGGCGACGCCGGTGGCGAGCCCGCGGTAGCGGTCGAACAGCTGCGCCGTGGTCGCCGCCACCTGCGGCAGCGAGGTGGCGCCGTAGCCGATGCCGCCCATGACGCAGAACACGATGATGAACTGCCACGGCGCGTGCATCGCCCCGGTCGCCAGCACGCTGACCCCGATCAGCATCAGCCCGCCGGCGAACACCAGCCGCGGCCCGAAGCGGTCGAGCAGGTTGCCGCCGAACGGCGAGGACACCGCCATCACGATCAGCACCACCGCCGCGCCGGTCGAGATGAAGCTGCGGCTCCACCCGAGGTCCTGCTCCCAGTACGGCATGTACAGCCCGAGTGCCGAGCGGGCGGAGAAGATGAACGCCAGGATGAAGAAACTGAGACCCACCACGAGCCAGCCATACGGGTTGGCCCGGTACACCTCACGCAACATCGGTCAGTCCTCGGAGCGGCGGGGAACGGAATTCATATCATGACTATCGAAAGTCGAGGGGCGGAGAGGCCCCCTCCCCCCCGACCCCCTCCCACGAGGGGAGGGGAAGATTCTAGCCCCCTCCCCTCGTGGGAGGGGGTTGGGGGAGGGGGCGCCTGCCGCGAAGGAGATGCCTCACGGCTCATACGTCGCCATCAGCCCTTCCGCGATGCCGTGCAGCTCGTCCCACGGGGCGTTGACGAAGTTGTAGTTGCGCAGCGCGTGCGCCGGGCCGACGAAGAACTTCTCGTAGGACGCGGCGCGGCTGGCGTGCTCGGACCCGACGAGGTCCCAGGCGAGCTTGAACAGCTTCATCCGGTCGACCGCGCTGTGCGGGCCGGCCGCCCAGTAGGTCTCGAACAGCGCCTTGAGCTCGGGATCGTCGGTCATCGCGATGGTGGCGGGGAACTGGAACTGTCCGCCGCCCATCAGCTCGCGCACGATGTCGAGCACCGCCGAGTGGTTCTCCATCGCCCAGTGCAGCGCGGCGTAGAGATAGCGCCGGTTGTAGACGCAGACGCCGGGTTCCAGCATCTCCGGCACCAGCACCTGGGCGTCGACCATGGCGCCGTAGCCTGCCTCCATCGCGGCGAGGCGGGCAAGCGTGTCGCGCACCGCAGGGATGTCGCGCGCGCCGGTGAACTTCGTCACCAGGCTGGCGATGCCGACCAGGAAGCGCAGCTTGGTGTGGAAGCGCACCGTCGACTGGTGGTTGGCGATGACGTGCGCCGGCGTCTGGACGTAGATGTTGCGCGACAAGGGCGCGTTGTTGTGGACGATCACCTTCTCCCACGGCACCAGCGCGTCGGTGAACACCAGCATGCAGTCGGATTCGTCGTAGCGCCGGGTCAGCGGCCCGTCGAAGTCGCGCATGCCGGCGCGGTTGAACGGCGCGCGCGAGACCAGCTTGAGGCCGGGCAGCGCCAGCGGGATGACGCAGGTGATCGACTCGTTCTTCTGGTCAGGCGCCAGCGGCATGATGTTGCCGACCAGCACCTCGTGCGCGTAGGCGGCGCCGGTCGCCAGCATCTTCATGCCGTTGACGATGACGCCCTTGTCGGTCTCGCGCGTCACCCGCGCCGCCGGGATCGCGACGCCGGCCGACTGGTAGTAGTCGCGGCTGCGGGCGCCGGGCGGCGGCACCACGGCGTAGGTCGCGAAGATGTCGTCCTTCCTCATGTGCTCGTAGATCGCGAGCAGGTTCCTCCGGTAGCCGCCGTCCTCGCTGTCGAACACCTCCGACTTGATGGCGAGTCCGGTGATGTTGCCGGCGACCGCGTCGGGCGTGCGGCCCATCAGGCCGTAGCAGAACTCGGTGATCCTGCGGTGCGCCGCGTTGCGCCGCACTAGGTCGGCCGGCGTCCTGGGCTGCAGGTAGTAGGTGCTGTAGCGGTCGCCGCCGTCCTCCACCGTCATCACATCGCGGTTGGCCGGGTCGGCCTTCATGTCGTAGAGCGCGGCATAGGTGCGCGCGCCGTCAGCGAACGCCGGGTGCGCCGTCTGGTCCTTCACCCGCTCGGCGCCGACATAGATCTCGCGCCCGTCGCGGATGCTCTCCAGATAGTCCTTGCCGGTCCTGATCATGGCGATGCTCCGTGTCTGCGCACGCAACCGATTCTTACGGTGCTGCGTCGATTGTTGTCGTGCGGAATTCGACACCCCGCCATTCCGTAGGGGCGGGTCTCGGACCCGCTCTTTCGCCGCACGCACCGGTCGGCCGTTTTCGCGCGGCCAAATCGCAGGCGGGTCCGAGACCCGCCCCTGCGGATCACCGGTTCATTTGCTACAGCAGGTCGCGCAGCATGGCGAGGAGCGGCTTGTCGGCCGGCGGCATGTCGTAGTCGCCGAGGCGCACCGGGCGCACCCACGCCAGCGCCTCGTGCTCCAGCGCCTTAACGTCGCCCTGCCAGACCCGGCAGACATAGAGCGGCATCAGCAGGTGGAAGGCCTCGTAGCGGTGCGAGGCGAAGGTGAACGGCGCCAGGCAGCGCTCGGTCACGTCGATGCCGAGCTCCTCCTTCAGCTCGCGGATCAGCGCGGTTTCCGGCGTCTCGCCGGGATCGACCTTGCCGCCGGGGAATTCCCACAGTCCCGCCATCGCCTTGCCCTGCGGCCGGCGCGCGATCAGCACCCGGCCGTCGGCATCGACCAGCGCCACCGCGGCGACGAGGACGATCGGCAGCGGCGCCGCCATGCCGTCAGCTCCGGTACGAGCCGTTGATGTCGATATAGCCGTGGGTCAGGTCGCAGGTCCACACGGTCGCCTTGCCGCGGCCGATGCCGACGTCGACGGCGATGTCGATGTCGGTGCCCTTCATGTGGGCGACCACCGGCGCCTCGTCGTAGCCGGCGCGGACCATGCCGTTCTCCGTCACCTGCACGCCGCCGATGCAAATGGCGAGCTTGTCGCGGTCGGCCTTCTGGCCCGACTTGCCGACCGCCATGACGATGCGGCCCCAGTTGGCGTCCTCGCCGGCGATCGCGGTCTTGACCAGCGGCGAGTTGGCGATGGCGAGCCCGATCCGGCGCGCCGCGCCGGCCGAGGCCGCGCCGGTCACGGTGACGGCGATGAACTTCGAGGCGCCCTCGCCGTCCTTCACCACCTGCTGCGCGAGGTCGATCATCACCGCGTCGAGGGCGCGGGCGAAGTCGCGCAGGGCGGCCGCGTCCCCCGGCGGCGGGTTGCCGGCCTCGCCCGTCGCGCACAGAAGCACCGTGTCGCTGGTCGAGGTGTCGCCGTCCACCGTGATCGCGTTGAACGAGCGGTCGGAGGCCGCGGCGCACAGCTTCTGCAGCAGCGGCGCCGGGATCGCCGCGTCGGTGAAGACGAACGCCAGCATGGTGGCGAGGTCGGGCGCGATCATGCCCGAGCCCTTGGCGATGCCGTTGATGGTGACGGTCGTGCCGCCGATCGTCGCCTTGCGGGTCGCGGCCTTGGGGAAGGTGTCGGTGGTCATGATCGCCGCCGCCGCGGCTTCCCACCCGTTGGCCGCGAGCTTCGGCCGCAGGTCGGGCAGCACGGCGGTGATCTTGTGGTCGGCCAGCGGCTCGCCGATCACCCCGGTGGAGGCGACGAACACCTCCTCCCGCGCGACGCCGAGCAGCTTGGCCGCCGCATCCACCGTGCGCGCCACCGATTCGTCGCCGGCGCGGCCGGTGAAGGCGTTGGCGTTGCCCGAGTTGACGACGATCGCCCGCGCCGTGCCGCGGGCCAGCGCCTTGCGGCACCAGTCCACCGGCGCCGACGACGTCAGCGAGCGGGTGAACGTGCCGGCGACGGTGGTGCCGGGCGCGAGTTCGACGAACAGGAGGTCGGTGCGGCCGCGGTAGCGCAGCCCGCAGGCGGCGCTGCCCAGCCTGACGCCGGCGATCACGGGAAGGGCGGGGAACCGGGCAGGCGCGAGCGGCGAGATCTTTGCGGTGGCCATGGCGAGCGAGCGGCTGGTTGCAACGGGGTCGGGGAAGGTCCTGATATCGTCATGACCGGGCTTGACCCGGCCATAACCAGAGGAAAGCGAGCCTATCGGCGCGGCACCAGCCGGATCTCCGGCGCGGCGTCGGGGCCATCGGGGCCGAACGTCTCGATCTGCGCCTTTTCGCGCAGGTCTTCCAGCACCTTGTCCATCGCCTCCTGCGAGACGGCGGCGAACAGCTCCTCGCGCGCCTCCTCGAACGACGGGCCGGCATAGGTGCGCCGGTCCTCCACCTTGATCACGTGCCAGCCGAACTGGGTCTGCACCGGCGCCTTGGACACCTCGCCCGGCTTCATCTTGAACGCCGCCTCGGCGAACGCCGGCACCATGTCGCCCTGGCCGAAATAGCCGAGGTCGCCGCCCTTGGCCGCGGCGCCGTCGCGCGAGTGCTCCTGCGCCAGCTTGGCGAAGTCGCCGCCCTTCTCCAGGTCGGCGATGACCCCGCGCGCATCGCGCTCGGTGGCGACCAGGATGTGGCGCGCCCGCACCTGGGCAGTCGGCTTGAACTCCTTCGACGCCTCGGCGTAGCGGGCCTTCAGCACCTCGTCGGTCACCTGACGCTTGAGCTGGTCGTCGACATAGGCCTGCTCCAGCACCCGGTCGGCCGACATGGCCAGCCGGCGCTTGACCGCCTCGTCCTGGTCCAGCTTCGCCGCCCGCGCCGCGTCGGCCATCAGCTTGGTGTCGACCATCTGGCGGAGCAGCACCGGGAACAGGTCCTTCATCGGCAGCTCGCGGTACTGCGGCGGCAGCATCTGGCGGATCGAGTCCACCTGCGAGCGCATGATGTCCTGGCCGTTGACCCGGGCGACCACCGGGTCGGCACCGGCGGCCTGGGCCGCCACGGCGAGCGGCGCACAACCCAAAGCGGCGGCGAGCGCCGCCGACCGCAACCAGTCCTTCACCATGACGTGTCCTCTCGCGCAGGCGCGGCTTGCCGTCGGCGACGGCCGAGGCGCGCCGCAGGCCTGCAAATCTTTGGCCTGTAACCGAATTTCAACCGGCATCTTGCATATTGCCGGGCCGCGCACAAGGGACCGCGCGGCCAGTCCAGCCGCCGGACGCCGTCGTTGACACACCCCCACCCCGCCCTTATCTGTCCAGTGGCTTTCGCGCGCGGCCTCGCCCGTCGCGTCCGCGACTGCGCCCTTTTTGGGGACACCTTTTTATGATCAATGCCTTGGCCCGGCGCATCTTCGGGACCGCCAACGACCGCGTCCTCAAGCGATTCGCCAAAACCGTCCAGGAAATCAACGCCCTGGAGCCCGAGATCGCGGCCCTGTCGGACGACGCGCTGCGGGCGCGCACCGGCTGGCTGCGCGAGCGGCTGGCGGGCGGCGAGCCGCTGGACGGGCTGCTGGCCGATGCGTTCGCCACCGTGCGCGAGGCCGGCAAGCGCGTGCTGAACCAGCGCCACTTCGACGTCCAGCTCATGGGCGGCATGGTGCTGCACCACGGCATGATCTCGGAGATGAAGACCGGCGAAGGCAAGACCCTGGTCGCGACCTTGCCCGTCTACCTCAACGCGCTGGAGGGCAAGGGCGTCCACGTCGTCACGGTCAACGACTACCTGGCCAGCCGCGACGCCGAGTGGATGGGCCGCATCTACCGCTTCCTGGGGCTCACGGTCGGCTGCATCGTCCACGGCCTGAACGACGACGAGCGCCGCGCAGCCTATGCCGCCGACGTCACCTACGGCACCAACAACGAATACGGCTTCGACTACCTGCGCGACAACATGAAGTTCCGGCTGGAGGACATGGTCCAGCGGCCGTTCAACTTCGCGATCGTGGACGAGGTCGACAACATCTTCATCGACGAGGCGCGCACGCCGCTGATCATCTCCGGCCCGGCCGAGGATTCCTCGGAGATGTACCGCATCGTCGACCAGCTCATTCCGCAGCTCGCGGCGGAAGACTTCGAGAAGGACGAGAAGGCGCGCGCCGTCACCTTCACCGAGGTGGGCGCGGAGAAGATCGAGGCGCTGCTGCGCGACGCCGGCGTCCTGAAGGGCCACGCCCTCTACGACCTGGTCAACATCTCGATCGTCCATCACGTCAACCAGGCGCTGCGCGCGCACAAGCTGTTCACCCGCGACACCGACTACATCGTCAAGGACGGCAAGATCGTCATCATCGACGAGTTCACCGGCCGCATGATGGAAGGCCGGCGCTATTCCGAGGGCCTGCACCAGGCGCTGGAGGCCAAGGAAGGCGTCGAGGTGCAGCAGGAGAACCAGACCCTCGCGTCGATCACCTACCAGAACTACTTCCGGCTCTATCCGAAGCTGGCCGGCATGACCGGCACCGCGATGACCGAGGCGGGCGAGTTCGCCGAGATCTACAAGCTCGAGGTCGTCGAGCTGCCGACCAACGTCAAGGCGATACGCAAGGACCACGACGACGAGGTCTACCGGACCGCCAACGAGAAGTACAAGGCGATCATCGACCTGATCGAGGAGTGCCACAAGCGGCAGCAGCCGGTGCTGGTCGGCACCGTGTCGATCGAGAAGTCCGAGCACCTGTCGGGGCTGCTGAAGCAGCGCAAGCTGCCGCACGCCGTGCTGAACGCCCGCTATCACGAGCAGGAGGCGTCGATCATCGCCCAGGCCGGCAAGCCGGGCGCCATCGTGATCGCCACCAACATGGCCGGCCGCGGCACCGACATCCAGCTCGGCGGCAACGTCGAGATGACGGTGCACGAGGCGATCGGCAACGTGGCCGACGAAGCCGAGCGCGCGCGGCGCGACGCCGAGGTGCGGCCGCGCATCGTCGAGGAGATCAACGCCGCGAAGGAGCGCGTGCGCGCCGCCGGCGGCCTCTACGTGATCGGCACCGAGCGCCACGAGGCGCGCCGCATCGACAACCAGCTGCGCGGCCGCTCGGGCCGCCAGGGCGACCCCGGCGCCTCGAAGTTCTTCCTGTCGCTGGAAGACGACTTGATGCGCATCTTCGGCTCCGAGCGCATCGACAGCATGCTGAAGCGCCTGGGCCTGGAGGAAGGCGAGGCGATCGTCCACCCGTGGGTCAACAAGGCGCTGGAGAAGGCGCAGCAGAAGGTCGAGCAGCGCAACTTCGAGATCCGCAAGAACCTGCTGCGCTTCGACGACGTGATGAACGACCAGCGCAAGGTGATCTACGAGCAGCGCAAGGACATCATGCACGCCGCCGACGTGCAGGCGATGGTCGCCGAGATGCGCCACGAGACGATCGGCAACATGGTCCGCCGCGCCATCCCGGAGAAGGCCTATCCCGAGCAGTGGAACATGGCCGGTCTGCACGAGGAGACGGTGCGCGTCCTCGGCCTCGACCTGCCGCTCGCCGAATGGGCGCGGGAGGAAGGCATCGCGGACGAGGAGATCCGCGAGCGCCTGGAGAAGGAATCCGACCGCCGGATGGCCGAGAAGGCGGCCAACTTCACGCCCGAGATCATGCGGATGGCGGAGAAGAGCATCCTGCTGCAGGTGCTCGACCAGACGTGGAAGGAGCACCTCCTGGGGCTAGACCACCTGCGCCAGGGCATCGGGCTGCGCGCCTACGGCCAGAAGGACCCGCTGAACGAGTACAAGCGCGAGGCCTTCGCGCTGTTCGAGACCATGCTGGCGGGCCTGCGCGAGACCATGACGATGGTGCTGTCGCACCTGGAGCTGCGCGTCGAGGCGATGCAAGAGGTCGAGGCGCAGCGCGCCGCCGAGCCGATGTACGAGACCCACGAGGATCCGGCGATGGCCGGCGTGGAGGAGCGCGCCACCGGCACTCACGGCGCGGCGATGCACCCCGCCGCGGCGCTGCGCGCCAGCCCCGGCGCGGACCGCAACCTGACCGCGGAGTCCGATCCCGCCGACGTGCCCGCGGGCTGGCGCTTCCACACGCCGATCGGGCGCTGGATCGATCCCTACGACCCGGCGACCTGGGGCAAGGTGCCGCGCAACGCCGCCTGCCCGTGCGGCTCGGGAAAGAAGTACAAGCACTGCCACGGCTGAGCCGGGCGGCTCAGCCGCCTGTCCTGCAGAACGTCCACGCCGCGCCGCGCGCGACCGGGCGGCAGCCGTCGAGCGCCGCCGCGATGCGCGGGTCCTGCCGCAGCCAACCCGCTAGGTCGAAGCCGTCGGGCAGGCCGCGGAACGGCGGCGCGATGCGCACTGCGATCACGGCCGGCCGGTAGCGCGCCAGATCCTCCGCCAGCATGTCGAGCGCCTGCGTGCGCACCGCATCGGCGCGCGCGCGCGCCGCGGCGTCGCCGGCCACCAGCGCCGCCGCGCCGGGGACCAGCCACTGCGCCGGGGCGCGCGACGCCCAGCGCGCCCCCGCCTCCACCGCCGCGGGGAATGCCGGCCACAGGTCGGTGTCGAGCGCCAGGAACCGCTGGCCCGCCGCGTGGCGGCGCACCATCTCGCGGAACTCCGCGACATCCGCCGGTTCGGGCGCGAAGGCGCGCGTGAGCGGCGTGAACGCGACCGCGGCGATCAGCGCGGCAAGCGTGAGCGACGCCGCGCGCGAGCGCCGCGCGCCGTTCACCAGCGCGATCCCGGTCGCCAGCGCGGCGAACAGCACCGCCGGCAGGTAGTGGTACGGCCAGCCCTTGAGCTGCGCCGCCGCCGCGACGACGGCCGCCCCCGCGGCGACCAGCAGGGTGCGCACGGCCCCATCGCCGGGCGCGGCCTGGCCGGCGGCGAACCACGCGAGCGCGACCATGCCGGCATAGGCGGCGGCAGTCGCCGCCAGCGCGACGGGCGCGAGGTCGTAGGCGGCATAGACGTCGACGGCGAGGCGCGCCACGGCCAGCCATTCGCCGAACCACGCGAGCGTGCCGGCGACGACGCCCGCCGCGGCGACCGCGAACATGGCGGCGGCCTGCGCCGCCCGCCGGCGGTCGAGACGGCGCTCCGCGAGCGCCGCGGCGGCGACCACGGCCGGGACCACGAGCCAGTAGGGCTTCATCAGGACGGCGACAGCGCCGATCACGAGCGCGGCCAGCGCCGGCGCCGGCGCCACCGGTCCGCGCGCGGCGAACAACAGCACCGCCGGCGTCGCGAGCACGGCGAACAAATGCTCCTTCTGGCCGAAATCGTAGCCCGGCAGCAGCGCCAGCGCCGGCGCGACCAGCCACGCCTCCGGCAACGGCCCGTCCGCGGCGCGGCCCAGCGCGGCGCGCAGCATCGGCCGCGACAGCGCCGCGGCGCCGGCGACCAGGACGCACACCCAGGCGAGGTACGCCGGGTAGAGCGCGATGCCGGCAAGGTCGCGCAGCGCGAGCGCCGGCGCCATGACCACGAGCGCGAGCGGCGGCGTGGGCTCCACGAGGTCGAGGCCGTAGCGGCCCCCGGCCGCCAGCCGTCCGGCGGCCACCAGCAGCCACGCGACGTCGTGGTTGAGGTGCCCGAACAGCAGCAGCGCGCCCGCCGCCGCCACCGCGACCGCAAGCGAGAACGCCGCCGCCGCCACGGCGTCGACCGACCGGCTGCGGCCTGCGCTCAGCGCGCGCGCCTCACGGGCCGGCGACATAGAAGACCCAGCGGTCGTCGCGCGCGACCTCGCGATAGCCGTCGAGCAGCGCGCGCAGCCGCGGATCCTGGCGCAGGAAGCCCGGCATGTCGAAGCCATCGCCGACGCCCTGCTGGTCGGCGCCGACGTCGATCGCGATGGCGTGCGGGCGGTGGCGCTCGATGTCGTCGGCGATCATGGCCAGCGCCATGTCGCGGTAATGCGCGCCGCGCGCCCGCTGTTCGGCGTCGCCGGAGAGTAGGCGCACGGCGCCGGGGAACATCCACTGATGCGGCGCACGCGACACCCAGCGCGCGCCGGCCAGGACCACCGCGGGAAACGCCGGCCATTGGTTTGTGGAGATCGCGAGGAAGCTGCGGCCGGCGGCATGGTCGCGCAGGTGCGCCGCGAATTCGCCGACGAACGCGGGGTCCGACCGGAACGCCCGGTTCACCGCGAGGTAGACGTGCTGCACGACGGTCGTCATCGCGACCGCGACGAGAAGGCCGCCGGCAAGCCGTCGCGGCACGTCGCGGTCGCGCAGGAGGCGGAGCACCACCAGGCCGATCGCCAGCGTCGCGCACTGCACCACGGGCAGCAGGTGGTAGGCCCAGCCCTTGCGCTGGAGCAGCGCCGCGGCGAACGCCGCGGCGGCCGCGACGACGAGCCCTCCCGCGAGCGTGCGCGCGGCCGTGCCGCGCGGCAGGAAGGCGCCGGTCGCCGCGGCCGCGAAGACCAGCACGATCGCCGCCGTCTCCGTCCGCCGCGCGAGCCGCGCCGGCGCGACGCCGAACGCATCGTGCAGCTCCGTCGCCCAGCCGGCGATCGTCGCCCAGCCGGCGTATCCGGCCAGGGTCGCGACGGCTATGGCGGCGACCGCGGCGGCAGCGGCCGCAAGCGCGACGGCCGCGAACCGGCGTCCGACCCTGGGGCCGAGCGCCGCCCACGCGACGAGCGCCGCGGGCACCAGCAGCCAGTACGGCTTCATCGTCAGCGCCACCGCCGCCGGCACGGTCGCGGCGATCACCAGGCCGGCCGGCGTCCCCGGCCGCTGCCGTTCCGCGGCCAGCAGCACCAGCGCCGGCAGGGACAGGATGACGAACAGATGCTCCTTCTGGCCGAAGTCGTAGCCCGGCATCGCCGCGAGCACGACTGGCACCAGCCAGGCTTCCGGCAGCGGCTGGCCGTCGGCCCGGTCGAACAGGCGCTGCAGCCCGGGCCGGCACAGCAGGGTCGCCCCCGCGATCAGCAGCGCGACCCAGCCGAGATGGGCGGCATAGGGGTCGATCCCGAACACGCGGCCGGCGACCGCGCCGGGCATGTAGGCGGCCAGCAGGACCGGCGGGCTCAGCTCCAGGACGTCGTCGATATAGCGTCCGCCGTCGAGCAGGCGCTCGGCCGCCATGACCAGCCAGACGGTGTCGTGGTTGACGTGACCGTAACGCGCCAGCACCGCGGCCGCGGCGCCGGCGAGCGCCACCGCGAACACGGCCAGCGCCAGCTGCTGGGAAGACGTCCGGCGCGTCGCGCCGGGCGTGAGGCCGTGGGTGTGGGCGGTCGATGCCATGGCTTGGGCGTGCTGCCTTCGGCCGGCATCGATACGCCGACAAGGTTTACTTTCGGTTGCCGATCAGCCCGGCGACACGCGGTCGTAGACCGCCCAGTAGGCGCCGCGGGCGCGCTCGCGGTAGGCATCGAGCTCGCCGCGCAGGCCGTCGTGGCTGCGCAGGTAGGCCAGCAGGTCGAACGGGCCGTCGAGGCCCTGCCCGTCCGCGCCGATCGCGACCGCCAGCACCGCCGGGCGGCCGCGGGCGATGTCCTCGGCCAGCATGGCCAGCGCGATGCCGGCATAGTGCGCGCCCTGCGCGCGGTCGCCGTCGCTCGCGCCCTGCGACAGGCGCAGCGCACCGGGGATCATCCACTGGCAGCCGACCCGGCCCACCCACTGCGCGCCGCTGTCGAGCGCCATCGGGAACGCGGGCCACACGCTGGTCGACACGGCGAGGAACGGCCGTCCCGCCGCCGGTCCCGCGGCCAGCGCGATCAGCTCGCGCTCCTCCGCCGGGACGGGCCGGAACGCGCGGTAGAGCACCGGCGCCGCCTGGAACACCAGGCCGGCGCACACCAGCGCCACCGCCGCGCGCGGCGTGACGGCCGGGCGGCGCAGCGCGACGCCGTCGCTCAGGAGCCGCAGCAGCACGACGCCGGCGGCCAGCGCGGTGAGCTGGATGGTCGGCAGCAGGTGATAGGGGAACGCCTTGCGCTGCAGGAACACCACCACCAGTGCCGCCGCCGCCGCGGCGAGCGTGTCGCGCACGACCACCGCGGTCGAGCCGCGGTCGCGCACCATGTAGCGATGCGCCGCCCAGACCAGCGCGATCATCGCCGCGTGCGGCAGCAGCTTGGGCAGCCACAGCGGGTCGTCATAGGCGTCGTACACCGCGGTCGCCAGCGGCACGACGCTCAGCCACTCGTGGAGCAGCGACCAGTTGAGCGCGGCCAGGACGGCGACCACCGCCGTCGCGGTCGGCGCCGCCAGCAGCACGAACCGCCGGACCGGCCGGCCATCGACCAGCGCCAGGGCGACCTGCGCGGCGGGGATCAGCAGCCAGTACGGCTTCATCAGCAGGCCGAAGGTCGCCAGCGCCATCACCGGCACCGCGAACGCCGCGCGCGTGCGGCCGGGGCCGCGGCACTCGGCCTGGAACATCGCCAGGGCCGGCAGATAGAGGATGACGAACAGGTGCTCGCGCTGGCCGAAGCCGTACCACGGGAACAGGCACAGGGCCGCCGGCACCAGCCAAGCCTCCGGCAGCGGGTCGGACGGGCCGCGGCCGAGCGCGCGCGGCAGGCTGCGCCACGTTAGCAGCGACGACAAGGCGATCAGCGCGACGACCCAGGCGAGGTAGGCGGGATAGGTCGCGATGTCGAGCAGGTCGTCGATGACCAGGCCGGGCGCCATCACCGCCAGCGTCACCGGCGGGTTTGGCTCCAGGATGTCGTGGTAGTAGCGCCCGCCGTCGAACAGCCGCTCGGCGGCGACCAGAAGCCACGCGACGTCGTGGTTGGCGTGGCCGGCGAGGTAGATGAGCGCGGCCTTGGCGGCGGGCAGCGCGACAGCGAACAGCCCGAGCGCGAGCCAACGGCCCACCCGCGGCTCCGCGCTAAAGGACGAACTGCGCGCCGATGGCAAGGAACTTGTCGCGCCGGCGCGCCTTGAGCGCCGGCCCGTCCTCGGCCGCGAGCGGACGCAGCGCCGCTTCGATCGCATCGCCGGTGCGGCGGATCGCCTCCTCAGGGCTGCGGTGCGCGGCGCCGACCGGCTCCGGCACCACCTCGTCGATCACGCGCAGCTGCAGCAGGTCGGAAGCGGTGAGCTTCAGCGCCTCCGCCGCCTCCTTCGCATTGGCGCCGTTGCGCCACAGGATCGAGGCGCAGCCTTCCGGCGAGATCACCGAATAGACCGCGTGCTCCAGCATCAGCACCCTGTCCGCGGCGGCGAGCGCGATGGCGCCGCCGGAGCCGCCTTCGCCGATCACGGTGGCGACGACCGGCACCTGCAGCGACAGGCACACGTCGATCGAGCGCGCGATCGCCTCGGCCTGGCCGCGCTCCTCCGCGCCGACGCCGGGATAGGCGCCGGGGGTGTCGACCAGCGTGACGACCGGCAGGCCGAAGCGCTCCGCGAGCTGCATCAGGCGCTGCGCCTTGCGGTAGCCTTCGGGCTTGGCCATGCCGAAATTGTGCTTCACCCGAGAGTCGGTGTCGGCGCCCTTCTCCTGGCCGATCACCACGACGCTCTCGCCGCGGAACCGGCCGAGCCCGCCGACGATGGCTGCGTCCTCGGCGAAGCCGCGGTCGCCGGCCAGCGGCGTGAAGTCGGTGATCAGGCCGTCGATGAAGTCCTGGCAATGCGGCCGGCGCGGATGGCGTGCGACCTGCACCTTCTGCCAGGGGCTGAGCTTGGCGTAGGCCTGGCGCAGCATGCGGTCGAGGCGCGCCTGCAGCCGCGACACTTCGCCGGCGATCTTGAGGTCGCTGGCGTCCGACAGGTGGCGCAGCTCCTCGATCTTGGTCTCGAGCTCGACGATCGACTGCTCGAAGTCGAGGTGGCTCAGCATCGAGCGGCTTGTTTCGGCCACGGAACCGTCCGACGCTCAGTCGCGCGCGCGCGCGCCGCGGCGCGCCAGCGGGTGATGCGCGCGAACCAGCGCGTTGAGGCGCTCGTCGAGCACATGGGTGTAGATCTGGGTCGTGGCGATATCGGCGTGACCGAGCATCTGCTGAACCGTTCGGAGATCCGCGCCGTGCGCAAGGAGATGGCTGGCGAACGCGTGGCGCACAACATGCGGGGATACCCGCCCGGGGTCAATACCGGCGTCCGCGGCGATGTCCTTAAGGAGCTGTGCGAAGCGCTGGCGCGTCAGGTGGCCCGTGTCGCCATGCGACGGGAACACCCAGCGCGACGCCGCGCCGCGCCGCGCCGACGCATCCAGCCACGCGGCGAGCGCGCGCTGTGCCGGTTCCGACAGCGGTACCATGCGCTCCTTGCCGCCCTTGCCGCGGATCAGGACGAAGCGGCGGTCGCGCGCGATCGCGCCCGCCGGCAGCCCGACGAGCTCCGACACGCGCATGCCGGTCGCATACAGAATCTCGAGCAACGCCTCGATGCGGCGGCCGGCGCGGCCTTCGCGCGCGGCGGCGGCGGCGAGCAGCGCCTCGACCTCCGCCTCGGTGAGGATCTTGGGCAGCGGCCGGCCGCGGCGCGGCGCGTCGACCGCCGCGGTCGGGTCGTCCGGCCGCCGGCCGTCGGACACCAGGAAGCGGAAGAACTGGCGCAGCGCCGAAAGCCGCCGGCTCGCCGTCGGCGCAGCGCGGCCGCCAACTGCGAGGTGGTTGAGGTAGTCGCGCACGTCGGCCGCCGTTGCGTTCTCCAGCGCGACGCCGCGCGCAGCCAGCAGGCGCGCCGCGTCGGCGAGGTCGCGGCGGTAGGAATCCACGGTGTTCGCCGCGGCCCCGCGCTCGGCCACCATCATCTCCAGGAACGCCTCGATCAGCCGGCCGTCCGCCGCGTCCGCCATCGCTAGTCGCCGGCCAGGATCATCGTTTCGAGGGCGATCGCCTGCGCCTCCGCCTCGAGTCCGGCGGTGCGCAGCGCCGCGACGACGGCGTTGAGCGTCGGCGGCTGCACCGCGGCCGCGCCGTCGCCGCCGAGCACGACCAGCGCGAGCAGGACGGTTTCGCCGACCCTGCCTTCGGCGGCCGCCTCGCGCAGCGCCAGCAGCAGCGCCGGATCGGCGAGCGCGGCAACCGGGGCGGCGCGCATGGCGCGGCTGAGCGCCAGCCAGCGCGGCGTGCCGATCGCGCGCTCGAAGCCGTCGAGCGCGGCGAGCCGCAGGAATTGCCGGCGCACGGCCGCGGCGTCCGCATCCGCCGGCAGCGCCAGGGCGCGATCGATCGTCGCCTTGTCGCCCACCGGGTCGTCGTCGGGCTCGGCGATCAGCACCAGCGGCACCAAAGCCTGCCACGCCGCGGCGACGTCGCGGTCGAAGCGCGCGCCGTCACGCGCCAGGCGCACCCATGCGAGCGCGTCGTCGATGCGTCCGCCGAGCATCAGCGCGCGCGCCGCATCCGCCGCGACCGGCGCCACCGACTGCTCGGGCCGCAGGCCGCGCAGCCCGACGCCGGCGCCGAGCAGCAGGACGTCGCGGCCGTCGCGCCCGCGCGCGAGGTCGAGCGCCGCCTTGAGCAGGCTCGCCTTGGCCTGCGGGGTGACCTGCACCGACACCGCGCGCAGCAGCAGCGCACGCGCCCGCGGCCCCCACTTGCGCGCCGCGGCGGTCAGCGGATCGGCCATCTCGTTGGCATCGAGCGTCACCGCCTCGTAGGCGGCGACCAGCTCTTCCGGCGACAGGATGCCCAGGCGCGCCGCGCGCTCCGCCGCCTCCAGCCGCTGCTCGGGATCGGCGGCGGCGCTTTCGGCGACCGCACGCAGCAGCAGCGGCGACCTGCTTTCCGCCAGCGCGCGCGGCGGCTTCACCGCGGCGGCGCGCAGCATCGCGCCGTACAGCGCGCGCGGCGGCTCCAGCTTCCCGACTTCCACCCGCTTGTCGCCGCCCAGCGCCTCGATCAGGGCGAAGAACCCTTCCGGCACCTCGCGGCTGCGTTCGCGCAGCACGCTGGCGCTCAGCGCGGCGCGCGCATGGTCGCCGGTCAGCGCCAGGCAGAACGCGTCGGCCTGCTGCCAATAGGGGCTGGCGAAGCTGCGCGGCGCGGCGCGCACCCGCGCGCAGGCGGCGTTCTCGTCCTTGGCGAGGAACAGCGCCTCCGCCTCGGCCAGCGACAGCCGCTCGTCGTCGCTGCGCGGCGCGGCGGCGAGCAGCGCCGCGGCGCCCCGGGCGTCGGCCATCGCGATCAGCCGCTCGGCGCGCAGCGCGAGCAGGCTTTCGCCCCGCGCGCCCGCGGGCACGCCGTCGCCCCGCGCGCCCGCGGGCGCGACAGCGCGGCTGAGCAGGAGCCGGCGGGCCATCGCCGCGGCGGCGCGCGAGGAGGCCTCGGGCAGCGCCGGCAGCAGCGCCTCCACCACCGCGCGGTCGGTTTCGGCCCACATGTCGACGCCGAAGCCGCCCTGGGCGGTGTCAAGCGTGCCGACCGAATCCGGGTCGGGCGCGCCGAGCGGCACCGCTTCGATGCTGCGGCCGGGGCGGGCGGGCGAAGACGCGGCAGCCGGCCCGTCCGGGGGCGCCGCGCGCGGGGTGACCGTCGGCGCCGGCGCCGCGGCGGCCGGAGGCGCGGGCGCGGCGCCGGGCCGGGCCGGCACCAGCCGAACGGGCGGCCCCGGCGCGTCCTGCGCTGCGGCCGCCGCGCCGAGAAGACCGGCCGCAAACGCCGCCGCGGCCAATGCCGCGCGCGCCGCGCCGGGTCGCCTAGCGCTGGAAGCGGTCATTCGGGATGACCTTCTCCACCTGCTTCGACGGCGGCGGGATGTCCCACATCGACAGGAACACCAGCCCGCCGAGCAGCGCCACGACCGCGACGACGACGACCATCGCCGTAAACTTCATCATGTCGGACTCCGGCAACCCGGCCGTTCGCCACCCGGGCCGGCGGGGGGATCGGGCCGAAAGAGGGGCGACACGGCCGGTGAATCGTCCTATATTTTCGGCCCCGGGCATGACCCGTGGTGCGGCCGCAGTGTAGCGGCCGGCCTGATTCCGTTCAACGACACTGGCCCTGCGAAACCGGCCCGGTCCACTGGTCCTGACGACGCGATGTCCCCGGCCCCGAACCCGCCGATATTGCGCCCGGTCGTGCTGGTCGGCCTGATGGGCGCCGGCAAGACCTGCATCGGCGCGCGCCTGGCCGAGCGGCTGGGGCTCGAATTCGCCGACGCCGACACCGAGATCGAGGCGGCGGCCGGCTGTTCCATCGAGGACATTTTCGTGATCTACGGCGAGCCGGCGTTCCGCGACGTCGAGCGCCGGGTGATCGCGCGGCTGCTGAGCGGGCCGGTGAAGGTGATCGCCACCGGCGGCGGCGCGTTCATGGACCAGGAGACCCGCGCCGCGGTGAAGGCGCACGCGACGTCGATCTGGCTGCGCGCCGACCTCGACCTGCTGCTCAACCGGGTGGGGCGGCGCAACAACCGCCCGCTGCTCAAGAAGGGCGACCCGCGCGAGGTGCTGAAGCGGCTGATGGCCGAGCGCTATCCGGCCTATGCCGAGGCCGACCTCGTGGTGGACGGGACGCGCGAGCCGCCGGACGCCACCGTCGACCGCGTGATCGAGGCGCTGCGCGACCACGCCGCGCGCACCGAGGCGGCGACGTGAGCGCGGCCGAGACGATCCGCGTCGAGCTGGGCCCGCGCAGCTACGACGTCGTGGTCGGCAACGACCTGATCGCGCGGGCCGGCGCGCTGATCCGCCCGTTCGTGCGCCGGATGCCGGCGATCGTGATCACCGACAGCAACGTCGCGGCGCTGCATTTGGCGCCGTTCCGCGCCTCGCTCGCCGCCGCCGGGGTGGAAACGCACGTCATCGAGATCGCCCCGGGCGAGCAGGCGAAGTCGTTCGCCGGGCTGCAGCATTTGGTGGAGGCGGTCCTCGACACCCGGCCGGAGCGGCGGTCGACCCTGATCGCGCTGGGCGGCGGGGTGATCGGCGACCTGGCCGGCTTCGCCGCCAGCATCATCCTGCGCGGCATCGACTTCATCCAGGTGCCGACGACCCTGCTGGCGCAGGTCGACAGCTCGGTCGGCGGCAAGACCGCGATCGACACCCGCCACGGCAAGAACCTGGTCGGCGCGTTCTACCAGCCGCGGCTGGTGCTCGCCGACACCCAGGTACTGCGCACCCTGCCGCCGCGCGAGCTGCGCGCCGGCTACGCCGAGGTCGCCAAGTACGGGCTGATCGACGACGCGCCATTCTTCGACTGGCTGGAGCGCGCCGGACAAAGCGTGATCGGCGGCGACGAGGCGGCGGTGCGCCGCGCGGTGGTCACCAGCGTCGCGTCGAAGGCGCGCATCGTCGGCGCCGACGAGCGCGAGGCGGCGGGCCGCGCGCTGCTTAACCTCGGCCATACGTTCGGGCACGCGCTGGAGGCCGAGACCGGGTTCGGGGACGCGCTGCTGCACGGCGAGGGCGTCGCGCTGGGCATGGTGCTGGCGTTCGACCTGTCGGCGCGGCTGGGGCTGTGCCCGGCGGCGGACGCCGCGCGGGTGCGCCGCCACCTGTCGGCCGTCGGCCTGCCGACGGCGCCGGCGCGGACCGCGGCGGCGCGCGCGGCGCCGGAGGCGCTGATCGACCACATGCGCCAGGACAAGAAGGTGCAGGACGGCCGGCTCACCTTCGTGCTGGCGCGCGGCATTGGCCAGGCGTACCTGACCCAGGACGTCGCCGAAGGCGATGTCGCCGCGCTGCTGCGGGCCGCGCTCGCCGCCTGATCCGCCCAACCGCGGAGACGAGATGCACGACATTCCCATCGCCACCGTCGCCGCCGTCCTGCTGCTGGTCGGCGCCAGCGCCTTCTTCTCCGCCTCCGAGACCGCGATCACCGCCGCGTCGCGGGCGCGGATGTACCAGCTCGAGCGCGCCGGCAACCGCCGCGCGAGGCTGGTCAACCGGCTGAGCGAGCATCGCGAGCGGGTGATCGGCGCGATCCTGCTGGGCAACAACGCGGTCAACATCCTGGCCTCGGCGCTGGCGACCAGCGCGCTGATCCAGATGTTCGGCGACGCCGGGGTGGTCTACGCGACGATCGCGATGACCCTGCTGATCCTGGTGTTCGGCGAGGTGATGCCGAAGACCTACGCCCTGCATCATTCCGACGGGGTCGCGCTAGCGGCGTCGCGGCCGCTGTGGCCGCTGGTGCGCCTCCTGTCGCCGGTCACGCACACGCTGCTGGTGGCGATCCGCGGCGTGTTCGGCCTGTTCGGCGTGCGCATCGCCACCGAGAAGGAGCTCGCGGCGACGCCGGAGGAGCTGCGCGGCATGATCGAGCTGCACCGCGGCGAAGGCGCGACGGTGCGCCAGGAGCGCGCGATGCTGCGCAGCGTGCTCGACCTGGACGAGGTCGGGGTCGCGCAGGTGATGCGCCATCGCCGCGACACGATGACGATCGACGCCGACCTGGGCGCCCGCGCCATCGTCGAGCAGGTGGTGGCGAGCCCCTACAGCCGCATCCCGCTGTGGCGCGACGACCCCGACAACATCATCGGCGTGCTGCATGCGCGCGCGGTGCTGCGCGCGGTGTGGTCGCACCAGGGCGGCGTGGAGACGCTGGACGTGGCCGGCATGGCGGCGGAGCCGTGGTTCATCCCGGAATCGACGTCCCTCCTGCGCCAACTCCAGAGCTTCCGCCAGCGGCGCGAGCACTTTGCGCTGGTGGTGGACGAATACGGCTCGCTGATGGGCCACGTGACCCTGGAGGACATATTGGAGGAGATCGTCGGCGACATCGCCGACGAGCACGACATCGTGCCGATCGGCGTGCGCCCGCAGCGCGACGGCAGCTACCTGGTGGACGGCAGCGTCACCGTGCGCGACCTCAACCGGCTGTTCGAATGGGACCTGCCCGACGACGTCGCGGCGACCGTTGCCGGACTGGTCATCCACCAGGCCAGGATCATCCCGGAGGTCAACCAGACCTTCATCTTCCACGGCTTCCGCTTCGAGGTGCTGCGCCGCCAGCGCAACCAGATCACCTCCGTCCGCGTCACGCCGCCGGCCGAAGCAGCGGCGGAATCGGTGCGCAGCCGGGCGCGATAGCGCGCGACCGGCGCGACGCCGGCGCCTCAGCGCACGCCGCCGCGATTCACGACGGGCCCGGTATACGCCTCGAAGCGCTTGCGCAGGTCGGCCATCAGCGCCTCGTCGGTTACGAAGTCGCGGTAGCCATAGTCGATGTTCAGGGCCGACAGGGGCTTCAGGCCGGCCGGCGGCGGCACGTCGGTTCGCGGCGAGTACGAGCTGAGCCGGCTCTGCTGCTCCTTCGCCAGGTACCAAGTGAGAAAGAGCTTCGCCGCATTGGGATGCGGCGCGTCCTTGAAGATGCCCGCGGTGACGTAGAACACCGGCATGATCTCCGATTCCGGGAACGCGAATTCGATCGGCTGGCCGGCGGCCTTGAGGCCGGCGGTTGTCGAGCTGGTGGAATCGAACGTTACGGTATGCTTTCCCTCGGCGATGCTGCGCAGCACGCCGAGATGGCCCTGGATGAAGGTCGGCTTGGTCGCCATGAACTTCGTCATGTAGTCCCAGCCATGCTTCTTCACGATGTCGTGGAACACGAACATCGTCGCATCGTCATCGTGCGGGTAAGCGGCGACGACCTTGCCGGCGAACTGCGGCTTGAGGAATTCGAGGGCGCCCTTGGGCACGTCGCCGGCGGCCACCAGCTTGGGATTGTAGGCGTAGGACAGCAGGATCACGCTGGTTGCAGTGAACGTGCCGTCGGCGTCGCGGAAGCGCGGGTCGACCTTTTCGATGCCTTCCGGCTCGAAGCGCATCAGCGCGCCGACCTTCTTCCATGCCACGAAATCCTGCGCGGTCTGCAGGATCGCCAGGTCGACCTCGAGCTTCCCGGCGGCAAGCTGCTGGTTGATCTTTTCGTTCAGCACGTTGCTGAACCCGCCGCTGATCGAGACGGTGATCCCGGGGAAGCGCTCCTTGAATTCCTTGGCCCACTGCTCGTAGGGGGCCACAGGCCCGCCGCTGTAGAAGACCAGCGCCTGCTCGGCCCTGGCCTTCTGGTAGAGTTCGTCGACCGTTTCGGCGTGGACCGCCGGCTGCGCCATCGCCACCGCCCCGCACGCAAGTGCCGCCATCGCGTTCGTCCGCCAGTCGCTCATCGCCGCCTCCCCCTGGCTTTTTATGAGCCGATAATGCACCTGCGTCCGCGCACCGGCAAATCGGACCTTGGCGCAGGCCCGCACCGCGGGATTGCCGTCGGCCCGGCTTGCGGTCAACATCGCAGACGCACCGGCACGACAAGGAGAGCGCGCCCATGAAGACGGAACGAATGACCGCCGCGGAGATGGCGCCGCGGATCGCGCGCTACGGCGAACTGAAGCGGCTGCCGGCGCAGGCGGCCAACGTGGCGCCGCAGGCCGCCACCGACCTGATCTGGGCGCGCACCATCCTGCCGGTGGTCGGCATGGCCGGCGGCCGCGGGGTGACGATGAACAGCCAGGCGCCGATCACAGGCGCCGGGGAGATGCGCATCTCCTACGCCATCTGCCCGGCCGGCCAGGGCGCATCGCTGCACGCGCACTACCACAGCTACGAGACGTTCACCGTGATGGAGGGGCGCTTCGAGTTCCGCTGGAACGACGACGGCTCCGAAGGCGTCGTGCTGGGCCGGCTCGACGCCATATCCATCCCGCCGGGCGTGTGCCGATCGTTCCGCAACGTCGGCGACGGCGAGGGCATGCTGCAGATCATCGCGTCGGGCGACCTGAGCCAGGCCGACGGCGTGGACTACACGCCGGCGACGCGCGCGACGGTCGCCGCGATCGACCCGGCGGCGCCGGGAACGCTGGAGAAGCTGGGGGTCACGTTCAACGCCGGCGTCACAGCAGCGCGAGGCTGAGCTGCGGGTAGGCGATGATCAGGATCAGCACCGCCAGCATGATCGCCGCGAACGGCAGCGCGCCGTAGAAGATGTCGCCGAGCTTGATCGACGGATCGTCGAGCGTGCTCTTGATCACGAAGCACGAGATGCCGAACGGCGGGGTGAGGAGCCCGATCTCCGCCCCGATCACGGTGACCACGCCGAACCATATCAGGTTGATGTTGAACGGCTCCAGCGCCGGCATGAACAGCGGCACCACGACCAGGATGATCGAGGCGGTGTCGATGATGGTGCCGAGGATAATCAAGAGGATCACGTAGAACACCATCACCGTCACGAGGTCGAGGTCGAGGCCTTCCAGCCACGCCCCGAACATCGTCGGCAGCCCGGCGATGCCGAGCATGCGGCTGTAGATCGAGGCGGCGATGATCAGGAACAGGATGGTCGAGGTGATGTAGCCGGTCTCGACCAGGCACTCCCAGAACCCGCGCCAGTCGAGCCGCCGCCGCGCCAGCGCGATCAGGAGCGCCAGCGCCGCGCCGGCGGCGCCCGCCTCGGTCGGCGTCACGATGCCGCCGTAGATGCCGCCCAGCACGACGACGACCAGGAGGCCGACCGGGAACAGGTTGACCGCCACGTCCCACGCCGACAGCGGCGCCCAGCCGTCGCCGCCGTCCGCCGCGGCCTCGCGCCGTCCGCCGACGAATTGCGGGAAGGCATAGGCCATGCCGACGATGGCGACGCTGTAGGCGGCCGCCAGCACGAGGCCCGGGATGATCCCGGCGATGAACAGGTGGCCGATCGACTGCTCGGTGACGATGCCGTAGATGATCATCATCACGCTGGGCGGGATCAGCATGCCGAGCACCGAGCTGCCGGCGACGACGCCGAGCGAGAACCGCGTGCCGTAGTTGAACCGCCGCATCTCCGGGACCGAGACCCGGGTGAACACCGACGCCGAGGCGATCGACGAGCCGGTGATCGAGGCGAACACCGCGTTCGCCGCCACCGTGGCGATCCCCAGCCCGCCGCGGATGTGGAAGAACACGAAGTTGGCGACCCGATAGATGTCGGCGCCGATGCCGGCGCGGCTGACGAACAATCCCATCAGCGCGAACAGCGGCACGGCGGCGAACACCTCGTGCGACACCGTATCGGCGGCGGCGAGCGCCAGCAGGTTGACCGGCAGGTCGATGTTGCCGCGCATGATCCAGACGCCGACGAACGACACCAGGCCGAGCGCGACCGCGATGTAGAGGCCGGAATAGATCAGGACAATGATGACGATGATCGACGCGAGGCTGATCTCAAGCGGCCCCATGCCGGCCCTCCACGCCACGCATCAGCCGCCAGGCGACCGACGCGAACTGCAGGATCGTCATCACGCAGCCGATCATCATGATGAGCTTGATCGGCCAAGTCGGCGCGGTGAACACGCCGGCGTTGCCGACGTAATGCCCCTTCTGCGCCGCGTCGAGGAACAGCGGCCACGTCCCGTACAGGATGATAGCCATGAACGTCGCGCCCAGCAGGTCGAAGGCGGCCGCGAGCATGCGGCCGGCGCGCGGCGATCGCGCCATCAGGAGCGCGAGGAAGCTGTCGGAGCGGGTCAGCCGGCCGCGCCGCGTCGCGTCGCCCAGCTGCAGGAAGACGATGGCGACCAGCGACAGCTCGATGATCTCGATCACCCCGTCGATCGGGGCGTTGAACAGGTTGCGCGACACGACGTCAGCGTTGATCAGCACCAGCAGCAGCAGCACCCACAGCGTGCCGAGGCCGTTGAGCGCCGACAGGACGAGGACCAGCGCGCGGGAGGCGGCGCCTTGCCGTTCCTCCCGCGGCGCGACCGCGGACACGGTGCGCGCCCGCGCGCCCCTACTCGCGGTCCCAGTGGCGGACGATCGGCTGGTTGGCGGCGCGCATCGCATCCATGTAGGCCGCCAGGATCTGGCGTGCCGGAATGCCCTTCGGCTCCAGCCGCCCGACCCATTCCTCGGCGAGGTTGGGCATGCTCTTGGCCCACGCCTCGCGCTGGGCGCGCGGCAGCTCGACGATCTTGCCGCCCGCCTTCCTGAAATCGTCCAGCGCCTCCTGGCCTTCCTTCACCGCGTTCGAGGCCATCACGTCGCGGTAGCCGATGGCGACGGCGGCGATGACGTCGCGCACCTCCGCCGGCAGCTTCTTCCACGCATCGGCGTTCATCGTGATGGTCTTGGAGCAGGCGGCGCCGATGTCGGCCTGCAGCATGTGCGGCGCGACCTCCACCAGCTTGAACTGCACCACCGATTCCGCCCACAGCATGGCGCCGTTTACGACGCCGGTCTGCAGCTTGTTGTAGTTCTCCACCAGGCTGGTCGACACGCCGGCGGCGCCGAGGCCGTGGATGTAGCGCAGGTTCTCGCCGGCACCGGCGATCTTCATGCCGCGCAGGTCGTCGAGCGCCTTGACCGGCTGCTTGGTGAAGAGCTGGTAGGAATCGAGCACGCAGCCGTTGGTCAGGTAGACCTGGTTGTACGGCGCCCATGCGTCCTTGAACGCCGGGAACTTCGCCGCGAGGTCGTCCATAATGCGCGTCATCACGCGCGGGTCGGCGCTGACGAACGGCACGACGTAGGAGATGTTCTGCAGCGGCACCTTGTCGGCATGGAAGACGGAGGTGACGATGCCGATGTCGCCGAGCCCCTTCTGCAGGCCTTCCAGCACGTAGCGGACCTTGGTGATCTGGCCGCTCCACGCCTGGTTCCAGGCGATCTTGTACTTGCCCTGCTGGGCGAGCCGCTTGTCGACCTCAGGGATGAAGTAGTGGATGAAGTCGCGCACCCACGACGATTTCGGCGGGTAGCCGTCGACGGCGGTCAGGTTGAGGGTCTGCTGCGCGCGGGCCGGCGCGCCGGCGGCGAACAGGGCCGCGGCCCCCACGAGACAAAGCAACGCACTGCGCAATTGAGGATTGCCCATCGTGATCACTCCCTGTCTTGCGGGGCCTGTCGGCCCTTCTGACCCGAAGCACAGGTGAATATCGTTCACGAGTCAAGGCAATTGCTCGACGGCCGGCGCCGCGTTCAGGCTCCCGCCGCCTCTGCTGCAATGCGGTCGCCGAGGAGGCGGCGCATCGCGATGGTGGGCGCGTCGCCGTTGACGTCGACGCACGGGCGGTCGGGCATGCGGTCCATCGCCGCCTGCTGCGCCTCCATCACCACCACGTCCTCCATGAAGATCTTCAGGAAGTCGCGGCGGTACATCTCGTCGATCGCGGCGCTGTCGGTCAGGTAGTAGCGCGCGTGCCCGTAGAAAAAGTGCGTCGTCGTCGCGGTCTCCGGCGTCGGCACGTTGAGCGCGTGGTAGGCGATGCCCTGCAGCCGGTTGCCTTCCAGCGCGCCGCACCCAACCTCGGCGCTGCCGACGTCGACGTCGACATAGCAGGGCACCCGCGCCTCGACGATCATCCAGCGGTCGACGTTGCCCTTGAAGCCGCCGGCGGTGCGGTGCAGCGGCGGCGGCGTCACGTCGGGCATCAGGCGCGACATCGTCACACGGTCGGCGCCGCGGTCGGTGCGGATCGGGAAGCGCATGATCGAGTCGCTGCCGATGGTGTCGACGTGGACGTAGCCGACGTGGCTGAGGTCGAGCAGGTTGTCGGTGATGAGCTGGTAGTTGCAGCGGGCATGGATCGGCTTGCTGCCGTTGCCCGGCACGACCTTCCAGTCGGGATGGTCCATGAACCACCAGTCCGGGATCAGCGCCGGGTCGGCGCGCGACGGATCGCCCATCCAGATCCACACCCAGCCCCAGCGCTCGACCAGGGGATAGGCGCGCACCGCAGCGCCGGGCGGCACCCGAGGCTGGCCCGGCACCGCGACGCAGCGCCCGGTGCGGTCGAAGTGCAGGCCGTGGTAGCCGCATTCGAGCTCGGCGCCCACCACCTTGCCCATCGACAGCGGCAGATGGCGATGGCAGCAGCGGTCCTCCAGCGCCGCGGCGGCGCCGT
This sequence comes from Rhodospirillaceae bacterium, assembly GCA_050249455.1. Taxonomy (GTDB): domain Bacteria; phylum Pseudomonadota; class Alphaproteobacteria; order MPNO01; family VGEU01; genus JBFWQM01. The sequence goes on along the minus strand of JBFWQM010000001.1, from coordinate 48,659 downwards.
CGGCGGTGCGGAACAGCACCACCGGCTGGTTCAGAAACGTGCGCCCGAGCGGCGCCGGCCCGATCTCGTCGGCCCACGCCGCCACGTACCACGCATTGTTGAGGAACATCGTCGTCTCTCCCGCCCGGCCGGCCGTCCGGACGGGAGTCAACGACAGCAGGCGGCGGCGGTCAACCGGCGGCGCGCCGCTGGCCCACCAGCGCGAACAGGGCGCCCTGCGGGTCGAGCGCCTGGACGATCCAGGCGCCGCCCGGCACCTCCATCGGCCCGTTGACGACCTGGCCGCCGCGTTCGCCCAGGCGCGCGATCGCCGCGTCAATGTCGTCGACCACGAAGTAGTAGAGCCAGAACGACGCCGGCACGCCGGGCGGCCGGTTCATCATGCCGCCGATCGGGTGCGCGCCAGCGGCGAACAGCTGGTAGGTGCCCATCGGGCCCATGTCCATCGCCTCGGCCTTGGTCCAGCCGAACCGCGCGGCGTAGTGGTCGAACGCCTTCTGCCAGCCGTCGGTCACGAGCTCGTGCCAACCGACCGTGCCAGTTGCCATCATTTCGGGCGCCGGCGGCGGGTTCTCGCAGGTGTAGCGGAAGACGCCCAGCGCCGCGCCCTGCGGGTCGGCGACGACCGCGAAGCGCCCGACGGTCGGGATGTCCATCGGGGGCATCAGCCATGCCCCGCCGAGGTCCTTCGCGTGCGCCGCCGCGGCATCGACGTCATCGACCCCGACATAGCCGAGCCAGGCGGGCGGCGCGCCGGCCGACCGCGCCTCCGGCGGCTGGGCCATCAGGCCGCACACCGGCGCGTCGCCGCGCTTGAACATCGTGTAGGGCATGTCGATGCCGGGGACGCTCATGGCCTCCGTCGTCCACCCGACGACGTGGCTGTAGAACGCCGCCGCCGCGGCGGGATCGGTGGTCAGGAGCTCGTACCAGACGAAGCGGCCGTGGTTGTCGGACATCTCGCATCTCCCCCATGCCCGCGGCGGGATCGCCCGGGCGTCGCAGTCAGGATAGCGCGCGCAGGCTGACGCGCAGGCGGTCGGGATCCCCGTCGGGGACCAGCTCCTCGTTGGCGTCCTGGGCGGCGCGCCACAGCGGCATCGCCGCCGCCAGCAGCGACCGTCCGGCATCGGCCAGTACCAGGCGGCGGGTGCGCCGATCGGCCGGGTCCGCGTCCACCCGCGCCAAACCGCGGCGGACCAGCGGCTTCAGGTTGGCGGTGACGGTCGTGCGGTCCATGCCGAGCCCGGCCGCCACCTGCCCCATTGTCGGCGGCACCGGCCGGTTGAGCGACATCAGCAGCGAGAACTGCTGGTTGGTCAGGCCGACGGGACGCAGCGCCTCGTCGAACCGGCGCGCCACCGCCCGCGCCGCCCGCTGCACGTGCAGGCACAGGCACGCGTCGCGCACGGCGAGGGTGACCTCGCGGGGCAGGGTTTCGGCGCAGGGCGGGACGTCGACGTTTGACACGTCGGTATTATGTTGATATCAACGATTCTGTCAACCGCCGGAGCCCGCCGCCGCATGCCCGTCGTGACGTTCACCCGCGCCCTGGAACGCTTCGTGGAGGCGCCGACCGTGACGGCGGCCGGCACGACGCTGGGCGAGACGCTGAACGACGTGTTCGCGACCCGGCCGGTGCTGCGGGGCTATGTGCTGGACGACCAGGGCGCGCTGCGCCGCCACGTCGCGGTCTACGTCAACGGGACGCTGGTGCGCGACCGCAGCGGCTTGAGCGACCCGGTCGGGCCGAGCGACGAGGTGTTCGTGCTGCAGGCGCTGACCGGCGGCTGACGGCAGCAGCGAGGGAGTAGTTCGATGGCGCAGCGACTTTTCGTCGGCACCCGCAAGGGCCTGTTCGTGCTGGCGCGCCGCGGCGGCGGCTGGGACGTGGCGGAGACGCATTTCCTGGGCGACCCGGTGACGGCGGTGCTGCCGCGGGCGGAATCGGCGCTGGTCGCGCTCGACCTCGGCCACTTCGGGGCCAAGCTGTGGCGGGTGGCGGCGGACGGGTCGCGCCAGGAGCTGACGACCCCGGCGTTCCCGCCCAAGCCCGCCGACGCGGCGGACGACCCGCACCCGTGGTCGCTGGGCCGCATTTGGGCGTTGGAGCCGGGCGGCGTGCCGGGGCGGGTGTGGGCCGGGACGATGCCGGGCGCCGTGTTCCGGTCCGACGACGACGGCGCGACGTGGGCGCTGAACGAGCCGCTGTGGACGATGCCGGACCGGCGCAAGTGGTTCGGCGTCGCCGGCGGCGAGCAGCCGGGGGTCAGCGGCCTGCTGGTCGATCCCCGCGACCCGAAGGCGATCCGCATCGGCATCGCCACCGGCGGCGTCTGGGCGACCGCCGACGAGGGGCGGTCGTGGCGCATCATCAACCGCGGCATGCACAACGAATACATGCCGCCGGAGCTGCGCGACGACCCGATGTCGCAGGACATCCACCAGTTCGCGCAGTGCCGCGGCGCGCCCGACGTCCTGTGGTGCCAGCACCACAGCACCGCCTACCGCTCCACCGACGGCGGCGAGAACTGGACCGAGCTGGCCGCCATCCGCCCGTCGAATTTCGGCTTCGCGGTCGCCGCCCACCCGCGCGACCCGGACACCGCCTGGTTCGTCCCGGCGGCGAAGGACGAACGGCGCATCCCGGTCGACGCCCAGATGGCGGTGGCGCGCACCCGCGACGGCGGCCGCAGTTTCGAGGTGCTGCGCGACGGCCTGCCGCAGCGCCATGCCTACGACCTGGTCTATCGCCACGGCCTGGGGGTCGATGCGTCCGGCGCCGCGGTCGCGATCGGCTCCACCAGCGGTGGGCTGTGGGTGTCGGAGGACGGCGGCGACCATTGGGCCGCCCCCGACGCGCGGCTGCCGCCGATCACCTTCGTGCGGTTCGACGACGCCTGATCCGGCAGCGGCGCGCTATAGTCGGGCGAGCGTCCCATTCCCGAGGAGCCCGCCCGATGCCCCTGTCGCCGCCCGTGGCGCGCAAGCCGATCCACACCCGCGCGATCACCTGCTCCAGCTACGCCCGCGACGACGGGATGTGGGACATCGAAGGTCACCTGACCGACGTGAAGTCGTACCCCTTTCCCAACGCCTTCCGCGGCGAGATCCAGGCCGGGGAGCCGATCCACGACATGAAGCTGCGCCTGACCGTGGACCGCGACATCGTGGTGCGCGACGTCGAGGCGGTGACCGACGCCGGGCCGTTCGCCATCTGCCCGGCGATCGCGCCGGCGTTCCGCAAGCTGGTCGGCACCCAGATCAAGCCGGGCTGGCGCAAGGTCGTGTTCGGGCTGCTGGGGGGCACCCGGGGCTGCACGCACCTGGTCGACCTGCTGGGCCCGATGGCGACGGTCGCCTTCCACAGCGTGCGCTGGTCGCGCAGCGACCCCGACCGGCCGCGCACCGAGAAGGTCCGCCCGCCGATCGACACCTGTCACGCCTGGGCCAGCGACGGCCAGGTCGTGAAGGCCCACTACCCCGAATACTATACCGGTGGTTGAACGTTCAGGCGGCCAGATCGCGGCCGGCCGGCCATAAGGGCGCGTCTTCCGCCAGCCCGGCGCCGTGGCCCGCGCGCAGATGGCCGTGCTCCGTCGCGGCGGCGCGGAAATAGGCGACGATGTAGACGCGGAGCGCCGCCGTGAGGCTCGATTCACGGCGGCGCGCGTCCACCATCGTGCATATTTCGTTGATGGTCTTGCCTTCTCTTCGGGCCACCTCGTGCAAGGCGTCCCACATCGCCGGCTCGAGCCGCATGCTGGTCCGATGCCCGGATACGGTAATGTTCCTGCTCACAAGCGACGACGCCATATTGCTACGATCCCTGAAATTGCCGGACGACAGCGAATACGACCCACGCCCGCCGTAGGTGAATATTCGGCGGATCGCTCAACTTGAAAGTGTATAGATAATCGGCCGCAGGCGCAACCGAGCGTTGTATGTATGCCCTGCGTTACGCGCGCTCGGACGGGGTCAGGGCGCGCACGCTCAAGGCATGCACCGGACCCGCCAGCTCGTCCGCCAGCACGCCGTAGACCAGCCGCTGGCGTTCCAGCCGCGACTTGCCGGCGAACGCCTGCGCCACGACCTCGACCCGGAAATGGGTCTCGCCGCCGTCGCGCGCCCCGGCGTGGCCGGCGTGCAGCGCCGACTCGTCGACGATGTCCAGCCGCACCGGCGACAGCGCGGCGCGCAGCTTGGCCTCGATGGTCGATGCGACGGTGGTCATGGCGCCCTCCAGCGGTCGCCTAGATAGGTTCGGCCCGGCGGCCGCGTCAAGCGGCGAGCCCGCCCGTCGCCGCCCGATCGATTGACATCGAACGACCGCGGCGCGGCCGAACGGCGCGCGGGCCTTGTCAGGTTCCGGGGGGCTGACCATACTGTGGCAGTGAAACGGCAGCGCAACGCGGGATCCAGGGCAAATCCCTTTCCGAACGGGCTCGGAACGCGACCGTGCGAGGCGCCAGGGTGCGCTGCCGCGGGCGACTTTCCGGCGCCGCGGTCGCGCGACCATCTGCGCGAATACCACTGGTTCTGCCTGACGCACGTGCGCGAATACAATGCGGCGTGGAACTACTACGCCGGCATGAACGAAGCCGACATCGAGCGCCACATCCGCGCCGACACCACGTGGTGGCGCCCGACCTGGCCGCTCGGTTTCGGGATGCGCGGCATGCGCGACGGGCGGGTGTGGTTCGCCGACACGCTGAACCTGTTCGGCGAGGAGCCGGCGTCGCAGCGGCCGCCCGGCGGCGACGCCGACCCGGGGCGCCGGCCGTCGCGCGCGCTGACCGACGAGGAACGGGCGCTGGCGGTGCTGGAACTAGCCCCGCCGATCACGCGCAAGCGCATCAAGGCGCGCTACCTGGAGCTCGTCAAACAACTGCACCCCGACGCGAACGGGGGCGACAAGAACGCCGAGGAAAGGCTAAAACTCGTCAACCGTGCCTATTCGACGCTCAAGAACGCCCAATTCGCCTGACGCCATCCGACACTAGATTCAGGAAAACTGGTTGTATGTCTGCGCAGCAGGTTACGCACAACGAACGCGCCCACAGCCTTGACGGGCCGGACATCGAGGTTTCGGTCCGGCAGGTCTTCGGGCTCGATTCCGACATGATGGTGCCCGCATTCTCCAAGCCGTCGGAGCACGTGCCGGAGATCGACGAGACGTACCGGTTCGACCATGACACCACGATGGCGATCCTGGTCGGCTTCGCGCACAACCGGCGGCTCCTGATCCAGGGCTACCACGGCACCGGCAAGTCGACCCACATCGAACAGGTCGCCGCCCGGCTGAACTGGCCGTGCGTGCGCGTCAACCTGGACAGCCACATCAGCCGCATCGACCTGATCGGCAAGGACGCCATCGTCATCCGCGACGGCAAGCAGGTGACCGAGTTCCGCGAGGGCATCCTGCCGTGGGCGCTGCAGAACCCGGTCGCGCTGGTGTTCGACGAGTACGACGCCGGCCGCCCGGACGTGATGTTCGTCATCCAGCGCGTGCTGGAGGTCGACGGCAAGATGACGCTGCTGGACCAGAGCCGCGTGATCCGGCCGCACAAGGCGTTCCGTCTGTTTGCGACCGCCAACACCATCGGCCTGGGCGACACCACCGGGCTCTATCACGGCACGCAGCAGATCAACCAGGGCCAGCTCGACCGCTGGAACCTGGTGTGCACGCTGAACTACCTGCCGCACGACGCGGAGGTGAAGATCGTGCTGGCGAAGTCGCCGACCTACGACAACGAGGACGGGCGCAAGAAGATCAGCGCCATGGTCTCGGTCGCCGACCTGACCCGGTCGGGCTTCATCGCCGGCGACATCTCCACCGTCATGTCGCCGCGCACGGTCATCACCTGGGCGCAGAACGCGATCCTGTTCAAGGACGTCGGCAAGGCGTTCCGCATGACGTTCCTGAACAAGTGCGACGAGCTGGAGCGGCCGACGGTGGCGGAATACTACCAGCGCTGCTTCAAGGAAGATCTCGCAGAGGCGACCGTCCAGGCGCGCCGCTGACGGAACCCGCATGGCCTCCAACGAAAGCACTGCCGACGCCTTCCGCCGGGTGACCGCGGCCGCGATGCGCGCCATCGCGGAGCGCAACGACATCTCGGTCACCTACAGCGCCGAGGCGCGCCTGGTCGATACCCAGGCGCGGCTGCCGGTGCCGTCGCGCGAGATGACGGCCGAGGAAGTGGCGCAGCTGCGCGGCGAGTCCGACGCGATGGCGCTGCGCCTGAAGCACCACGACGACAAGCTGCATGCCAGCCGCGCGCCGCAGGGCGACACCGCGCGCGCGGTGTTCGAGGCGCTGGAGCAGGTGCGGGTGGAAGCGATCGGCGCCCGCCAGATGGAAGGCGTGGCCGAGAACCTGGCCGCCGCGCTGCGCGAGCGCTGCCTCGCCCGCGGCTACGACCGCATCGATGCGCGCGACGAGAACCTGCTGCCCGACGTGCTGGGCCTGATGGCGCGCGAAGCGCTGATGCCGTCGGCGCTGCCGCCGTCGGCGCAGAAGCTGGTCGACCAGTGGCGCCCGCTGCTCGACAAGAAGATCGCCGCCGACGTCGCCGATCTGGAGTCCGCGATCGGCGACCAGTCGGCCTATGCGCTGGCGTCGAACAAGCTCCTGTTCCACCTCGACCTCCTGGACGAGGAGCCGGGCTCGCCGGAGGCGGAAGAATCCGAAGGCGACGAATCCGACGACGAGGCGAGCGAGCAGGCCGAGTCCGAAGAGGCGCAGATGGAAGGCTCCAGCGCCGAGGCGTCGGGCGCCTCGGGCGAGGAATCCTCCGACAGCGAATCGGAGGAAGGCGAGCAGGCGACCCGCAGCGAGGCCGAGGAGGAGATGGCGCCCGGCACCGGCGAGGAGGGCACCGACCCGACCAGCCGCCGGCGCCGCCAGCAGGGCCCGATGTCCAACGAGCCGCGCGAGCGCCCCTACCAGCCTTACACCGCCGAGTACGACGAGACCGTGGAGGCGACCGAGCTGTGCGAGCCGGAGGAGCTCGCCCGGCTGCGCCACCATCTGGACCAGCAACTCTCGCACCTGCAGGCCGTCGTCGGCAAGCTCGCCAACCGGCTGCAGCGCCGCCTGATGGCCAAGCAGAACCGGGCGTGGGAATTCGACCTGGAGGAAGGCCTGCTCGACACCGGCCGGCTGTCGCGCGTGGTGGTCAACCCGATGCACCCGCTGTCGTTCAAGGTGGAGAAGGACACCACCTTCCGCGACACCGTGGTGACCCTGCTGATCGACAACTCGGGCTCGATGCGCGGGCGGCCGATCACCGTGGCGGCGATGAGCGCCGACATCCTGGCCCGCACCCTGGAGCGCTGCGCGGTCAAGGTCGAGATCCTGGGCTTCACCACCCGCGCCTGGAAGGGCGGGCAGTCGCGCGAGAAGTGGCTCGCCGCCGGCAAGCCGCCCAACCCCGGCCGGCTCAACGACCTGCGCCACATCGTCTACAAGGGCGCCGACGCGCCGTGGCGGCGGGCGCGGCGCAGCCTCGGCCTGATGCTGCGCGAAGGCCTCCTGAAGGAGAACATCGACGGCGAGGCGCTCTTGTGGGCGCACAACCGGCTGATCGCGCGGCCGGAGCAGCGGCGCATCCTGATGGTGATCTCCGACGGCGCGCCGGTGGACGATTCGACGCTGTCGGTGAACCCGGGCAACTTCCTGGAGCGCCATCTGCGCGAGACCATCGAGTGGATCGAGACCCGCTCGCCGGTCGAGCTGATCGCCATCGGCATCGGCCACGACGTGACCCGCTACTACCGCCGCGCCGTCACGATCATGGACGCCGAGCAGCTCGGCGGCACGGTGATGGAGAAGCTCGCCGAGCTGTTCGAGGAGGACGAGCGCGCCGCCGCCCCGCGCGGCCACCGCCCGCCGGCCCAGCCGGCCAGGGCGCGGGCGTAGAAAAGAGGATCGGGGTCAGACACCAGACCCCGATCGCCCGCCCAAGCCGGCTTGACCATCGGGTTTGGTGTCTGCCCCCGATCCTCTCACCATCCCACGAAAGCAAAAGGGCGGGTCCGAGACCCGCCCCTGCGGAGCATCCGTCTGGAACGTGGGCGCCGGCCTAGGCCGCGGCGCCGTCGCGCGCGGCCTTCGCCTTGGCGATGCGGCGCTTCAGGCGCTGGGCGTCTTCCGGCAGCTTCAGGTTGGAGGTGCCGAGAAGGAAGGCGTCGAGGCCGCCATTGTGCTCGATGGTGCGGATCGCGCGGGTGGACAGGCGCAGGCGGACCATCTGGCCGAGCGCGTCCGACAGCAGCGCGGTCTCCTGCAGGTTGGGCAGGAAGCGGCGGCGGGTCTTGTTGTTGGCATGGCTGACGTTGTTGCCGGTGAGCACGCCCTTGCCGGTGATGCTGCAACGCCTGGACATCGGATCGGTCCCCGAAATACGAAAAGCGGACCTTGCGGCCCGGAAACGGTGCTTTTAAGCCGCCGGGGCCGGCCGGGTCAAGTTTCTTCGCCGCCGCGGGGCCGGGCCGGCGCCACGATGCCGCGGGCGAGGACCAGCATGACGACCATCACGACCGCGCCGAGGAAATAGGGCGCATCGCGCCCCAGCCCGACGAAGGCGAATCCGTTGAGCGCCGGCCCCAGGATGCGGGCGAGGCCCGAGGACGCCTGGCCGAGGCCCAGGGTCGCGCCGCGGGCATGGGCGGCGGATTCGAGCGAGATCAGGCTGTTGAGCGACGAGCCGGTGATGCACACCCCGAACACGATCAGCCCCAGCGCGGCCAGCAGCGGCGCGATGGTCAACGCGAACGGCAGCAGCAGGCAGCCGGCCAGCACGGCGGCCGCCCCGATCGTCACCGCCCGCCGCTCCCCCACCGCGCGGACCAGCCGGCCGACTGCCAGCCCCTGCGCCAGCACCGCGACGACGCCCATGTAGGTGTAGACGTAGCCGTTCTCCGCCGGGCCCCAGCCCAGCGCCCGCTCCGACCACAGGGCGAACGTCGTCTCCACCCCGGAGAACACGAACGGCATCATGAAGGCTAGGCCGATCAGGCGGCCGAGCCGCGGCTGGCGCGCGCCCGCAAGCAGGGCGGCCAGCCGCCCCTGCCGCGGCGCGGCGGCCGCGGCCTGACGCATCGCCGGGTCGGTGGTCTCGCGCAGCCGCAGCCACGCCAGCGCCCAGGCGACCGCGGACAGGCCGGCGGCGAACCAGAACGGCGACGCGAAGTCCGGCTCGCCGCCCGGCCCCGCGAGGAACCCGCCGATCGCCGGCCCGAGCACGAAGCCCATGCCGAATGCCGCCCCGATGCGGCCCATGTCGCGCGCCCGGTGCTCCGGCGCCGAGACGTCGGCGACATAGGCGTGCGCCACCGCCATGTTGGCCGCGCAGGCGCCGGCGAAGGCGCGCGCGACGAACAGCATGGCCAGCGACTCGACCAGCCCCGTCCACACATAGGACAGCGCGGTGCCGGCCAGGGTGACCAGCAGCACCGGCCGGCGGCCGTAGCGGTCGCTGATCCGGCCCCACAGCGGCGCAAACACGAACTGGGTCAGGGTGTAGGCGGCGACCGTCAGGGTCACCAGGTCGGGCGAGGCGCCGAACTTCTGGGCATAGAACGGCAGCAGCGGGATCACGATGCCGAACCCGACCATGTCGACGAGGACGGTCAGGAACAGGGGCGTCACGGCGGCTCCGGCATCGACTGGTTGAGACCCCCCCCCCCCACACCCCACCCCGGTGGGGTGGGGGATCTCCCCCCCCCCCCGGGGGGGGGTGGGGGGGGGGGGGCCCCCGGCGCGTCCGCGCCGAAACTTGTCAGCCGCCGGCCGCCTTCAGTTCATCCGGCCGACCGACTTGGCGAGCAGCGTATACAGCTTGCCGACGTCGGCGGAAAGGAACGTGGAGGCGAGCAGGTTGTCGGGGTCGCTCTCATGCGCCTCGTTGATCAGCTTCTCGAAGTGGTCGAGGTAGCGGGTCACGTAGCGGCGGAACGTCTCGTCGCGCTCGTACTTCTCGCCGATCACCGTGCGGGCGCGGCGCTCGTCGTCGGACAGCATGGTGCGCACGAAGATGCCGCGGTCGCCCTTGGTGAACTTGTTCCAGAGCTTCTGCGCCTTCTGCTGGTCGATCACCCGGGTGATGTCGATCGACGTCGACTGCAGGTCCTCCACCACGAACTTGGCGGTGCTGAGGAAGGCGTCGCGGCGGGCGTCGAACGCGTTCTCGCGGATGACGCGGGCCTGCTTCTCGGCCTCGGCCGCGGCGTCGACCAGCTTCTGCGCCTGCTCCTTGAAGGTGTCGCCGATCGAGCCAGACTGCGCGGTGATGCGGTCGAGCGATTCGGCGAGCTCCAGCACGTGCTGGCGCAGCTGCTCGCCGAAGCGGGCCGCCTGGGCGCTCGCCTTGTCGGCGGCGGCGTTGAGGTCGTCGGCCTGCTGGCCAAACACCCTGCCGATGCCGGCGACCCGTTCTTCCGCCACCTGCGCGGCGGTCTCGATGCTGCCGGACTGGTCCTTCAGCGCGCCGGCCAGGGTCTCGACGTCGGTGGCCGCCCTGGCGGCGACGCCGGCCATGCCGGTCGCGGTCTCGCGGCACGCCGCCATCACGGCCTCCAGCCGCCCGACCGAATCCTGCGAGGCCGCGGCGAGCGCCCCGGCCTGGCGCCCGATCTCCGCGCCGAGCGCGTCGACGGCGCTGGCGGCGGTCGCCGCGGTGGCCGACAGCCGCTCGAACTGGTCGCCCAGCGCGCCGCCGATGCTGGCGCCGCGCGAATCCACGTCGGACAGGATGCGCTGCAGCGTCTCGCCCTGGCTGGTCAGCAGGTCGCGCACCTGCGCGGCGCGCGACACCGCGTCCTGCGACGCCGACATAAGCGCGCCGGCCTGGCGTGCGAAGGTGTCGCCGACGTCCGCCGCCCGCTCCTGCGCCGTGCCTGCGGCCTCGGCCATGACCGCCGCCTGACGCTCCAGCGATTCCCCGGCGGCGGCGATGCGCTGCGACGCGAGGTCGGTCGCGGTGACGATCGCATCCGCGCGCAGGTGCAGCGCCGCGCCCGCCTCGTCGCTGCGCGCCAGGACATGCGCCACGGCTTCGTCGGCGGCGCCGCGCACCGCAGCCGCCTGCGCCTCCAGCGCGATGCCGATCTCCGACAGCCGTCCCGTCACGTCGCGCTGCACCTGTTCGGCGGCGGCGGCGGCGACGTCTCCGGCGCGCGCCATCGACGATTCCAGCGACTGGCTGTGCGCGCGCACCGATTCGCCGACGGACTCGAGCGCGACCGCCAGGTTCTGCGCGGTCTCGGCGGACAGGCCGGCGATGCGGCTGGCCTGCTGCTGGACGCCGGTGTTGAGCGCCTCCACCCGGCCGGCGGCGCGGGCGACGGTCTCCTCGACCCCGCGCTCCACCTGCTCGGCGTGCTGGCGCAGGCGGCCCTCGATGTCGATGACCTTTGCCTCGACGTGCGCGGCGGTGCGGTCGATCGCCGCGTCGGCGCCCTCGGCGTTGCGGCGCACCGCGGCGCCGACCGCGTCCAGCCGGCCGCCGGCTTCCGCCGCGACCTGCTCGGCGACCGCGATGAACTCGGCCGACCGCGCCCGCAGCTCCGCCGCGAGGGCGGCGATCGCCGCGGTCGTGCGCTCGGCCGCATCGTCGCTCGCGGTCGTCGCGTCGGCGGCGCGGGCGGCGATGTCCTGGCCCAGCCGGTTGAGCCGGCCGGCCGCGCGGTCGATCAGCGCGCCCGCACCGGCATCGAAGCGCTGCGCCGCCGCATCGACGTCGGCGACGATGCGCGCCGCGGTGTCGCCAGCGCGCAGGGCCATCGCCTCGCTGGCGGTCGCCAGCGCGCCCGCCGCTTCGTGCGCGCGGGTGCCGATGGCGTCGATGCTGGCGGCGGCCTGGTTGACCGCGGCATCGCAGGCGGCGGCGAACGCCGCATGACGCTCGCCGGCCAGCGCCGCGAATGCGGCGACGCGCTCCGCGACGCGGTCGGTCGCGGCGTCGAAGGCGCCGGCTTCCGTGCGCAGCGCCGTGCCGGCGTCGCGCACCTTCGCGGTCAGCCGGTCGGCGGCGCCCGCCATGTCGCCGGAGGAGCGGTTGAGCAGCGCGTTCACCTCGTACACCGAGGCGACCGCCTTGGTCGAGGCGGCGCCCACGCCGTCGCCCTGGCTCTGCATCAGCTCGCCCACCTCGCGCAGCGAGGCGATCGCCTCGTGCGAGGCGGCGGCCAGCGCGCGCGCATGCGCGTTCATCGCCGCCGCGGTCGAATCGACGTCGTTGGCCACCATGCGGAAGTCGGCGGACAGTTCGGTGATCTGCGCGCGCACGTCGTCGGTGGTGGCGCGCGCGCCGTCCGCCGCGGTCTCGGTCGCCGCGATGAACGCATCGATCTGGGCGCGCACCGCATCGCCCAGGTCGGTGACGCGGGTCATCGCCGCCGCCGTCACCTGCTCCAGGTCGCGGGCGTGGCGCTCGATCAGCTCGCGCGCCGTCTCGGTGGTCTGCGCCGCGTTGGCGGACGCGTGCTCCAGCCGCTCGGTCTGCCGGTCGAGCATGTCGTGCAGCACCTCGGCCTGGCTCGCCGCGCGCTCGGACGCCATGGTCAGCGTGTTGACCTGGTCGAGCAGGACGTCGGACGCCGACTGGATGCGCGCCGTGGCGTCGGTCGCCAGCCGCGTCGACGTCTCGGTCACCGACTGCATCTCGACGCGCAGCGATTCGCCGAGCGCCTGCACCTTCGCGCGCGCCTCCCCCGAGGCCTGGTCGGCGGAGACGGCGATCGCCTCCACCTGGCGGCGCAGGATCTCCTGAACCGCCTGGGCGCGCGCCTCGGTCTCGGCCACCGCCTCGCCGGACGCGGCGGCAATGTCGCGGACCTGGCCGCGCAGGATGGCGCCGAATGCGCGGGCGCGTTCCTCCGCCTGCGCGTTGGCGTGGTCGAGCGTCGTGGCGAAGCCGTCGGTCTCCTGGCGCAGGCTGTCGCCGATCGCCAGCACGTGGCGGCGCAGGATCTCCTGGACGGCGTGGGCGCGCGTCTCGGTCTCCGCCACCGCCTCGTCGGACGCGGCGGCAATGTCGTGGACCTGGCTGCGCAGCACGATGCCGATGGCGCGGGCGCGCTCCTCCGCCAGCACGTTGGTCCGGTCGATCGCGGTGGCGAGGCCATCCATCTCGTGGCGCAGGGTCTCGCCGATCGCCTCCACCTTGGCGCGCGCCTCGGCCGCCGCGCGGTCCGCCGCGACGGCCATGTCGGCAGCCTCGCGGCGCAGCAGCGCGGAGATGGCCTGGGTCTTTCCTTCGGTATCGGCAGCCGCCCGGTCCGCCGCGGCGGCGATCTCCGCCACCCGCGTCTCGAACGCGGCGCCGAACGCGCGGGCGCGGTCCTCGGCCAGCGCGGCGGCGCGCTGCACCGCGGCGTTGAGCTCCTCCATCTGCGCGCTCAGCGCTTCGCCGACGGTGACCACCTTGCGCCGCGCCTCGCCGGCGCCCTGCTCCGCCGCGGTGGCGATCGAGATCACCTCCTGGCGCAGCATCTCGCCGATCGCCTGCGACTTCGCTTCGGCGTCGGCGAGCGCATGGTCGGACGCCGCCGTCATCGCGGCAACCTGCTCGCCAAGCGCCGCGCCAAGCTCGCGCGCGCGCGCCGTCGTCGCCGCGGTGCTGTGGCGGACCGCTTCGTCGGCGGCGTCGATCTCGCGCCGCAGCGCGGCGCCGAGCGCGTCGATGCGGGACTGGGCGTCGGTCGACGCGGCATCGGTCGCGTCGGCGATCGCCGCCATCTCGCGCCGCAGCGCCTCGCCGATCGACTGCACGCGCGTCTCGGCTTCGGCGCTGGCGAGCTCCACGGCGGCGTTCACGTCGTTCATCTGATGGCGCAGCACGTCGCCGACCGCCATCGCCTTGCCGCGCGCATCGGCGACCGCCTGGTCCGAGGCGAGCGCGACCGCCAGCATCTCCTTGCGCATGACGTCGCCGACGGCATGCGCCTTGTCCTCCGTTTCCGCGACGATGAGGTCGGAGGCGGCGGCGATGCCGCGCACCTGCTCTTCCATGATCGCGCCGATGGCGTGGGCCTTTTCCTCCGCCAGCGCGTTGGCCGCCTCGACCGCGCGCGCCAGCGCATCCGACTGCGCCTTCAGCGCCTCGCGCACCGACAGCACCTTGTCGCGCGATTCGACCGCGGCCCGGTCGGCCGCATCGGCCACCGACTGCACGGCCTGGCGCAGGCTCTCGCCGACCTTGATCACGCGCGCTTCCGTATCGACGATGATGCGGTCTGATGCGGTGGCGAAGCTCAGCACCTGGCCGTCCATCAGCGCGCCGATGGAGCGCGCGCGGTCTTCCGCCAGCGCGCCCGTGGAATCGAGCGACCGGCGCAGCGATTCCGCCTGGCCTTCGAGCGTGCGGTGCAGGGCCTGGGCGGCGGCGGCGGCCTGGGCCGCCGTGTCGGCGACGGCGCGCTCGGAGGCGGCGGCGATGCCGCGCACCTGGTCGTCCATCAGCGCGGCGATCGCCTGCGACTTCTCCTCCGCCAGCGTACCGGCGGCTTCCACCGAGCGGTGCAGCGCGTCGGACTGGGCGCGCAGCGCATCGCCCACCGAGAGGATCTTGTCGCGCGAGTCGATCGCGACCTGGTCGGAGGCGTCGGCCACCGACAGCACCGCCTTGCGCAGGATCTCGCCGACGGCGACCGCCTTGGTCTCGGTCGCGCGCAGCGCCTGGTCGGCGACGCTGTCGATCTCGCGGGTCTGGGTCTGCAGCGTGGCGGAGATCGCCTGCGCCTTCTCCGCCGCGGCGGCGTTGGCGCGCTCGATCGCGGATTCGAGGTCCGACAGCTCGTCGCGCAGCGCCTCGGCCAGTGCCTGCATGCGCCCGCGCGCCTCGGCCGCCGCCTGGTCGGTCGCGGCGGCGATCGACAGCATCTCGCGGCGCAGCGCGTCGGCCACGCCGCTGGCCTTCGCCTCGGTCTCGGCGATCGCCTCGTCGGAGGCGACGGCGACCTCGAGCATGCGCGCGCGCATCACCTCGGCGATGGCACGCGCCTTTTCCTCCGCCAGCGCGTTGGCGCGCTCGACGGCGTGGGTCAGGTCGTCGGTCTGCTGGCGCAACGCCTCGCCGACCGAGAGCACGCGCTGCGCGGCCTGCCCGGCGGCAACGTCGGCGGCGTGGTTGAGGTCGGTCATCTGGCGGCGCAGCTGGTCGGCGACGGCGTCGAGGCGCATCCGGATGTCGACCGAGACCTCGTCGGCGGCATTGCCGATCTCGCGCATGCGGACGTGGAGCACCTCGTTCAGGGTGGCGAGGTCGCTGTTGGCGACGGCCGACGGCGCCAGCAGCCGGCGCACGTCGTCGCGCACGGTGCGGATCTCGCGCGATTCGGCGCGGGTGCGACGGACAAACAGGACAATCAGCCAGATCACCGCCAGCGGCACCGCCATCGACAGGAAGATGACGGCGACCTCGTGCGGCAGGAGCGCCATCACGAGGTCCCAGCCGACGCTGGCCTGGATGTAGAGCGCCCACAGGAGCACCCAGATCGTTGAGGCGACGACGCCGGCGAACAGGCCGGTCGGGTCGGGCGCGGCCTGCGCGCGCGCATCCGGGTCGGGGCGCTTGGCAATCTGGTTCATCTTCCGGTCCGTCCTGGTCGGTCCGCCCGCCGCGAACGCCGCGGCGGAGAATGTTGCGGTGTGCCCGCCTTCGAATTTCATCTGGGTGTCGGCCATCCGTGCCATCCTCGTCCGACCGTATCAGCGGAAACGCCGGCGGCCGCAGGGCGCGCCGGACGGCGACTACCAGACCAGGCCGGGCAGCAGGCCGGCCGGGAAGTGGCCCTCGCGTTCGCACGCGGCGAGGACCTTGGCGGCGTCGGGCTGCACGCCGGCCGCGACGCCGAATTCGTCGGCATGGATGCCGCCGGTCGCCAGCATCGCGTCAATCCCGGCGGCGGCGGCGCCGGCCACGTCGGTGCGCAGCGAATCGCCGATCGCGGCGATCCGGCGCCGGTCGGCGATGCCGAGCCGGGAGAAGCAGAAGTCGTAGATGTCGGCGTGCGGCTTGCCGAGCCAGCGCACGTCGCCGCCCAGCGCCTCGTAGCGCAGCGCCAGCGCACCGGCGCAGATGATCTTGGTGCCGCCGCGGATCACCACCAGGTCGGGGTTGGCGCAGATCATCGGCAGCTTGCGCCGCGCGCCGGCCTGCAGCAGCGTCTCGTAGTCGGCGACCGTTTCCTCGTCGCGCCACGGCCCGGTGTTGAGGATGAAGTCGGCCTCCTCCGCGCCGGTCGTGCGCGTGAGGCCGAGGCCCTCGAACAGATTCTCGTCGCGCTTTGGCCCGACGTGCAGGCATCGCCTGCCGAGCG
This sequence comes from Rhodospirillaceae bacterium, assembly GCA_050249455.1. Lineage (GTDB taxonomy): Bacteria > Pseudomonadota > Alphaproteobacteria > MPNO01 > VGEU01 > JBFWQM01. The sequence continues at coordinate 32,333 of JBFWQM010000001.1, read as the reverse complement.
CGGCGTACCAGGCGTCTGGGCGCTTCGCCAGCGCCTCGTAGGTCGCCTCGCCCGACGACATGATGTCGCGACAGAAATCCGCCGGCACGCCCATGCCCCGCATCGCCTCGCCGATCGCATGCGCGCGGCGGGGCGCGTTGGACAGCATGACGAAGCGCTTGCCGGCGCCCGCCATGCGGGTCAGGCAGTCTACGACGCCGGGGTACAGCTTCATCCCGTCGTGGATCACGCCCCACACGTCAAGGATGAAGCCGTCGTAGCGATCGGCGATCTGCGACACGCCGGCGTGGAACGGGATCGCGTCCGGCATCGCCGCCATCACAGCGCGGTGTCCGAGCCGGGGCGGGGCTCGCCGAACAGGTAGCCCTGGCCGTAGTCGATCTCGAGGTCGAGCACGTCGCGCAGGGTGGCCTCCGTTTCGACCTTGGTCGCGATCAGGTCGATGCCCTGGCCGGCCAGCCTGCGCTTCAGCTCCTGCGGCGGGAAGCGCAAGGTTGGGTGCTCGAGCTCGGCCACGAGCTGCCGGGCGTCGACCTTCACGAAGCGGATGTTGCGCGCCGACAGCGCCGCGAAGTCGATGTCGAGGTTGGTCACCTGGTCCATCGAGAAGCGGAAGCTGGCCGCCGACAGCCGGCGCAGCGCTTCCGCCAGGTCTTCGTCGGCGCCGAACAGGGTCGCCTGCGGCATCTCGAACACCAGCCGCGGCGCGAGCTGGCTGTTCTCGCCCATGAAGTCCACGAAGTCGCGGAAGAAGGTGCGGTCGGCGATGGTATGCGGTGAGATGTTGCAGAAGAAGCCGAAGCTCTCCGCCCGCCGCTGGTGCTTGCGCAGAAGCTGGATGCAGCGGAAAAGGAGCAGGTTGTCCAGCGCCGCGACCAGGCCCTCGCGCTCGGCCAGCGCGATGTACTGCTCCGGCGCCACGATCAGGCCTTCGGGCGTATGGATGCGGGTGAACGCCTCGAAGTAGCGGCGCTTGCGCTGCGGCAGGCTGACCACCGGCTGCAGGAACAGGTCGACCCGGTCGGAGCGCAGGCCGTCGCGGATGATGCCGAGGACGGTCGAGTCGTCGAGGTCGCGCGGCGCATATTTGAGCGGGGCGGTGGGCGACGGCGCCGGTGCCGGCGCGGCTGCCGGGACGGCCGGCGCCGCCGGGGCGGCAGCGGCGGGCCGCGGCGGCGGGGCGCCGTTGCCGGCGCCGACCATCGCCGGCACGCGGGCCGTCGCCTCCTGCTCGGCGCGCCGGTTCTCGGTGATCTCCTCGACCAGGGTCTGCAACACGCGGACCTCGGCGACGACGGTGTCGATCTCCTTCTCCCAGTCCTTCGCCGGCTTGCGCGCGAGCTGGTCGGTGATCGAGGCCTGCAGCCGGGTCGCCTCCTCGCGCGCGCGGGTCAACTCGCGCATGATGCGGCCGTTCTGCTGGCGCAGCTCGTGGATCTCGTCGCTGATGCGCCCGCCTTCTTCCTGGCGGGCGAACACCTCGTGCAGCAGCGCCGCCGCGACCAGCACGGTGGCGCCCAGCACCAGCGCCACCGGCCCCGGGATCGCGGGCACGAAAATGGGAAGCGCGAGCGCTACGCCGGCCGCGAGCACCGCGTAGGCCAGCGCTATGAAGACGTGTCGAACGAAAGCCATCTGAACTGGGAATACGGCATTGGCCGGGCGACTTTCCCTTCAGGGTCTTGAGATTGCGTTAACGGACCGGAAACCCTGTTCGGCAACCTGTTGCGCATCGGCGCCGACGGCCTCGGCGACCGAGCGGAACCCGTCGGCGCGCAGGCGCTGGGCGAGCTCGCGCTTGATCCGCCCGGCCAGGCCGGGCCCTTCGAACACCAGCGCGCTGTAGAACTGCACCAGCGAGGCGCCGGCGCGGATCATCCGGTAGGCGTCCTCGCCCGAGCCGATCCCGCCGGAGCCGACGATCGGCAGCCGCCCTTCGGTCAGCCGGTACATATCGGCGACCGCCGCCAGCGCCATCGGGAACAGCGGCCGGCCGGACAGGCCGCCGGCCTCGCCCCGCTGCGGGTCCGCCAGCGTGGCCGGACGCTCCACCGTCGTGTTGCACACGATCAGGCCGTCGGCGCCGCGCGCCAGCACGACCGCGGCGACGTCGGCGCGCGCCTCGGCATCCAGGTCGGGCGCGATCTTGACCAGGAGCGGCGGCCGGCGGCCGGCGGTGGCGGCGCGGTCGCGCGCGGCGACCACCTGGCGCACCAGCGCATCGAGGCTCGCCCGCCGCTGCATGTCGCGCAGGCCCTTGGTGTTGGGCGAGGAGATGTTGACCACCACGTAGTCGGCCAGCGGCGCCAGCCGTTCGACGCCCTGCACGAAGTCGCCCACCGCGTCCGCCGTCTCGGCGTTGCGGCCCACGTTGGCGCCGACGATGCCGGGCCGGCCGCGGCGCGCGGCCAGGCGCACGGCCACCGCCTCCAGCCCCTCGCTGTTGAAGCCGAGGCGGTTGATGACCGCATGGTCGGCCGACAGTCGGAACAGCCGCGGCTTGGGGTTGCCGGGCTGCGGCCGCGGGGTCACCGTGCCCGCCTCCACGAAGCCGAAGCCCAGCGCCAGCATGGCGTCCGGGACCTCCGCCCCCTTGTCGAAGCCGGCGGCGAGGCCGACCGGGTTGGGGAAGGTCATGTCCCACAGCCGGACGGCGAGGACCAGGTCGTCGGGAACGGCCGGCGCGCGGACCAGGCCGCGGCGCAGCGCCGCGATGGCCAGGCGATGGGCGGCCTCGGGCGGCAGCGCACGGATCAGCGGTCCCAGGAGGGTGTAGGGATCGGTCATGACGCCAGCGCCACGGTGAGGCAGTCCATCAGGGAAAACGCCGCGTTTTCGCCGGCCGCGAGGGAGTCCGGCCCGTTCGGCAACCTAACCCGAACGGGAGAGTCGGAACAAGGCCGCGGGACCCCCGCGGGCGCGCTATTCGGCGACCGCCGCGCCGGCCCGGCGGGACCGGCCGGCCTTCATCCAGTCCCGCGCCAGAAGCGCCGCCGCCGCGGCGACGCCGACATAAGTGGTCACGTTGTCGCCCGGCAGCAGGCTGGCCGGGATCAGCAGCAGCAGGCCGGCAGCCGTATAGCCGATCCGCGCCGCCCAGCCGATGCGGCGCAGCGAATAGCCGGCGATGCCCATGGTCGCGATCCACACCCCAGCGATCGCGGTGCCGACGTCGTGGACCAGCTCCAACGCCGTGCCCTGCAGGATGAGGCTGGGCTCGAACACGAACAGGAACGGCACCACGAAGGCCGCCCAGCCGAACCGGGTCGCGGCGAAGCCGGTGCGCATCGGGTCGGCGCGGGCCAGGTTGGCGGCGGCGAAGGCGGCGATGCACACCGGCGGGGTGATGAACGACAGCATCCCGAGGTAGAGCACGAACATGTGCGCCGCCATCGGGTTGATGCCGGTCTCCACCATCGCCGGCGCGATCAGGGTGGCGACCAGGATGTAGACGGCGAGCGTCGGCATCCCCATCCCCAGCACGAAGCAGACCAGCCCGGCGAGCAGCAGCAGCAGCAGCAGGCTGCCGCCGCCCATGTTGACCAGCATCAGGGTCAGCGCGAAGCCGAGCCCGGACTGGTTCAGGATGCCGATGATCAGCCCGACCGCGGCGCCGATCATGACGAGGTCGAGCACCAGGACGCCGGTCTGCGCCAGCATCGCCGGCAGGTCGCCGAGCCGCATGCGCCGGCCGCGGTAGCCGACGAACAGGCCGATCAGCAGCAGGACCGCGCAGGCGTAGAGCGCCGCGGTCTCCGGCGCGAGGTTGAGCGCGAACATGCCGTAGATCAGGACGAAGAACGGCGCGACGAACGGCCAGCCGCCCTTCAGCACCGGCGCGAGCCGCGGGATCAGCGACTGCGGCACCGGGGCGATGCCTTCGCGCGCGGCCTCCAGGTCGGCCTGGATGAACAGCGCGACATAGTAGAGGAGCGACGGCACGACCGCCGCGATGACCACGTCGGTGTAGGAGACGTTGAGGTATTCGGCCATCACGAAGGCGACCGCGCCCATCACCGGCGGCATCAGCTGGCCGCCGGTGGACGCCACCGCCTCGATCGCCGCCGCGGAATGCGGCCGATAGCCGGCGTTGCGCATCAGGGGGATGGTGATGACGCCGGTCGACAGGACGTTGGAGACGGCGCTGCCCGAGATGGTGCCGAACAGGCTGGAGGCGATCACCGCGATCTTGGCCGACCCGCCGCGGGTGCGCCCCATCGCCGCCGTGGCGAGGTCGGTGAAGAACGCCGAGCCGCCGGAGCGGAACAGCAGCGCCCCGAACAGCAGGAACGCGACGACGACGGTGGTGACGACCTTGATCGGCGTGCCGATCAGCGAGTTGGTGTCGAAGGTCAGGTAGCTGACGAGCTGGCCGAACGCGATCGGCCGGCCCTGGAGCTGGCCGGGCACGAACTGGCCGGCGACGCCGAAGGCGATGAAGAACAGCAGCACCGCGAGCAGGATCGGGCCGGCGGTCCGCCGCAGCCCCTCGATCGTCAGGAAGAAGATGATCGTGCCGGTGACCAGCGCCTCCGGCGGCTCGTCGAACACGATGTCGGCGAGCTGCGGGTAGCGCACGGCGAGCCAGAAGCCGGTCGCCGCGCCGATCAGCGCCAGCGCGACGTCGTACCACGGCACCGGGCCGGTCCGCGGCCGGCGGTCGGCGCCGAGATGCAGGAACACCAGGAAGTAGCCGACGCCGAGCATGCCGAACAGGAACTGCTCGGTATGGAGCAGGATGCCGACGGCGCGGTCGAGGTCGAGCGAGCGCACGATCGCGGCGACGGTGAGCGCGCCCGCCGCCACCACGATCGCCACGCGGGCGGCCCCGGGGGCGCGCGAGACCGGCCCTTCGCCGAGCTCAAGCGCCGCCTCGTCGCGCGCGTCGGCCACGGCCGGTCGCCGTCAGTCGGTCAGCGCGACGCCGGCCTCCCCATAGTATTTCACCGCGCCGGGGTGGTACTGCAGCCCGACGTACTTCGTGTGCATCTTCGCCGGCTCGAAGTCGCGCAGCACCGGGGTGATGGCGACCAGCTTGTCCTTGCCGATGTGCATCGCCTTGACGGTCTGGTAGACGACGTCGTCCTTGGTCTGGGCGCCGGCGACCAGCAGGGTGTCGTAGGACATGATCGGTGTCGCCACGTCCGCCCCGGGCAGCTCGCCCGGCTTGAGGCTGTAGGCGACGGCGACCGGCAGGTGCTTGCGCATGCGCGCCATGGCGTCGGCCGAGGTGTCGATCGGCAGGATGCGCACGCCGCCGACCTGGGCGTCGGTCTGCTTCAGCCGCGCCGCGCCGAGCGCCATCACCGCGCTGTCGCACTTGCCCTGGACGAAGTCCTCGCCGCCGCGGGTGGTGTTGGGGACCGGCGATCCCTTGATGTCGGCCAGCGTCAGCCCGGCGTTGCCCAGCAGCGCGTCGACGACCTTGAGGAGGCCCTTCTGGGCCGTGTACTCGGTCGGGAAGCAGCGGCCCTTCAGGTCGGCCGCGCTGCGGATCGGCGAATCCTTGCGCACGACGATCCCGACGTTGAGCGGAAACAGCCGGGCGACCACGCGGAGCTGGTCGTGCTTGCGGCCGTCGAAGATCTCGATGCCCTGGAGGGCGCTGGTCGCGACATCGACGTTGGCGATGGCGAATTCGACCTGGCCGCGGTTGAGCGGCCCGAGCGATACCTCGTTGGAGGTGTGCGGCACCGCCCGCGTCTGCAGGCCCGAGGCCTCGTTGACCACCTTGGCGATGGCCGATCCGGTGGCGTTGGTCGGCGTCGCCTGCGGCCCGGTGGCGAAGCCGACGGTCTGGGCGCCGGCGGCGCCGGCCGCCGTCCCGAGTGCGACGCAAACGCCGAAGACACGTGACGCGAAGTCCCGCATGACGATTCCCTCCCGGCTGGTTGTATCGCGACGCCCGGCCGTTCATCGGCGGCCTGCGGCGGCGGCGGCTTTGTGCCTTGCGAACGATTAAGCCGGATTCCGCCGGCCGTGGCAATTGCGGCGCGCCGTGTTGATCGGCCGCGCCGCCCCGACTATATCGATGCCAGCAAGCCACCCGGCGGGGACCATGGGCGACAGCGACACCATCGCGGAAGAAACCGACCGGATCGTCGAGGAGTTCTCGCTGTTCGACGACTGGACCGGCCGCTACGAGTACCTGGTCGACCTCGGCCGCGCCCTGCCGCCGCTGGAGGAGGCCTATCGCGACGAGGCGCACCGGGTGCAGGGTTGCCAGTCGCGGGTCTGGTTCCATGCCTGGCGCGACGGCGGACGCATCCATTTCGTGGCGGATTCCGACGCGCTGATCGTCAAGGGGCTGATCGCGCTGCTTCTGCGGGTCTATTCCGGGCGCGCGCCGGCCGAGATCCTGGCGACGCCCCCCGATTTCCTGGCCCGCATCGAGCTCGGCTCCCACCTGACCGGCAGCCGCGCCAACGGGCTGCACGCCATGATCCGGCGCATCAAGGCCTATGCCGAGGCGTTCGCCGGCCATGCCGACCAGGCGGTCGTGGACCCCGCGACGCTGCACTGAGATCGCGCTATCGTGGCGGCGGGCGTTCGCCCCTGCCGCAACAGCCTTACGGTCGACGCGCCATGGAAGGTCGCAAGGTCAACTACATCGACGGCCGCTGGATCGACGGCAACCCGCCGGTGATCGGGCCGATGTCGCATTCGGTGTGGATGGCGTCGTCGGTGTTCGACGGCGCGCGCGCCTATCGCGGCCTGGCGCCCGACCTCGACCGGCACTGCGCCCGTGTGGTGCGCTCGGCGCTCGCGATGGGCCTGGAGCCGATGCTGTCGCCCGGCGAGATCGAGGCGATCGCCTGGGAGGGCATCGAGCGGTTCCCGCCCGGCACCGCGCTCTACATCCGCCCGATGTTCTGGGCCGAGGAAGGCTTCATCGTCGCAAAGCCCGAATCCACGCGCTTCGTGATGACGATCGTGGAGGCGCCGATGCCGGCCGAACGGCGGCTGACCGCCTGCCTGTCGTCGTTCCGCCGCCCCGCCCCCGACATGGCGCCGACCGAGGCGAAGACGGGCGCGCTCTATCCCAACGTGGCGCGCATGCTGCGCGAGGCGCGGTCCCGGGGCGTCGACACCGCCGTCGCGCTCGACCCGCTGGGCCACGTCGCGGAGTTCGCGACCGCGAACCTGTTCATGGCGAAGGACGGCGTGGTCCGGACTCCGGCGGCCAACGGCACGTTCCTGGCCGGCATCACGCGCGCGCGGGTGATCGGCCTGCTGCGCGACGACGGCGTGGCGGTGGAGGAATGCGCGCTCGGCTTCGCCGACCTGCTGACGGCCGATGAGGTGTTCGCCACCGGCAACTACGCCAAGGTGGTGCCGTGCATCCGCATCGAGGACCGCGGGTTCGAGCCCGGCCCGATGATGGCGCGCGCCCGCGCGCTCTACGACGCCTTCGCGGAGAAGGAAGGCCGGCGCAGGCGGTAGCCGTCCTCAGCCGCGCCAGAAGGTGCGGGAGAACAGCACGATCACGGTGAAGATCTCGAGCCGGCCCAGCAGCATGCCGGCCGACAGCATCCACTTCGCAAGGTCGGACAGGGTCGAGAAGTTGCCGTCCGGCCCGATGATGGCGCCGAGGCCGGGACCGACGTTGCCGATCGCCGTCGCCGCGCCCGACACCGCCGTGAGCGTGTCGAGGCCGCAGAACGCGAGGCCGACCGTCAGCCCGCAGAACGCGATGACGTAGAGGTAGAAATAGGCCATCACCGAACGCACGACCTCCTCGTCGATCGGCCGGCCGTTGAACCGCGCCACGCGGATGCCGTGCGGCTGGATCAGCCGGTAGATCTCGGTCTTCGCGGCGGCGAACAGGATCTGGAACCGGTAGACCTTGAGCCCGCCCGAGGTCGAGCCGGAGCAGCCGCCGATGAAGGTGGCGACCAGGAACAGCCCGGCCGGGAAGGCGCCCCAGGCCTCGTAGTTGGTGGTGACGAAGCCGGTGGTGGTCAGGATCGAGATCAGGTTGAACGCCGTCTCGCGCAGCGCGTTGCCGAAGGAATCGCCGCTGTTGGCGTGGCGCCACAGCGCCAGCGCGACGATCGCGACGACGATGCCGACGACGTAGGTGCGCACCTGCTGGTCGCGATAGAGCGCCGCGAAGTTGCGGTTCATCAGCCGCAGGTAGACGACGAACGGCAGCGCGCCCAGCAGCATGAAGACGATGATCACGACCTCGGCGTACGCGTTGTCGAAATACCCCACCGAGGAGTCCTTGGTCGAGAACCCGCCGGTCGACACGGTCGCCATGGCGTGCGTGACGGAATCGAGCAGCGACATGCCGCAGGCCCACAGCAGGATCGCGCAGGTGACCGACAGGCCGATATAGACCAGGCCGATGCCCGAGGCGATCTGCTGCGCCCGCGGCATCACCTTCTCCGACCGGTCTGAGGATTCCATGCGGAACAGCTGCATGCCGCCGACCTGCAGCATCGGCAGGATCGCCACGCTGACCGCGATGATGCCGATGCCGCCGAACCAGTGCAGGATCGCGCGCCACAGCAGGATGCCTTCCGGCAGGGTGTCGAGTCCCGAGATCACCGTGGACCCCGTGGTGGTGATGCCCGACATCGCCTCGAAGAAGGCGTCGGCGTAGCTCATCTTGAGGTCGGCGAAGACGAACGGCAGCGCGGCGAAGGCGGTGACGGCGATCCAGCTCACCGTCGTCAGGATGAACGCCTGCCGGATGCTCAGCCGCGCGCCGCCCGCCGCGTGCGTCAGCATCAGCGACACGCCGACGAACAGCGTCACCGCCGCCGAGATCGCGAACACCCGCCAGTCGTCGTGCGCGTTGATCAGGTCGACGATCGCCGGCACCGCCATGCCGACGGCGAGCGTCGTCAGCAGCACGCCGAGCACGAACAGGACGGGGCGAAGGTCGGGCATTGACTGCCTTCTTGCAGACGATCCGCCCGCCGTCCGAACGCGGCGTCAGGCCAGGTTGAGCTGGTGCCCGGTGGTCGGGTTGCCGATGACGGCGAGGAACTCGCGCCGCGTCGCCGGATCGTCGCGGAAGGCGCCGATCATCTGGCTGGTCACCATGGTCATGCCGGCCTTGTGCACGCCGCGCGTCGACATGCACTGGTGCGCCGCCTCGATCACCACGGCGACGCCCTTGGGCTTGAGGACGTCCTGGATCGTGTTGGCGATCTGGCTGGTCATCTTCTCCTGGATCTGCAGCCGCTTGGCGAACACGTCGACCAGCCGCGACAGCTTGGAGATGCCGACCACGCGCTTTTCCGGCAGGTAGGCGACATGCGCCTGGCCGATGATCGCGGCGAGGTGGTGCTCGCAGTGCGACTCGAAGCGGATGTTGCGCAGCACCACCATCTCGTCGTAGCCGTCGATCTCCTCGAACGTGCGCGACAGGAACTCGGTGGGATCGGTGCGGTAGCCGGCGAACCATTCCTCGTAGGCGCGCACCACGCGGTCGGGCGTGTCGCGCAGGCCTTCGCGCCCCGGATCGTCGCCGGCGTAGCTCAGCAGGGTACGCACGGCATCCATCGCTTCCTGCTTGCTCGGCCGCTTGTCGGCCCGCAAGGCACGTATCTCGGCGTCGGCTGGCTTCGAAGGCGTCACGGCGCGATCCTCGTCCTGGGTGCGGAGGCTTTCTATACGCTCCGGCTGGCTCTTCAGTTCAGTTGGCGCTTCTGGTGCGGGCTGTCGAGCGAGAAAGCGGGAATATCGACCGCGAAACGCTCGCCCGCGGCGGTGCGCATCTCGTAGGTTCCGTGCATGATCCCGGACGGCGTCGGCAGCGGGGTGCCGCTGGTGTACTCGTAGGACTCGCCGGGCTTCAGGGTCGGCTGCTCGCCGACCACGCCGGCGCCGCGCACTTCCTGCACGCGGCCCATCGAATCGGTGATGTGCCAGTAGCGGCTGAGCAGCTGAACCGTGGCCTCGCCCTCGTTCTCGATCCGGACATGATAGGCCCACACGAAATGCGCCTCGCCCGGGGTGGACTGGTCTTCCAGGTAGGTCGGCTTTACCGTGACGCGGATCTCGCGGGTCGTGCGGCTGTACATCGGGGCTCTTCCTCCGCTGCCGGCCCGGCGCCCGCACGGGGTGCGGGGCGGGCCGGCCAACGGCGCGACTCTATAGCGCCGGCCCGCGCTGTCAAACCCTCCTGATAACAGCGCCTTAGCCGACCTTGAGCGCCGCGGCGACGTCGTCCTTGACGTCCTCCACGTCCTCCAACCCGACCGAGATGCGCACGACGCCGTCGGTGATGCCGAGCTTGGCGCGGTCTTCCGGGCTGAGCCGCTGGTGCGTCGTGGTCGCAGGATGGGTGACCAGGCTCTTGGTGTCGCCCAGGTTGTTGGAGATGTCGACCAGCCTGAGCGCGTTGAGGAAGCGGAACGCGCGTTCCTTGCCGCCTGCGACCTCGAACGTGATGACGCTACCGAAATCATCCATCTGCGCCTTGGCCAGGGCGTGCTGCGGATGCTGGCCGAGGCCGGGATAGACCACGCGCGTGACGTCGGCGAGGCCGGTCAGGAAGTCGGCCATCTTGCGCGCGTTCTCGCAATGCCGGCGCACCCTCAGCTCCAGGGTCTCCAGGCCCTTGAGCAGCACCCAGGCGTTGAACGGGCTCATCGCCGGGCCGGTGTGGCGCATGTAGGGCATCAGGGTCTTGTCGCAGAACTCCTTGCTTGCGAGCAGCGCGCCGCCCATGCAGCGGCCTTGGCCGTCGATATGCTTGGTGGCGGAGTAGACGACGATGTCGGCGCCGTACTCCATCGGCCGCTGCAGGATCGGCGAGGCGAAGACGTTGTCCACGATCAGCTTGCCGCCGGCCTTGTGGGTCAGGTCGGCGACCCGGCGCAGGTCGATGATCTCCAGCCCGGGGTTGGACGGCGTCTCCAGGAAGGTCAGCGCGGTCGGCTTCGACAGCGCGCGCTCCCACTGGTCGTAGTCGGTGCCGTCGACGATCACGGTCTCGACGCCGTAGCGCGGCAGGATGTCGGTCAGGATGTAGAGACACGAGCCGAACAGGGCGCGGCTGCCGACCACCCGGTCGCCCGCCTTCACCTGGCAGGCGAAGGCGGCGAACACCGCAGCCATGCCGGAGGCCATCGCGAAGCACGCCTCGGCGTTCTCCAGCAGGCACATGCGATCCTGGAACATCTCGACCGTCGGGTTGCCGTAGCGCGAGTAGATGAAGCGTTCGACCTCGCCCTTGAACGCGCCTTCGGCCTCCTCCGCCGCGCCGTAGACGAAGCCCGACGTCATGAAGATCGCTTCCGACGTCTCGCCGTATTGCGACCGGCGGGTGCCGCCGCGCACCATGCGGGTCTGCAGCCGCCAGTGCTTCGCGGCGCTCGGATCGGGTGCCTTCATGCTATCGTCCTCCGTGCGGCTCACGCTCCGCTCCTCCGCCCCGGGTGCCGGACACAAAAAAACCCCGGCCGGCGGGCCAGGGCTGTCCTTCGCCGACCATTTTAGCGAGTTGTTTAACGTGGCCGCAAGCCGGTCGGGCCAAATCACCACGAGTTTTCGGATATAGATCGCCGGGGAACGCCGGTCAAGCCACCCGTTGCCGCAAATGCCCAAACCACAGCGCCAGGGTGAACAGCGCGAAAGCCCCGGCCTGGTGCAGGGCGGCGAGCGGGATCCACACCTCGGTCAGCAGCGTCGCGACGCCGATGGCGGCCTGCAGAAGCGCCATCGCGGCCAGGAGATCCGCGGCCAGGCGCAGCCGCGGCGGCACGGCGAAGCGACGGGCGCGCGCCCACAGCGCCAGCACGATCGCGACCAGCGCGATCGCCAGCCAGCGGTGGACGAACTGCACCGTCGCCGCGTTCTCCACCAGGTCGAGCGGCCACGGGGTCATCGAGAACGCGACCGCCGGCACCACCTCGCCCCCCATCAGCGGGAAGGTGTTGTAGATCTTGCCGGCGTCGAGCCCGGCGACGAAAGCGCCCCATAGGATGACGACGAGCGACCACCACAGCACCAGCCGGCCGTGGCCGGCGAGCGGCGCCCCGGCGCCGTGCCGCGGCGGGCCGTCGAGCAGGCCGAGCGCCACCCGGAACATCGCGGCGTGGATCGCGAACGCCAGCAGCAGGTGCGCCGCCAGCCGGTAGTGGCTGACGTCGGGCCGGTCGACGAGGCCGGAGGCGACCATATACCAGCCCATCGCCCCCTGCGCCGCGCCGAGCGCGAGGATGCCGGCGAGCTTCCACGCCAGCGGCCCGCGGATGTGGCCGCGCAGCACGAACCACGCGAACGGCGCCGCGAAGGCGAGCCCGATCAGCCGGCCCCACAGGCGGTGCAGGTACTCCATCCAGAAGATCGTCTTGAAGTCGCCGACATCCATCCAGAAGTTGCGCTTGGCGAACTCCGGCGTCGCCTTGTAGGCGTCGAACTGCACCTGCCAGTCGTGCTGGCTGAGCGGCGGCAGGGCGCCGGTGACCGGCTGCCAGGAGACGATGGACAGGCCGGATTCGGTCAGCCGGGTCACCCCGCCCAGAACGACCATGACGAACACCATGGCGCAGCAGGCGAGCAGCCAGATCGCGACGGCGCGCTGGCTGGTGTCCGGGGCGAGGGTGCGGGAGCGGCTGATCGCGGCGCTCATGGCGCGTGTGTAGCCGCCGGGCGACGGCGGCGCAATCGGCGCGACGTTGGGTCGCGCACGGGGGGCAGCTCGACGCGGAGGCGCCCCTTCCCCTCGTGGGAGGGGATCGGGGGGAGGGGGCCTCTCCGCCAGGAGATGTCAGTGCAGCCGGAACTCGTCCGGCACGTGGCGCAGCTCGGCGGCGCTCACGATGCCGGCGCCGGTGACGCGCACCGAATGGATGGGACCGTCGAGGTTGGTTTCCCAGAACTCGAGGAAACGCTGCAATTCGGGGTACTTGGGGGCCAAGTCCAGCTTCTGCCAGACGAAGATCTGAAGCACGCTGGGGTGGTCGGGCAACCGGTAGGTGATTTCGGCCGTGGTCAGCCGGTAGCCCTGCAACTGCCGTTCGATGTCACGCATCGTCCAACAACTCCGCTGGGATATGTCATGCCCACGTCGCGAGCATGCCCATAACGAAGTGTTGGATCAATTTGTTTCATCAATCTTTACAAAGACTTAGCAGCCAATGGCCGCAACTGCTGCTAGGCCGGGATGTGGCGGGCGCGGGCGCCGCGCTCGATCGCCGCCGCGGTCAGGCGGTCGATATGGAAGCGGCGGCGGAAGTACTGCAGCATCGTCAGCTCCTCCGGCGAGGCCGCGAGGTCGGCGGCCACCACCTCGCAGGCCAGCGCGTAGGCGGTCTCGCGCAGCCGCTCCGGCACGGCCCGGTCGACCTCGTCGAGCACCTTGTCCACGCCCTTGGGCGCGTTGATCTTCGCCGCGCACGCCTCCGCCACCTCCAGGAGGGAGTCCGCCGGGAAGGTCGCGAACACCGGCAGGTGCTTGACGATGGCACCGATGGTGTCGAGCTCGGCATCGGTCATGTTGCGGTCCGAGGCCGACATCATGACCATCGTGTAGATCAGGGCTTCCTGGGCGCTCAGCATCGCACGGTCCTTGCTGCGGCTGCGGCGGTTAAAGCCGGCCGCGCCGGTTGCGTCAAGCCGCGGGATGCCGCGGGCTCAGGAAATCGCGCGTGATCGCCACCGCGTCCGCGAGGCCGACCCGGTCCACCGGCACCCCCGGCGGGAACGCGCCGAGCAGCCGCGACGGCAGGCGCGAATCGAGCATGACGAACACCCCGGTGTCGCCGTCGCGCCGGATCAGCCTGCCGTAGGCCTGCTTGAGCCGCAGCCGGGTGATCATGTCGTCGTAGTCGGTCTCGGCGAACGCCTTGCGCCGGGCGCGGTGCAGGATGGTCGGGCGCGGCCACGGCACCCGGTCGAACACCAGCAGCCGCAGCGACCGTCCCGGCACGTCGACCCCGTCCCTGACCGCATCGGTGCCGAGCAGGCAGGTCTCCTCCTCTGCCCGGAAGATGTCGACCAGGCTGGCGGTGTCCATCGTGTCGACGTGCTGGGCGAGGAGGCGCAGCCCCGCCTCCTCCAGGGTCGGCGCGATGCGCTGGTGCACCGCACGCAGCCGCGCGATCGAGGTGAACAGGCCCAGCGCGCCGCCGCCCGAGGCCAGGAACAGGGCGCGGTAGGCGGCCGCGATGCGGTCGTCGTCGCTGCGCCCGACGTCGGTGACCACCAGCACGCGGGTCGCGGCGGCGTAGTCGAACGGCGACAGGGCCTGGGCGCGCAATGCGGAGCGCGGCAAATGGCGGGCGCCGGTGCGCGCCTCCGCCGCGCGCCAGTCCACCTCCGCGTCGCCGGTGCCGTCGCGCAGGGTGGCGGAGGTGACGACGACGCCGTGCGCCGGTTCCACCACCGCCTTCTCGAACGGGACGGTGGGGTCGATCCAGTGGCGGTGCATGCCGACGTCGGCCTCGCGCCCGCCGCTGCGCTCGATGGCGAACCAGTCGACGAACGCGGCGGGCGTGTCGGTGGGCAGCGACTCCAGCATCGACTGCCACGCCGCCACCTCGTTGTCGGCGCGCCGGGTCAGGCCGCGGCCGACCGATTCGATGCGGTTGCGCGCCGACGTGTCGAGGTCCGCCGCCTCGCGGTCGAGGTAGTCAGTGAGCCGCGCCACCAGCGCCCGCATCGGCGTCGCGAGGCGCTTCAGCGCGTCGGCCAGCACGGCGGCGTCCTCCAGGAGGCCCGGCACCGGGGGCCGCGCCTCGGTCTCCAGGTCGTAGCCGCCGGCCTCCTTCGACCGCGCGTGGACCTGCTGGCGCACCCCGGCGAGGAAGCGTTCCGCCGGCCCGCGCGGCTGGCCGCCCGAGAGCCGAGCCGGCCAGCCGGGGCCGGGCAAGGCGGCGGCGGCGGCCAGCACCGAATCGAGCGCGGCGGCGATCGCCTCGTCGGCGGCGGCGAAGTCCTCGATCCGGCGCTTGAGGCCGCGGGCGCGGCTGGTGCGGCCCTCCTCCGCGCCGAGCAGCCAGTGGCGCAGCTCTGCCGCCTCGACCCCCGACAGATGGGCGGAGAACGCGCTGTCGCAGGCATCGAAGACGTGGTGGCCCTCGTCGAACACCAGCCGGGTCGGCACGCTGCCGTCGTCGAGGCCGCCGAGCGCAGCCTGCGCCATCACCAGCGCGTGGTTGGCGACCACGATGTCGGCGCGGCGCGCGGCGCGGATGGTGCGTTCCACGAAGCAGCGGCGGTAATGCTCGCACGCAGCGTAGATGCATTCGCCGCGGCGGTCCGCCAGCCCGACCGTGATGCGTGCGCCGACCAGGTCGGGCAGCCAGGCCGGGAAGTCGCCGCCGGCGATGTCGCCGTCGCGGGTGTGGCGCGCCCAGCGCGCGACCAGAGCGAGGCCGACCACGTCGCCGGCACGGATCGCCGTGCGCCGCGCCGCCTCCTCCAGGTTCAACAGGCACAGGTAGTTCTCGCGCCCCTTGCGCACCACCACCTTGCGCGCCTTCACCGCCGGGTCGGGGTGCAGGCGGTCGAGCTCGCCGTCGATCTGGCGCTGCAGGTTGCGGGTGTAGGTGGAGAGCCACACCGCGCCGTCGTTCTTCTCCGCCCACACGCTCGCCGGCGCGATGTAGCCCAGGGTCTTGCCGACGCCGGTGCCGGCCTCGGCCAGCACGACGCTGGGCACCCGCGCCTCGTCGCGCGGCACGAAGGCGAGGCTGACGGCCGACGCATAGTCGCCCTGCTGCGGCCGCGGCTCCGCCCCGGTCCCGAGCAGGCTGGCGAGGCGCTGGCGCGCCTCGGCCGGCGAGACCGGGACGTTGCCGGGCGGCGGCTCCGGCGCGTGCTCCGACCATTCCGGCAGGGTACGCCAGACCTCCAGCCCGCTGCCGCCGAGCCGGCGCGCCGGCGGCGCCAGCCGGTCGAGCACCGGCCGGCCCCACGGCCAGCCGGCGTCGGCCATCGTCGTCGCCAGGGCGTGCAGCTCCGCGTCGGCCGGGCGATCCTCCAGGTCGTCGAGCAGCGCCGCCGCGGCCACGGCAACCAGCGCCGCCTCCCCGGTCAGCTCGTGCGCCGGGGCGAGGCCAAGCGCGCGGGCGAGCCCGTTCGGCGTCGGCAGGCACGGCTGCGCCGGGCGGACGAAGGCGAACAGCTCCAGCACGTCGAGCGCGCGGAACGGCCCCAGCCCCAGCCGCCGGGCCAGCGACGGCCGGTGGCACACCACCGGCGCGGCGCCGCCGCGGACCACACGCGCGGCGTCCGCCACCGTCACCAGCCGCGCCGAGCCGCCCGGTTCCATCACCGCGGCCTCGCGCACCCCGGCGACGATCACGACGCCGGGCCCGCCCGGCACCGGCAGGTCCGGCTGTGCAAAGGGGGCGCTCATCGTTCGCGCATCGGGTGGCGGCGACACCCCCTCCCAATCCTCCCCCGTCGAGGGGGAGGGCTAAGAAAGCCCCCTCCCCTCGCGGGAGTGGGTGGGGGGAGGGAATGCCTCCGCCGCAACGACGCCGGAGCGCGGGAAGACGGGCATACGGCACGCATGGCCCAATTCTAATACTATAGTCGCGGACTTGCTTCGCCCGGGTCGTGCGGCCCATGGTGCGGCGCGCAGGTGTTGGAGGAAACGGCGTGGACGGTGCAGCGATCGATCGGGCGGCGGCCCTGGCGGCGAAGTCGTGGCCGTTCGAGGAGGCGAGGAAGCTCCTGGAGCGGACCGGCGGGCGCGCGCCCGACAAAGGCTACGTCCTGTTCGAGACCGGCTACGGCCCGTCCGGCCTGCCCCACATCGGCACGTTCGGCGAGGTGGTGCGCACGTCGATGGTGCGGCACGCCTTCACTGCGCTGTCCGACATCCCGACGCGCCTGTTCGCGTTCTCCGACGACATGGACGGGCTGCGCCGGGTGCCCGACAACGTGCCCAACAAGGACATGGTGGCGCAGCATCTGGGCAAGCCGCTGACGGCGATCCCCGACCCGTTCGGCACGCACGAGAGCTTCGGCCACCACAACAACGCGCGGCTGCGCGCGTTCCTCGACGGCTTCGGCTTCGACTACGAGTTCCAGAGCGCCACCGACTGCTACAAGGCTGGCCGGTTCGACGCGGCGCTGCGCCGCGTGCTGGAACGCTATGACGAGGTGATCGCCGTCATCCTGCCGACCCTGGGGCCGGAGCGGCGGGCGACCTACAGCCCGTTCCTGCCGGTATGCCCGCGCACGGGTCGCGTGCTGCAGGTGCCGGTGGTGGAGCGCAACGTCGATGCCGGCACCATCGTCTACCGCGACGAGGACGGGTCGCTGGTCGAGACCCCGGTCACCGGCGGGCGCTGCAAGCTGCAGTGGAAGGCCGACTGGGCGATGCGCTGGTACGCGCTGGCGGTCGACTACGAGATGTCGGGCAAGGACCTGATCGATTCGGTGAAGCTGTCGAGCCGCATCTGCTCGATCCTGGGCGGCACGCCGCCGGAGGGCTTCACCTACGAGCTGTTCCTCGACGACAAGGGCGAGAAGATCTCGAAGTCGAAGGGCAACGGCCTGTCGGTCGAGGAGTGGCTGACCTACGCGCCGCCCGAAAGCCTGGCGCTGTTCATGTTCAACGCGCCGCGCAAGGCCAAGCGGCTCTATTTCGACGCCATCCCGCGCCAGGTCGACGACTACCTCGACTGGCTGGCCAAGTTCGAGGCGCAGGACGCGGCGCAGCGCCTCGACAACCCGGCCTGGCACATCCACGCCGGCAGCCCGCCGGCGCCGGAGCGCCACGTCACGTTCGGCCTGCTGCTCAACCTCGCCAGCGTGTGCAACAGCGAGGACAAGGCGGTGCTGTGGGGCTTCATCACCCGCTATGCGCCCGATGCGACGCCGGCGAGCGCGCCGATCCTCGACCGGCTGGTCGGCTACGCGGTCGCCTACTACCGCGACTTCGTCAAGCCGGCGAAGCATTACCGCGCGCCGACCGAGGCCGAGCGCGCGGCGCTCGTCGACCTCGCCGCGACGCTCGCCGCGCTGCCGGCCGACGCGACCGCCGAGGCGATCCAGAACGAGGTCTACGAGGTCGGCAAGCGCCACGCCTTCACCAACCTGCGCGACTGGTTCAAGGCGCTGTACGAGACCTTGCTGGGCCAGGCGGAAGGCCCGCGCATGGGATCGTTCATCGCGCTCTACGGCAAGGCCGAGACCGAGGCGCTGATCCGCCGCACCCTCGCCGGCACGACGGCGGCGGCGTGAGCAAGCGTTTGCTCCGATGTTCCGTAGGGGCGGGT
>JBFWQM010000001.1:0-14036 GCA_050249455.1 Rhodospirillaceae bacterium | reverse complement strand
GGGCGGGTTTGAAACCCGCCCCTACGCAGGACTGAAACAGGGGATGACCATGCCCAACGCCAAGCTGCGCCACATCGCGATCACGGTGAAAGACCTCGACGAATCGGCGGCGTTCTACGAGAAGACGTTCGACCTCACGCGCAACTACCAGAGCAAGGTCGCCGTCAGCCTGAGCGACGGCACGGTCAACATCACGCTGCTCAAGTTCCCGACCGACGACGCGGCCGGCGACGAACGCGGCAAGGATTACGTCGGCGTCCACCACTTCGGCTTCGTGGTCGACGACGTCGACCAGGCCGGCCGGGCGATCGAGGCCAACGGCGGCCGCTTCCACCGCGCCCCGACGCCCGAGATGCAGACCGAGACCAAATACCGCGACCCCAACGGCATCGTGCTCGACGTCACCCACCCGGGCCACATGTGGGCCGGGGTGAAGGTGTAGCGGGGGACTTCGCGCACAAAACTCTTTTGGAAGTCATGCGCGGACTTGATCCGCGCATCCAGCGCGCGCGGTCAGCGCGCAAGGGACTCTTCTGCGCGGCAATGCCGCGCCGCTGGATATGCGGGTCGAGCCCGCGTATGACCCTGACAGAAAAGGCTCGCGCGCCCTACCTTAGGAACGAGCCGAAGTTGTCGCGGATCTGGCGTTCCAGGGCGACGTCGAGGTCGTTCATCAGCGCGCTCGTCATTTCGTGCCACGCCTTCTCGCGGCCTTCGAGCGTAACGTCCTCCGGCACGGTGCGCGAGCGCTCGGCGCGCGAGGACACCATCGCGCGCTGGGCGCCGCGGTCGCCGGCGATCTCGATGCGCACCTCCAGCACGGCGTCGTAGCGCTCCGCCTGCTCGGTGGTCAGCGCGCCGCGGATGCCGCCTTCGCGGGGCAGCTTGACCTCCACCACGCTCGCGTTGCGGATCACCACGCGCGCGGTGCCGGCGGCGCCGACCGCGCGCAGGCGGTCGCGCGCCCAGCGTTCCGCCGCCGCCGCCGGCGTCACCTTGAACAGGTGGTCGACGTTGGGCGCGCGCGCCGGCGCGGCGTATTCGTTGACCACGTCGATGCGCGCGACGTCGAGGCGGATCGGCGCGCGGTCGGCGAACGACGGCGGCTGGTAGGCCGGCGCGGACGGCGGCTTCTGGCACGCGGCGGCGAGCGCAGCGGCGGCGATCGCGACGATGAGCGGGAAGGCCCGCAGGCGGCGGCGAAACATGTGTCGCGCACTCCCCCGTTGGATCGGACGGATGCCCGCGTTGGTATCAGAGCGCGAACAGGGCGTCGAGAGCGGCGACGTCGAAGCGGTACTGGCGCCCGCAGAACTCGCACTTCACCTCGAGGCGGTCCTCCACCAGGAGCTCGTCGAGCTGCTCCCGCGGGAACGAGCGCAGCATGCCGCGCACCCTGTCGTGCGAGCAGCGGCACTCCATGGCGAGCGGCGTCGTGTCGAACACGCGTACGCCGTCCTCATGGAACAGCCGGTAGAGCAGCCGGTGCGGGTGCAGGGCGGGGTCGAGCAGCTCCTTCGCCGTGGCGCTGCCCATGAGGATGACGGCGCGGCGCCAGCCGTCGTCGGCCGCCTCGTCCGCCGGCCCGCCGGAGATCGCCTGGATGCCGGCGCGGCCCGCACGCTGCACCATCAGCGCGCCGGCGCGCCAGCGCCCGCCGGTGTCGGGCGAGGCGGCGGCGGCGAGCTTCACCGCCGCGTCGAGCTGCTGCGACTGTCGGAAATACTGGTGCGCGCAGTCGGCGAGCGTCGCGCCGGCGAGCTCGACGATGCCCTGGTAGCGGTCGGTGTCCGGTCCCTGGTCCACGGTGAACGCGAGGTAGCCTGCGCCGAGCAACTGCGGCACCGGCTCCTGGGCGCCGCCGCGCGCCAGCGCCGCGTCGAGCCGGGCGCGGTCGAACTGGACGTAGCCGCGCATGCCGCCGTCGGTGGTCACGTCGGCGACCAGGAGCCGCACCGGGCCGTCGCCCTTGGCCTGCAGGGTGAAGATGCCGTCGTACTTGAAGATGTCGGAGATCACCGCCGCCAGCGCCAGCGCCTCGGCCAGCAGGCCCTTCACCGGCAGCGGGTAGTCATGATGGCCGAGGATCGTCTCCACCACCGGGCCGAGCCGCACCAGCCGGCCGCGCGCGGCGAGGCCGTCGAGCTGGAACGGCTGGACCAGGTCGTCGGGAACGGCAGGCGCCGGCGCGTCCATTCAGCCCATGCACCAGGCGAGGATGCCCTTCTGCGCGTGCAGCCGGTTCTCCGCCTCGTGGAAGACCACCGACTGCGGCCCGTCGATGACGTCGGCCGACACCTCCTCGCCGCGGTGGGCCGGCAAGCAGTGCATGAACACCGCATCCTTGTGCGCGCGCGCCATCAGCTTCGAATCGACGCGGTACGGCGCCAGCAGGTTGTGGCGGTGCTCGGTCGGCTGCTCGCCCATCGACACCCAGGTGTCGGTGACGACGCAGTCGGCGTCGGCCACCGCCTCCTCCGGCGAGGTGGTGACCACGATCCGCGCGCCGTGCTCGCGCGCCCAGGCGATCGCCGCGGTCGCCGGCTGGCGCTCCGCCGGGCAGGCCAGCCGCAGCTCGAAGCCGAACTGCGCGGCGGCGTGGATCCAGCTCGTGGCGACGTTGTTGCCGTCGCCGCTCCACGCCACGCGGCGGCCGGCGATCGGACCGCGCGTCTCCTCGAACGTCATGACGTCGGCCATCACCTGGCACGGGTGCGACCGGTCGGACAGGCCGTTGATCAGCGGCACGGTTGCGAAATGAGCGAACTCCGCCAGCGTCTCGTGCGCATTGGCGCGGATCATCACCGCATCGACGTAGCGCGACAGCACGCGCGCGGTGTCGGCGATGGTCTCGCCGCGCCCGATCTGCATCTCGCCGGCGTGCAGCACCACGACGTGGCCGCCGAGCTGCTTCATGCCGACCTCGAACGAGACGCGGGTGCGGGTCGACGGCTTCTCGAAGATAAGCGCCAGCGTCTTGCCCGCCAGAGGCTGGCCTTCGAGGCCGCCCGACTTGAAGCCGTGCCCGCGCTCCAGGATCGCGCGCAGGGTCGCCGGCTCGAACTCGGTCAAGTCGAGGAAATGCCGCGGCCTGCCCATCATGCGAAGCTCGCGCAGGCCGCGTCCAGCATGCCCATCGCCTCGTCGACGTGGGCGCGCTCGATGTTCAGCGGCGGCAGGAAGCGCACGACGTTGTCGCCCGCCGGCACCGACAGGAGCCCGTGCTCGCGTAGCCGCTGCGTCATCTCGTTGTAGGGCACCACGCACTTCATGCCCCACATCATGCCGGTGCCGCGCACCGTCTCGATCACCTTGGGATGGCGGCGGGCCATCGCGGCCGTCTGCTCGCCGAGGTAGGTCCCCGTCGACAGCACGGTGGGAAAGAAGCCGGGCTCCAGCATGACGTCGAGCACGGCGTTGGCCGCCGCCATGGCGAGCGGGTTGCCGCCGAAGGTGGAGCCGTGGGTGCCGGCGGTCAGCGCCGCGGCAGCACGCTCGGTCGCCAGGCAGGCGCCGACCGGGAAGCCGCCGCCCAGGCCCTTGGCCACCGCGACGACGTCGGGCTCGATGCCTTCCCATTCGTAGGCGAACAGCTTGCCGGTGCGGCCCATGCCGGTCTGCACCTCGTCGAGGAACAGCAGGATGCCGTGCTCGTCGCACGCCTCGCGCAGCGCCTTCAGGAAGCCGCGCGGCGCCGGGCGGATGCCGCCCTCGCCCTGCACCGGCTCGGCCAGGATCGCCGCGGTGCGGCCGGTGATCGCGGCGCGCACCTCGTTCATGTTGCCGAAGGCGCAGTGGTCGAAGCCCTCCATCATCGGCTCGAAGCCCTTGCGGTGGGCGGCGTTGGTGCCGGCCGAGATGGTCGCCAGCGTGCGGCCGTGGAACGAGCCCTCGAAGGTGATGACCCGGTTGCGTTCGGTGCGACCGGCGGCGTGGTGGTGCTTGCGCACCATCTTGAGGCCGGCCTCCACCGCCTCCGCCCCCGAATTGCAGAAGAACACCGTGTCGGCGAAGGTGTTGTCGACCAGCCGCCGGGCGAGCTTCTCCTGCCCCGGCACGCGGTAGAGGTTGGAGTAGTGCCAGACCTTCTGCGCCTGCTCGACCAGCGCCGCCACGAGGCGCGGATGGCCGTGGCCGAGCGCGTTGACCGCGACGCCGCCGGCGAAGTCGAGGTAGCGTCGCCCGTCGGACCCGAACAAATAGGGCCCCTCGCCCCGATCGAAGGCGATATCGGCCCGCGCATAGTTCGGCATCAGCGCAGGAATCACGGTCTTCTCCAATGGCGAAAGAGCCGCCGACCTTTGGCCGGCCGGCGTCGAGTCCCGTCAAGGTAAGGGGCCGTTCCGAGCATAGTCAATGGCTTGGGCGGCACGTCCCGCCGCCGCCCGGAAAGCGATGCGCGCCGACGGAAGGGCCGCGCGCGGGCGCACGATCAGCGACTCCCTGAACCCAGGCACGGCCAACCTCATAAGTAAAACCCCGCACGGTTCCAATGACCAAAAAAGATCACAGGCCGGAATTGCGTCGGAATATTTTACATGGATCTTCTTGTTCCATGTTTTTATTTACGCAACCCTTTGATTAATATTTGCATTAACCATGTGGTCCGAAATTTGCAAGCTGATTCAAACGTCTAACAACCACATGGAGCTGAAGCCATGAAACCAGCATGCACCTTGCGCGCGGCCGGTCTCGCCGTGGCGCTCGCGGTCGGGTCGGCGGGGGCCGGCCATGCCGAACCGTTCCAGCTGACCTCCAGCGGCGTCTGGACCGCCGTCGAGCCGTCCGGCCTGACCTCGCTCTCCGGCCTCGGCACCAACGAGATCACGTTCGGCGACCCGGCCGGCTCGCAGCCTTCGGCATACCGCTTCGAAGGAACCACCGTCGGGCCGCTCACCCAGGCGGAGCTGCTGGGCGGAACCTTTCCGATCGGCGACTTCATTCACGAGAACTTCCCGATATTCCCGCCGTCCATCACCAGCGCGACCCTCCAGGTGTCGCTGAACATCGACGACCTCGGCAACGGCGAGACCACGCAGGACTTCACGTTCCAGTTCATGCACAACGAGACGCCGAACTTCCCCGGCGGCGACACCTGCCCCGACACCGGCGTGCCCACCGCCGACGTCCCTGCGGGCTGCCCGGACGTCGTCAGCCTCGACAACATGTTCTCGCAGCAGAGCGTCGTGATCGACGGCGTCGAGCGCTTCCTCCAGATCGTCGGGTTCATCGACGAGAACGGCATGCTGGTCGACGAGTTCGTCACGCGGGAGAACCAGGAGAACGTCGCGACGCTTCTGGTGCAGTTCGCCGAGCCGGTCTCCGAGCCGGCGCCGCTCGCCTTCCTCGGCGCCGGCCTCGTGCTCCTCGGCTGGCAGCACGCCCGCCGCCGCAAGGGTTAGGCGGCAAACATCCGGTGCGACGCGCCGCCGCCGCGGCGCGTTCCTTCGAGTTCGAGCGGCCGTTGCGGGCCGCTCTTTTTTTCTCTGCATCCAGCCGTCCGGCGCGACACGCTGGCGCAAGGCGGCCGGCGGCGATCGTTACGCAGCGTTAACGGTCCCTGCGTATGGTGCGGTCGCGCGGGGCAGGACGGACGCAACCAGGGCCGACCGAGATGAACCGAACGCATGCTCGCCCCACCGGCGTGGAGCGCCATTTCGGCGACGAAGAGATCATCGTCAGCAAGACCGATCCGGCGGGCCGCATCACCTACGCCAACCGGGTCTTCCTGCGGGTCGCCGGCTATGCCGAGGCGGAGGTGCTGGGCCAGCCGCACAGCCTGATCCGCCACCCCGACATGCCCCGATGCGTGTTCAAGCGGCTGTGGGACACCATCGCCGGCGGCCACGAGATCTTCGCCTACGTCGTGAACCTCGCGAAGAACGGCGACCACTACTGGGTGCTGGCGCACGTGACGCCGACCTTCGACGCGACCGGCGCCATCGTCGGCTACCATTCCAACCGCCGGACCGCCGAACGGCGCGCCTTGGCGGCGATCGAGCCGCTCTACGCCGCGCTGCGCGCGGAGGAGGCCCGGCACGAGAACCGCAGGACGGGGATGGAGGCCGCGGCGGCGGCGCTCGACGCGCTGCTGCGTGACAGGGGCGCGCCGTATGACGAGTTCGTCCTGTCGCTCTAACCGGACGGGAACGCCGATGACATTCGCACGCCTGTTCGGCCGCGCGCCCGCCGCGACGGCCGCTCGCCGCCCCGACGGCGCGCTGATCGCCGAGGCGCTGGCGGTCTGCCGCGCCGCCGCCGCGGGCAACCTGGAGCCGCGCGTCACGCGCATCGACCGCGACGGCGACCTCGCCGAGCTGATGCACGCGATCAACGACCTGCTGGACCACACGACCGCGTTCGTGCGCGAGTCCGCGACCTGCATGACCTTCGCCGCCGAGGAACGCTATTTCCGACGCATCATCGGCCGCGGCATGCACGGGGAGTTCGAGCGCGGCGCCGTCCTGATCAACGAGGCGGTGGAGAAGATGCGCGCCCAGTCGGCGCTGATCGTGGAGAGCAAGGCGCGGCAGGCGCGCACCGCCGACGACTTCGAGCGGACCTTCGCGGATGCGCTGGCGCAGATGACGGATGCCGCCCGTGCGCTGCAGCGCACCGCCGAGGACATGACGCACGCCGCCCACGAGACCGGCGCCCGCGCCGCCGCGGTCGCCGAGGTGATGGACAAGGCCTGCCAGGACATGCACGCGGTCTCGTCGGGCGCCGATGCGCTGGCCGACGCGATCGGGGAGATCAACCGCCGGGCCGACGAGGTGGCGCACGCTTCCGCCAAGGCGATGCGCGAGGCCCACGGCGCGCAGGAGTCGGCCTCGCTTCTCACCCAGTCGGCGCAGCGCATCGACGAGGTGGTCGGGCTGATCAACGAGATCGCCGGCCAGACCAACCTGCTGGCGCTCAACGCCACGATCGAGGCGGCGCGCGCCGGCGAAGCCGGCAAGGGCTTCGCCGTGGTTGCCCACGAGGTCAAGTCGCTGGCCGGCCAGACCGCCAAGGCGACCGAGGTGATCACCGCCCAGGTCGCCGGCATCAAGGGCGCCACCCAGGGCATGGTCAGCGCCGTGGGCACCATCGGCGGCTCGATCCGCGGCATCGACGCGGTCTCCACGGCCATCACCGGCGCCGCCGGCCACCAGTCGGCCGCCACGGACCGCATCAACGAGAGCGTGCGGCGCGCCGTCGACTGCGCCGGCACGGCATCGCGCAACATCGCCGGCGTCGGCGATGCGGCGCAGGCCACCGATACCGCCGCCGCGACGGTGCGCGCTCACGCGGATTCGCTCGCGTCGCAGACCGAGACCCTGAGCCGCGAGGCCGCCCGGTTCGTCGCAACCGTGCGCGCAGGCTGAACGCGACGATGCGCCGCAGCCGATTCGGGCGTGGTGTGGCGTTCATCACAGTGCCGATTCATTCCATGTGAAATCCTGCCCCCTACATTCATCGGCGTTGGGGCCGATGTTCGGGGGAACACGGAGATGCAGCGGGTGGTGACGGGACGGCAGCGTGACCGGGCGGACCGGATGCGCACGGCGATCGCGCGGTTCTACGCCGCGCTCAGCCGGTGCGGCAGCCCGCGCCAGGCGCGCAAGCCGGCGGCGGCGCCGGATCCGGCGGCCAAGGCGGCCGCACAGGCCGACCGCCGTGAGCGCTACGACGGCTTCGTGCTGTCGCTCTAGTTGTCGTGCGTAGGCGTTGCGTAGGCGTAGTGGCGTTGCGTCGGTTGTTGCGTGGTTGCGCAGCGTGAGTGCGTAGGTTCGATGCGTGATCCGGTGGGGCCGGCGCGGCCGGCCCCACCCTATCGCCCGCGGCGGCGCGCCCAGGCGGCGAGCTCGCCCACCACGCCGCGTCGGAACATCAGCACGGCGAGCGCGAAGATCGCGCCCTGGATCACCAGCACCCACTCGCCGAACCCGGCGAGGTAGTTCTGCATGGTGATGATCGCGGCGGCGCCGACGATCGGGCCGAACACGGTTCCCATACCCCCCACCAGCGTCATCAGCACCACCTCGCCCGACATCTGCCAGGCCACGTCGGTCAGCGAGGCGAGCTGGAAGACCATCGTCTTGGTCGCGCCGGCGAGCCCCGCCAGCGCCGCCGACAGCACGAAGGCCAGCAGCTTGTAGCGGTCCACCGCGTAGCCGAGCGAGATCGCCCGCGGCTCGTTCTCGCGGATCGCCTTCAGCACTTGGCCGAACGGCGAATGGATGGCGCGGTAGATGACCAGGAAGCCACCGCAGAAGATCGCCAGCACCACGTAATAGAAGGTCAGGTCGTCGCGGATATCGATGAGGCCGAGCACCGGCCGCCGCGGGATCGCCTGGATGCCGTCCTCGCCGTGCGTGAACGGCGCCTGGATGCAGAAGAAGAAGAACATCTGCGCCAGCGCGAGGGTGATCATCGCGAAATAGATCCCCGACCGGCGGATCGCGAGCAGCCCGACCACCAGCCCCAGGACCGCCGCCGCCGCCATGCCGGCAGCGATGCCGAGCTCTGTCGGCCACAACCACGCCTTCACCGCGTGGCCGGTGACGTAGGCCGCTCCGCCGAAGAACATCGCGTGCCCGAACGACAGCAGCCCGACATAGCCGATCAGCAGGTTGAACGCGCAGGCGAACAGCGCGAAGCACAGCACCTTCATCAGGAACACGGGGTAGACGAAGAACGGCGCGACCAGGCCCAGCGCGACGAGCGCCGCGAGCGCGACCATGTTGCGGTTGCCGCTCATGCGGGGCGCCCTGTGCCGCGTGATTTCCAAAAGGTGTCATGCGCGGACTTGATCCGCGCATCCAGCGGCGCGGCTCGCCGCGCAGAAGAGTCTCCTGCGCGCTGACCGCGCGCGCTGGATACGCGGGTCGGGCCCGCGCATGACCAAGGGGAAAAGGGAACGGGCGCCGCCGCGTTGGTCATCGCCCCCTCACCGCGGCGTGCCGAACAGGCCGGCGGGCTTCAGGACGAGGACGATCGCCATGATGACGAAGATCACCGTCGAGGACGCCTCCGGGTAGAACACCTTGGTCAGCCCCTCGACGACGCCGAGGCCGAAGCCGGTCAGGATGGAGCCGAGGATCGAGCCCATGCCGCCGATCACCACCACCGCGAACACGACGATGATCAGGTTGGAGCCCATCGTCGGCGCGACCTGGTAGATCGGCGCCGCCAGTACGCCGGCGAGCGCCGCCAGCCCGACGCCGAAGCCGTAGGTCAGCGTGATCATCCGCGGCACGTTGATGCCGAACGCCTGCACCAGCTCGGGCCGCTCGGTCGCCGCTCGCAGGTACGAGCCGAGCTTGGTGCGCTCGATCAGGAACCAGGTCGCGAAGCAGACCGCGACCGAGAAGGCGACCACCCAGGCGCGGTAGTTGGGCAGGAACATGAAGCCCAGGTTGCTGCCGCCCGGGATCGGGTTGTCGTAGGGCTTGCCGGACGAGCCGAACTGGCTGCGGAACACGCCTTCGAACACCAGCGCGAGCCCGAACGTCAGCAGCAGGCCGTACAGGTGGTCGAGATGATAGAGCCGGCGCAGCATCAGCCGCTCGATGACGATGCCGATCGCGCCGACCGCGATCGGCGCCAGCACGAGCGCCCCCCAGTACGGGATACCGGCGAAGGTCAGCAGCATCCATGCCGCGAACGCGCCCATCATGTATTGAGCGCCGTGCGTGAAGTTGATGACGTTGAGCAGCCCGAAGATGACGGCCAGACCCAGGCTCAGCATGGCATAGAAAGCGCCGTTGATGACGCCGAGCGTGAGCTGGCCGAACAGGACCTGCGGCGGGACGCCGATCAGATCGAACATCGCGGGGATCCCTGGCGCGGCCGGCGGGCCGGCGCGAACGCCGGCCCTGGCTCCGTCAGCCCTTGGTGACCAGCGGGCATTCGCCCTGGTCGAGCGGGCGGAACGCCTCCGCCGCCGGGATGGTGGCGCGCAGCTTGTAGTAGTCCCACGGCCCCTTGGATTCCGCCGGCTTCTTGACCTCGAACAGGTACATGTCGTGCACCTTGCGGCCGTCGGCGCGGATCGTGCCCTTGCCGAACAGCTTGTCGTCGGTCGGCATCTCCTTCATTCGGGCGACCACCTTGCCGCCGTCGTTCTCGCTCTTCAGCGCCTCGACCGCCTTGAGGTAGTGCATCACGCCGGAATAGACGCCCGCCTGCACCATGGTCGGATGGTTGCCGCGGTTCGCCGCGGCGAATTCCTTGGCGAAGGCGCGGTCGTTGTCGTTGAGGTCCCAGTACCACGCCTCGGTCATGATCAGCCCCTGCGCGGTCTTGAGCCCGAGCGCGTGCACGTCGGTGATGAAGACTAGCAGGCCCGCCAGGCTCTGCCCGCCCTGGACGATGCCGAATTCGGCAGCCTGCTTGATCGAATTGACCGTGTCGGCGCCGGCGTTGGCGAGGCCGATGACCTGCGCCTTCGAGCCTTGCGCCTGGAGCAGGAACGACGAGAAGTCGGTGGCGGGGAACGGATGGCGCACCTGGCCCAGCACCTTGCCGCCGTTGGCGGTGACGACCGCCGCGGTGTCGCGCTCCAGCGCGTGGCCGAAGGCGTAGTCGGCGGTCAGGAAGAACCAGGTCTTGCCGCCGGTCTGCACGATCGCCTTGCCGGTGCCGTTGGCGAGCGCCCAGGTGTCGTAGGTCCAGTGCACGGTGTTGGGCGAGCACGCCTTGCCGGTCAGGTCGGACGCCGCGGCGCCGGAGGAGATGAACACCTTGTTCTTCTCGCGGGTGATCTGGTTGACGGCGAGCGCAACCGAGGATGTCGGCACGTCCACGATCAGGTCGACGTTGTCGCGGTCGTACCACTGGCGCGCGATGTTGCCGCCGATGTCGGGCTTGTTCTGGTGATCGGCGAAGACGACCTCGACCTTCATGCCCTTGGCGGCGGCGCCGAAGTCCGCCACGGCCTTGCGCGCCGCCCACACCGAGCCCTGGCCGGACAGGTCGGCGTAGGTGCCGGACTGGTCGTTCAGCACGCCGATCTTGATGTTGCCGTCGACCGCGTGCGCCGCCCCCGCGGCGAGCACGCCCGGCAGCAGCACCGACAGCAGACCCCTGAGACGCATGGTTCCCTCCCCTGGTGTTCGGCGTCAGACGCCGAGGTATCGTTGCAGTCTGTCGACGCTCGCGGCGACGTCGGCGCGCGGGATCATGTCGATGACCGCGCCGTTCTCCACCACGAAGTGGCGGTCGGCGAGCGTGGCGGCGAAGCGGAAGTTCTGCTCCACCAGCAGCACGGTGAAGCCCTTGTCCCTGAGCGTGCGCACGATATCGCCGATCTGCTGCACGATGACCGGCGCCAGCCCCTCGGTCGGCTCGTCGAGCAGCAGGAGCCGCGCGCCGGTGCGCAGGATGCGCGCGATGGCGAGCATCTGCTGCTCGCCGCCCGACAGCTTGGTGCCCTGGCTCGACGCGCGCTCGACCAGCCGCGGGAACAGCGCATGGACCTCCGCCAGGGTCAGCCCGCCGGCGCGCACCACCGGCGGCAGCTCCAGGTTCTCGCGCACGTTGAGGCTGGCGAAGATGCCGCGTTCCTCCGGGCAGTAGGCGACGCCCAGCCGGGCGATGCGGTAGGTCGGCAGCGCGATCGTCTCCACCCCGTCGTAGACGATCGAGCCGCGGCGGGCGCGCAGGATGCCGGTGATGGCGCGCATCGTCGTCGTCTTGCCGGCGCCGTTGCGGCCGAGCAGCGTCACCACCTCGCCCGCCGGCACCGCGAAGCTCATGCCGTGCAGGACGTGCGATTCGCCGTAGAAGGCGTTGAGGTCGCGCACCTCCAGCAGCGGGCGCGCGGCCTCAGCCATGCCCGGCATCCCCGGTGCCCATGTAGGCCGCGACCACCTCCGGGTTGCGCGAGACGGCCTCGTAGGGGCCTTCGGCCAGCACCTCGCCGCGCGCCAGCACCGTGATGATGTCGGACAGGTCGGCGACGACCGAGAGGTTGTGCTCCACCATCAGAACGGTGCGGTTGGCGGCGACGCGGCGGATCAGCGCCGCGACGCGGCCGACATCCTCGTGCCCCATGCCCGAGGTCGGCTCGTCGAGCAGCAGCATCTCCGGGTCGAGCGCCAGGGTGGTCGCGATCTCCAGCGCCCGCTTGCGGCCGTAGGGCAGCTCCGCCGCCAGCCGCTGCGCCTCGCCGTCGAGCCCGACGTCGGCAAGCAATGCCATCGCGCGGCCGTTCAGCGCCGCGAGCGACCGTTCGGAGCGCCAGAAGTGGAATGAGGTGCCGAGCGGGCGCTGCAGCGCGACGCGGACGTTCTCCAGCACCGTCAGGTGGCCGAACGTCGCCGAGATCTGGAAGCTGCGCACCATGCCCATGCACGCCACGTCGGCCGGCCGCGCGCCGGTGATGTCGCGGCCCTTGAACCGGATCGTCCCGCCGGTCGGCTCGAGGAACTTGGTGACGAGGTTGAAGCAGGTGGTCTTGCCGGCGCCGTTGGGGCCGATCAGCGCGTGAATGGTGCCGCGGCGCACCTTCAGGCCGACGCCGTTGACCGCGGCGAAGCCGCGGAATTGCTTCGACAGGCCTTCGGTCTCCAGGATGTACTCGGACATCGCGTCCACGGCCCCCTGCACCCCGGGCGTTTCGACCGCCCTTTCCGTTCACGGTATCACCGAATCCGCATGGTGCGCCAATGGCTGGCTGCGGATAATTTGAGCAACCGCGTTCGCTGCGCCCGGAGGTTCCATGCACCCGATGATCGGCCAGCCGGTCCGCCGCCAGGAGGACGCGCGCCTCCTGACCGGCGGCGGCGCGTTCTCCGATGACGTCAGCCTGCCCGGCCAGGCGCACGCTGTGATGGTCCGCTCGCCGCACGCGCACGCACGCATCGCGGCGATCGACGCGACGGCCGCGCTGGCCATGCCGGGCGTCGTCGCGGTGCTCACCGGACGCGACGCGCGCGCCGACGGGCTGACGCCGATGCCGCTGAACCCGGTCAGCTCGTCGCCGCCGGACATTCCGGTGGCGAACCGCGACGGGTCGCCGCTGTTCGTGCCGCGCGCCCTGCCCCTGCCCGACGACTGCTGCCGCTACGTCGGCGAGGCGGTGGCGATGGTGATCGCCGACACCGCGGCGGTCGCGCGCGCGGCGGCGGAACGGGTGGCGGTCGACTACGCGCCGCTGGCCGCCGTCACCGACACCGCCGCCGCGCTGGAGCCGGAGGCGCCGCGCACCTGGCCGGGCCGGGCGGACAACCTGTGCCTCGACATGGACATCGGCGACGTCGCCGGCACCGCCGCCGCGATGGCCGGGGCGGCGCACGTCGTGCGGCTGCGCACCCCCGTCGCGCGCATCACCGGCGTACCGATGGAGCCGCGCGCTGCGACCGCGGCGTGGGACGCGGCGACCGGCCGGCTGACCGTCTGGGCCGGCTCCGGCGGCCCGGTGCGCCACAAGAAGGAGATCGCCGGCATCCTGGGCCTGGCGGAGGAAGCGGTGCGGGTGATCGCCGGCGACGTCGGCGGCAACTACGGCACGCGCAACCCGCTCTATCCGGAATTCGCGCTGGTCGCCTGGGCGGCGCGGCGGCTGGGCCGACCCGTGAAGTGGACCGCCGACCGCAGCGACGCCTTCCTGACCGACCTGCAGGCGCGCGACTTGGTGGTCGATGCCGCGCTCGCCTTCGACGCCGACGGGCGCATCCTCGCCATGCGGTCGGACAACGTCGGCAACGTCGGCGCCTATGCCTATTCCTTCGTGCCCCTGGTCAAGGGCGTCGAGGTGATGAACCTGACCTACCGCATCCCGGCGGCCAGCGCGCGCGCGCGCGCGGTGACGACCAACACCGCGCCGACCTGCCCCTACCGCAGTGCCGGGCGGCCGGAGGTGGTCTACGTGCTGGAGCGGCTGCTGGACCTGGGCGCCCGCGCGCTCGGCATCGACCGGGTCGAGATCCGCCGCCGCAACCTGATCGGCCCGGCCGAGATCCCCTACGACAACGGCCTGGGCATGACCTACGACTCGGGCGACTTCCCGCAGATGGTCGACCGCGCGGTGGCGCTGGGCGACTGGGCCG